>JACESY010000064.1 GCA_013911595.1 Azoarcus sp.
GAATCGCGGCGCGAGGTGGTCGCGGCGGAAGAGCCGAACAAGGCATTGAGCAGTTCCGCGAGATGCGCCGAGGTGCCGTTCTGCACCGGGTATACATATAGCTGCGGTTCGTTTCCTGCGTCGCGCGGACGGTCGAGCTTCTCGATCCATTCGCGCGCCTGCTCGACGTAGTAGGCGCGCGGACTGACGACCAGCAGCGCGTTCATGCGCTCGATCGCAATGACGCGCACGGCGCCCGCGATGGGTCCGAGCATCTCGACATTCGCCACCGCCGGGGCCCGGGACGCCGATTGCCCGCCGACGGGCGCCGATCCGTCGCCCCCGCCGCCGGAAGGCCGGCGTGCCGAAGAGCCGCCGGCCGAACCGGACACGATGCCGCTGATCACGGCCTCGACTTCGGACGCCTCGACGTGCTCCAGCGGGAACAGGCCGAAGGACATGCCCTTGAGGATGTCGACGTCGAAAGTGCGTACGACGTCGATCATGCCTTCCAGGCGCGAACGGCTGCCGGTGAGGATCAACAGATTGCGCACGGTATCGACGCGAACAAAGTTTTCCGGGCTCGCGAGCGGCTGCAAGACCTCGGCCATCTCGGCCGCGCCAACGTATTGCAGCGGAACGACCAGGATGTTCTGACCCGCCGGCATGGTCGAGCCGAGAGCGGCGATCGACGGCGAGATTCCACGCAGGGACTCCGGCCGGCCGACGTGATAGACGCCCGAGGTGTCGAGCACCATCGCCAGACCGTTAGCCTGCAGGACCGCCTCGAGTACCGGGAGGATCTTGTCTCGCCCGATCGGCCCGCCGGTATGAATCGTCAGCGAACCGTCGACCGGCTGATTGATCACGTAGGGCAGATCGAGGACGTCACCGAGAATGGCATGCACGACTTCGGTTACCGGCGCCTGCTCGAAACGCAGGCTCACGGACTCGCCCTGCAGGCTCACGCCGGGATAGGGCTCGGGCGTGTTGAACATGCGGTTGTTGCCCATGATCAGACTGGGCTCGAACGCGCCTGGATCGGCTTCCGCGCTGTCCGGCCTGCCGATGGGTTCTTCGCCGGTGACGGCACCCGTGACGACCGGCGGCTCGCTCACGTCCTGGCGGCCCGGCTGCTGCCCGATTCCGGCGCAGCCCGCGAGCGCGACGGCCAGCACGCACGCTGGAAGGACATTCTTGAAAGGCAATGCCAGAGGATGATTCACCTGTTGGCTCCTGAAAGTTGGCTCATCGCGTGCGCGCGCTCGGTTCGCGCGAATTGCGGTTGCGGTTGGCGGTACGTTGCGACCGGGGCGCTTCGGCGTCTTCCCGCGCGGAGTCGGCTTGCGCCTCCCCGCTCTCGGCCTCTTCCCCGGCTTCGGATTCGGTTTCGGGCTCGGTCGCCTGGAACACCATGGACCCGAGCTGCGGCTGACGCTTGAGCTTCAACTCGTGCGTCCGACCATCGGCCGCATCGAAGGTGGCAGACGACCCGCCGCCATCGACTGCACGCAGCGTCCACCCGGACCATTCGGCGCCGACCCCGACGCGGGCCGCCTTGCCATCCATCGAGACGATGACGCCCGCGTCGCTGCCGGAACCGAAGATACCGACCAGATCCGCCTCGGGAAAGGGGTCGGCTTCCGGCTCGGGCTCCGCCTTGGCGGCGGCGGGCTCTACCCGTGGGCGACGCCCCGCGATGAACAGCGGCCGCGCGGCGACCTCCTCGAAATCGATGACTGCGGCCTCATCCTCGGCCAGCGCGGCGAGCGATACGGCCGACAGCTCGGGCAGCTGGGGTTGCGGTGCCTCCCAGGCGGACGGCACGAAAGCGAGCATCGCAACGATACCCGCAGCACACGCACCAATGAGCAACAGGAGGAATCGAACCGGAGACTGCATCATTGGGTCAGTCGCAACACGCTCAGGGTCGACTGCACGCTGACCCGGTTTTCGATGTCGCCGCGACGCCGCGCGCGCGGCGCCTGCACGCGAAGACTGTCGACCAGGACCGGCGGCTGCTCGGCTTCCAAGCTCGCCAGCAGTTCGGCGATCGCGCCGACTTCGCCGTCCATCGACGCATTGATGCTGATGGTCATCAGCGCGCCCTCTTCCCGTGCGGGCATGATCTGACTGCCCGACACGCGCACGTCGTACTCCTCGGCGATTCGACGGATTCTCTGCTGGAGATCGGTGCCGATTCGCGGCACTTCGGTGTCCGGCGCGTGCGCAAAACGCGCGAGCGCCTCGCTCGCATCCTGCCGGCGCTTCACGATGGCATCGCCCGCGCGCTGCACGCCGGCGAGCCTGGCGTAGCGTGGCTCGATCATCTCCAGCGTGTCCGAAGCCCATCGATAGCGCGACGCCAGTTCGAAGGCGAACAGCAGGATCAGGACCAGCAAGCCACCCAGGATCAGGGCAGCGACGATACGTGCCGCACGGCCGGGAAATCGCGTCATTGCGCCAAGCCCTCCCCGAGCACGACGAACTCGAAACTGAAGCTGTCGAGATTGTCGCGGCCACGCGAAATCGGACTGAGCGCGCGCAACTGCGCGAACTCAGTCCGCGCCCGCAGGCTTTCCATCAGACCGGCAGCATCGGCCGCCTGACCGAGGATGCGGACCGTGCGCCCCTCGACGTCCATGCGCGCCAGCCAGGCAGAGTCGGGCAGGATTTCGGTCAGGGTCGCGATGAGCCAGGGCAGGTCGACGCGGGCATCCAGCGCAGTGTCGATTGCACCCGCCTGCTCGTTGGCTCGCACCAGCGCGTCACGCGCATCGACATAGGGGCCGGCCTGGGCCTGCAACGCGACAAACTGCTGCTGCGCGTCGAACACGCGCGATCGCACCTGGGCGAAATGCGAAACCGCGAGAAGGGCGAGCATGGTCAGGGCGAGCAGCGACAGTGCGACGATCTTCCTGCGCCTGGCCTTCAGGGCATCGCGGCGAGCGGCTTCGCCGAAGCCCCGGAGCAGAACCGCCTCGCCACCGACATCGGCCCAGACTTCCAGCCCCTCGTTCGCGCCGTGCAAGCCCATGCGCTCGAGGTAGGCATCGACATGGCTGCGCGCCGCAAATGCAACGCTTATGTCGAGCGCATCATCGTGGACCGCATCGATACGCCAGCCCCAGACGATGTCGGTGATTGGCAAGGGGCTGAGGGTCTGAAGCTGAAGCAGCAGTGCGTCGGCAATGTCGCGCTCGGACAACTGGGGAAGCCGGCATTCATTCGAGAGCACGATTTCCGGCGGCAGGACTGCGGCCCGGAAGGTGGCACGCGCACTGCCCCCGGCCTCCACGAAATCGAGCGAAGTGCCGCGGCAGACGCCGGCGACCCCGTCGGGGCGCAACACATGTACGCGCTCCTGGGGCGAGAACCAGGCAAAGATGGGCCACCGCAACATGCCCTCGACCCCGAGCCGGAGCGAAGCCCCTGCACGGCCGAGATCCAGCCCGAACAAACGAAGATTCGTCGCTTCAAATGCCATCGTGGAACTCCGCGCCGGACCGGGCACCGCGCACTGCCTCGACTCTGACCGTCCGCCACGGGCTGCCCTGAGCCGAAGGTCGATTGAGGTCGATCCAGCGGGTACGGCGAAACACGCGCCCGTCGTAGTCAATCCGGGCATCGACGCGCAACACCCCGACGCCTCGACCACCGACGTACTCCTGAACGAGACCGGTCGTATCGACCACCGGATCTTCCTCGTCGCGCGCAGCGGCAATCATCTCGGCCGTTTCGTCATTGCCTTCGGCGACGATTCGCAGGACTTCCACGGGGGCAGACAAGGGGTCGATCGCCGGACTTTCACTGGAGACGGTAATCAAGCGGGCGATCTTAGCATAATCGTCGTAGGTCACCCCGAGCACCTGCAGCAGATCCTCGGGATGCTCCAGCCGCTCACCGCGAGGCCCGCCGGCCATGCCGGCCTCCTCGTAATCCGTGTCCTCCGGGTCACTGCCGACACCACGCCACTCCACGATATTGCGGGCAATCTGTTCCGCATCGACCTCATCGCGGCCCGCACCGTATACGAACAGATCGCGCAGCAAAGGCTCGCGAGCGGCGTTCAGATCGATCAGCCCGTCGGCGGGCACGACACTCACGGAGACTTCGCGCTCGCCGAAGGTCATGCTGTGGACGAAACTCCCGCGCGGCATGTCCGCGCCGGAGCGAAGCCCCAGTGCAACCATATGGATCGCCGCATCTCCGAGGGCGGCGACTTCGGACGCCATGCGGACATTCTGGGCGACGCGAATCTCGCCTCGGGACAAACCTGCCAGCCCCGCGGCAAGCAAGGACAGGGCGGCGACCATCCACAGCACGACGACCAGCGCGAGGCCACGGGAAGTGCGACGAGACAAGCGGCGCGCCATCATTGCCGCCTCTCGTCGGTGCTGCGGTCAAGATCGACACCCGGCTCGGCGGCGAGCACGCGCACGGCAAAATCGGGCCAGCGCTCGCCGTCGCGCTCGAGTTCCATGCGGACCAGCTCGGGCAGCACTGCCGGGTCGTCCCAATAGGGCTGCCACGCGTCCGTACCCGCGCGCAGATACGAGAAGGCGAGCAGGAGCTGGCCATCGATCAATTCGTGCGTGCGCCCGGTCGACCAGTCACCCGTATCCTCTTCGCCGAGGTAAGGACGGTAGTCGAGCATCAACATATCCTCGTCATCGGCACCGGGCGCGAGCCGCAGTCGCAGTTTGTACAGCCCGCCGGCACCATGCCGGGCAGGCATCAGGCCGACCCATTCGAGCTGTTGCTCACCTCCGACAAAGCCGACGGTCAGCGCCTGATCCTCCTCGCGGACCTGCTGCTGCGCAGAGGCGGCCGCAAGCGACTGGCGCAGAAAGGCGTGGACCAGCCGGACGTCATCGCTCTCCAGGGCTCGCTGCTCGAGTCGGGAACCGGTATTGCCGAAGGTGACGAGCGCGCCGATCAGGCCAACCATCAGAATCGACAGCAGACTGAGCGCAACGATTACCTCGATCAGCGTGAAACCGCGCGAATCCGCGGGGAAGCGAGGCGTCATGGCTCTTCCCTCACGGGCCGAAGACTCCACAGGCGCACGACCCGGTCGTCCTCGCCACTCCCCCAGCGAACCTCGACATGGAGCTGCTGCAAGAGCCAGCGCGGCGATTCGAATGGCACTTCGAAGGGCTCGCTATATACACGCCAGCGGTAGCGTTCGCCCTGCTCGCCCGAGACGTCGACGCCCTGCTCCGGCACCGACTCGAACATCTCGAACAGCGAATCCGCAATCAACGCGGCGCGCACCCGGTCGTCGGACGCGGCGAAGCCGCGCACACTGCCACCGATCGCGTGATACAGCGCGGCCATCGACATCGCCATGATGACGAAGGCGATCAGCACTTCGAGGATGGAGAATCCGCCCTGTCGGCGGCGGACACCGGTGACGCGCATCAATCCAAAGGCTCCTGGGTCACGCGCCCGAGCAACCAGTCGACGCGCAGGCGCACGCCGTCCCCATTGTCGCGCCGAACCGTGACACTGCCCCCGGTGGAGCTGCCGTCGGGGTAGAACACGATACTGCCGCGCTGCCCGTCGAACTCGCGCTCGGCGACGATGAGGCCGAACTCCAGCCCCGAGGGCAGGCGGGTCTCGCGCTGGCCCGCGATATCGAAGCTCGACGCTTCCAGATCGACGGTGAACGGCACCGGACCACCTGTGCACGCCGATTCGCCGCGTGCCGTCTTGAGGCCGGCCAGCACGTCACGGACGGCCGTACGGTACTGGGCGGATTCGTAGAGCTTGTACATGCTGAACGGAACCACCGCGAGCGCAATTCCGGCGATCGCCAGCGCCACGATGAGCTCGATCAGCGTGAAGCCCGCGACCTCGAAGGGCCTCCGCGACGGAACCCCTTCCACACGCACTGCGGCTTACTGCCAGTTGCCGAGATCGGCGTTTTCGCCACTACCGCCGGGAGCGTTGTCGGCGCCGTAGCTGTAGATGTCGACGTCGCCGTTGCGTCCCGGAGACTCGTAGCGGAACGCGTTGCCCCAAGGGTCATCGGGCAACTCGCGGCGCAGGTAGGGACCATTCCAGCCGTTCACGCCGGGATCACTGATCAGCGCATCCAGACCTTCGTCCGAGGTCGGAAAACGCCCGACGTCGAGCTTGAATATCTCGACGGCCTGCTCGAGATCCTTGATCTGGACGACCGCAGTCTTGCTCTTGGCGCCATCGAGCTGGCTGAGCACACGCGGACCGACGAGGCCGGCGAGCAGACCCAGGATGGCGAGCACGACGAGCAGTTCCACGAGGGTGAAGCCGATACTGCGGCGACGATTTGGACGAAGGTTCATGGTGCCTCTTTCACAAAAATGCGCGGGGCGGACGGACCACCAGCCAGACATTATAGGGTTCGTCGCAACCCTTGCATCGCGCGAACCCCGAGCGGATGTATCGAACTGTGTCGCCGGGGGAGCATTGCCGTCATATGGCGAGATCGTTGACCGACAGAATTCCCATCAGGATCGACACGATGATCCCCGCGATGGCGACGCCGAGCACGATGATCAGCAGCGGTTCGAGCAGTGTCAACGCACGCTTGACCGCAGCCTGCACCTCGCCGTCATAGACGCGCGCGAGCTCCAGCAGCATCGCATCCAGGCGCCCGGTCTCTTCACCCAGGCGCACCATGTTGAGCCCCAGCGCCGAGAACAGCCCGGCGCGCTCGAGCGCGTCCGCAAGCCGCCCGCCCTGCTTGATCGAGGCCGGCACGTCGCGGATCGAATCACGCAGGCCACGGTTGCTGATGGTCTCGGTGGCGATGCGGATGGCCATCACGATGGGCACGCCGCTGGCGAGCAGCGTGCCGAGACTGCGCGCAAAACGCGTGATCTCGTACTTGCGCACGATGGCGCCGAACACCGGCAGGCCGATGAGACGCTGATCGCGCCAGGCGCGACCGGCCGGACTGGCGAGCCAGACGCGCAGCATCCAGCCCAGAGCGACGGCGCCGACGACGATGACCGGCCACCAGCCGGTAACGAAGTGACCGGCCGCGACGATGATGCGCGTGGGCAGCGGCAGGGCCTCTCCCATATCCTCGAACAGCGCCTCGAACTGCGGCACGACAAAACCGAGCATCAGGAATACCGACAGCGCCGCCACAACGACCAGAATGGCGGGGTAGATCAGCGCGGAGATCACGCTCTCGCGCATCTGCTTGACGCGCTCGAGGTGCTCCGCGAGGCGCGAGAGCACCTCGGCGAGTTGCCCGCCCGCCTCGCCGGAACGCACCATGTTGACGTAGAACTCGCCAAACAGATCCTGATGGGGTGCGAGCGCCTGCGACAGGCCCTTGCCGGCCTTGACCGACTTGAATACGTCTTCGAGCAAAGCCTTGAACGACGGTTTGGCGCTCATCCCGATGAGCACGCGCAGCGCACGGTCCAGCGGCAGGCCGGCGCGCAGCATGATCGCCATTTCGGACGTGAAGCTGTGGACCTCGATATGACCGGGCCCACGATCGCGATCGAACAGGCGCAGCTTCGGCAACGCTGCGCCGCCCGGACTCGCGGCTGGCGTCGCAGCCGCGACCGCCTCATCCAGTTTCAGGGGAGTGAGGCCTTGTGCGCGCAGGCTGCGCAGCGCGGCATCCCGCCCCGAAGCCGCGATGCGACCATCCACCATGGCACCTGCGCCATTGGCTGCACGGTAAGCGAATTCAGGCATCGATCTGATCCTGCGTGACGCGCAGCACTTCCTCAAGCGAGGTGGTTCCGGCGGCGACCTTGCGCAGCCCGTCCTCGTAGAGCGTGAGCATGCCGCCGCGACGCGCGATCTGGTGCAGCTTGGTCGCGTCGGCCCCGGCGAGAATGGCTTCGTGCGCCGCATCATCCATCACGAACAACTCGTGGATGGCGCTGCGCCCGCGGTAGCCGGTTTGCTTGCATTCCGGGCAACCGGTGGCGACCTGCACGGTGCGGCTGCCTTCGGGCAGGAAGCGAGCAAGCCCGCTGCGTTCGATGGCCGCGTCGGCCATTTCCTCGGGTCGCTTGCACGCCGGACACAGCGAACGCACCAGACGCTGCGAGAGCACACCATTGACCGAAGACGTGATCAGATAGCGCTCCACCCCCATGTCCTCGAGCCGGATGACCGCCCCGACCGCGGTGTTGGTGTGCAAGGTGGACAGCACGAGGTGACCGGTGAGCGCGGCCTGCACGGCGATCTGCGCGGTCTCGGAGTCGCGCATCTCGCCGATCATGATGATGTCCGGGTCCTGACGCAGGATGGAGCGCAGCGCGTGTGCGAAGCTCATGCCGATCTGCGTCTGCACCTGCACCTGGTTGACGCCCTGCAACTGGTATTCGACCGGATCCTCGACGGTGAGGATCTTGAGCGCCTCGGAATCGAGCTTGGCGAGCGATGCATACAGCGTGGTCGTCTTGCCCGAGCCGGTCGGGCCGGTCATCAGCAGAATGCCGTGCGGACGATCGATGAGCTTGCGGTAGCGTTCCAGCGTATCGGCCTCGAAACCCATGGTCGCGAGGTCGAGCTTGATGCTGGCGCGATCGAGCACACGCATCACCACACTCTCGCCGTGCACGGTCGGCAGCGTGGACACGCGCAGATCCAGCTCGTGACCCTTGACGCGGGTCTTGATGCGGCCGTCCTGCGGCATCCGACGCTCGGCGATGTTCAGGTGCGCCATCAGCTTGATGCGCGAGGTCACGGCCGGTGCAAGTGCGACATCTGCGCGCTCGGCGTCCTGCAACACGCCGTCGACGCGATAGCGCACGTGCAGCCCATCTTCGAAGGGTTCGATGTGGATGTCCGAGGCACGCAGGTCGATCACGCGCGAGACGATCTGGTTGACCATGCGGATCACCGGTGCCTCGGAGGCCAGATCCTTGAGGTGTTCGACGAACTCGCTGTCACCGCCAAGCACGCCGGCGGCGAAGCCTTCCTCCTCTTCGTCGTCGACTTCCTCTTCGACATACAAGCGCTCGAGCGCCGAATGCAGCTCGCTCTCCAGCGCCAGCACCGGCTCCACCTCGAAACCGGTCGTCAAGGTCAGCGCCTTGTTCAGGAACCGGTCCTGCGGCACGGCCATGGCGACACGCAGTCGCCCGTCTACGACCGATAGCGGCAGGATCGCATGCGTGAGCAGGTAGTCCGGCTGCAACTGCGGCAGATCGACCGGCTCCTCGGGAAACGCGGACGCGGGCACCAGTTCGATGTCCAACTGCTCGGACAACGCACGCGCGACGTCGGTCTCGGACAGCAGGCCGAGGCGTACCAGCACGCGGCCGAACAGGTCACCCATCTGGGCCTGCGCCTGCAGCGCCTGGTCGAGATCACGCTGGCTAAGCTTCTGGGAGCGCACCAGAATCTCGCCCAGGCGCATGCGACGGTTCGATGGGTCGCTATCGTAGCGGGGGTTTGCACTCATGGATGTCGGCTTCTCGATTTCCGGGGGTGCGGCGGCACGGGGCGGGCGAGGACGCCAGGAAGCGTCCTCGAAAACGGGATCATTCTAGCAGCGACTCCGCTGGCGGAGCGGACACGGCTGCTGCGAGCATCAGCAGGTTTCGCCACAGACCGATGCGGCGCACCGGACCACGGATAGCGGCCACAGCCCGGCGAGCCGCAGACGCTCCACCAAGCTCGTGGATGACGTGGTGACTCATCGCATGCCATCCCGGATGCATGCTCTTCCCGGCGCATCGTTCCAGCGCGCGAGCAAGGGCCACGCCTTGCCAATACACCCTGCGCCCGGAGACGAGTGCGTCGCCCGGGGCGCACAGCGCCGCGGCGAGTCGCTGCGGCAACGCAGCCGCGCCAATCAGGTTTGCATCATGTTGTCGATAACAGACCAGGGGCTCGTCGATGACGCCGACCCTGCCGCAGGCCGCGGCCACCAGAAGCAGCCACCAGTCATGGTGCATCACCGTCGGCGGCGCCGGCAGGGCCAAATCGAGCAAGGCCCGGTTCCCGCCCATGGCGCAGCCGGGAACGGCGTTCATCGCGAACAGCCAGTGCCCGGCACCGTCGAGCGCCGCATCGAGGCCGGCGCGGCGGAAATGCGAGTCGGCGAGAGCGCGCCCGTCGGCCCCGATCCACGACAGGTCGGAATAGGTCAGCAACGGGACCCCGTCCCCGGCCACAGCGGACAATTCCGCAAGGCGCTGCCGCTGGCGCGCGAGCCGTTCCGGATGCCACACGTCGTCCTGGTCGCACAAGGCGAATGTCTGGGCACCACGCGTCTGCGCGTGCTGCATCAACACCATGAAACTGCGGGCGCTGCCGAGGCGGCCCAGTTCATCGTCGAGTACGTGTATGCGCGAATCCTGCGCTGCCGCGTCCGCGAGAATGTCGCGTGTCGCGTCGCCGCTTCCGTCATCGCGCACGAGCAGAAGCCAGTCCGGGTCGCGCTGGCGGAGCAGGCTGTCGATCTGCTCCCTGAGGTAGGGCGCGCCCTCAAAGGTCGCCATCAGGACATGAACCGGCCCATCAACCACCGCCAGACACTCCCATCGCGGTCAGTATCCGGGCGTTGACCCGGTGTACGTCGTAGCAGGCCTCCGCGCGCAGCCGCCCTGCCGCCCCCATTCGAGCCACCAGCGCAGGATCATCGACCAGACGTTCCATCGCAGCGACCAGGTCGTCGACATCGCGCGGCCGCACCAGCAGACCGGTCTCGCCCGGAGTCACGGTGTCGCGGCATCCAGGCATGTCGGTGGTGATCACCGCACGCCCCATGGCCATGGCCTCCTGAATGGTGCGTGGCACGCCTTCGCGATACCACGAGGGCAGAACGAACACCGATGCCTGAGCGAACCACGGCCGCACATCCGCAACATGAGGCTGCCATTCCACGACGCCCTCGTCATGCCAGCGCTGGAGGTCCGCAGCGGACACCGAGGCTGGATTGAGATCGGGACTGCCCAAAAGAAGAAAACGCACGTCGGGACGCCTGGCCCGGATACGACGGGCGGCCTCGACGTACTCGCCCACCCCTTTATGGGCCAGCAGGCGCGCGGCCAGCAGAAACACCGGCGTCCCATCGGGCAGCGGCGCGACCGCGAAACGGTCGAGTTCGACTCCGATACCGCCGATCGTGCAGACTTGTTCGCGCTTGACCATACGCTGCGATACGAACAGTTCCACGTCATCCTCGTTGAGGAAGAACACGCGCTGCGCACCGGACAGCGCGACGCGGTACAAGGCCGTCACGAGTCGCCGCATCGCGCCGCTGCGCCACGCGTCGGTGTCGTCCTGCTCAGAGAAGACGTAACCGGCGCCCTCGATCATCACGAATCGTCGTCGCACCCCGGCCAGTCGGGCCGCGAGGGTGCCGTAAATCGCCGGCTTGATGAAGTAGGCGAAGCTCGCATCGACCTGAAGCGTTCGCAGCCGGCGAACGAGCGCGGCCAGATCAACGGCATCCCTGACGGGGTTCATGCCGGCACGATCGATCCGGAAATCCACGGGCACGGCGCCCAATTCGGCGACCTCCGCACGACTTTCGACGTCGAAATCAGGCGCGAGCGCAAACACTTGAACGCCGCGCGACACCCAGGCGCGGATGAGCGGACCGCGGAAATTGATCAGCGATCGGGCCTGACTCGAAATCAGCCCGATCCGGCGTGGACGCAACTGCGGTTCGGACATCGAAACCCGGCGCTCAGGCCTGCGCCTCGAACGGGCTCGACGGCTTGACCAGCATCGGCTTGGGCGGATTGTAGGGCGCGTACTCCGGCACCCAGCGACGCAGGTCGCGGCGCACCTCGTCGTCACTACGCGGACTGCGATACATCAGCCAGTCGCGCAACTCCTGCATCACCAGCCCGTCGGGCATCACCGATCGCGCGACCCGCAGCTTGGAATGGTGCGTTGCGCGCGTCTGTTCGGCGTTGGCGAGCACTTCCTCGTAGAGCTTCTCTCCCGGACGCAGGCCGGTGAACACGATCGATATCTCGGACTCGGCGTAGCCGGAAAGACGGATCATGTGGCGAGCGACGTCGAGTACCCGGATCGGCTCGCCCATGTCGAGCACGAAGATCTCACCGCCCTCACCCATTGCGGCCGCCTGCAGCATGAGCTGGGCGGCTTCGTGTGTGGCCATGAAATAGCGCGTGATTTCGGGATGGGTCACGGTAATCGGCCCGCCGCGCTCGATCTGCGCCTGGAATTTCGGGATCACGCTGCCGGCGCTGCCGAGCACATTGCCGAAGCGCACCATCTCGAAGCGCGTGCGCGTCGAGCGCGCCTGCAGGTCCTGACATACGACCTCGGCCAGACGCTTGGTTGCACCCATGACGTTGGTCGGGTTCACCGCCTTGTCGGTGGACACCAGCACGAACTTGTCGACACCGGCCTCCATCGCCGCCTCGCCCAGAATCAGGGTGCCGAGCGCATTGTTGCGCGCGGCCTGCCAGGCGTTGTGCTCTTCCATCAGCGGCACATGCTTGTAGGCTGCGGCATGGAACACGATTGCGGGTGCGTGACGTTCGAGCACCTCGACCACGCGCGCCCGGTCCTTGATGTCGCCGGCCACCGGCACCAGATCGATCTCGGGCATGCGCTCGGCGAATTCCTCGCGCAAGGTATACAGGGCGAACTCGGACAGTTCGAAGGCGACGATGCGCGCCGGATTGAAGCGTGCGATCTGGCGGCACAACTCGGCGCCGATCGAGCCGCCGGCGCCGGTGACCATCGCGACGCGACCGGCAAACAGCTCGCGCACCTGGGGTGAGTCGATCGCCACCGGCTCGCGCCCCAGCAGATCCTCGACGTGGAGCCGTCGCAACTGCGTGATCGCGGCGTGGTTGCTGATGATCTGGCCGATTGCGGGCAGCGTGAAAGCCTGTACGCCGGCTTCCAGACAGAGATTGGCCACCGTGCGGTGGCGTGCAGGACTGGCCTCGGGCATCGCGATGATGGCGTGACGCGCCTTGAGGATCTCGGACCAGCGACCGATCTCGTCCATGCCGCCGAGCACCCGCACGCCGAAGATCTCGCGGTGGCGCTTGCCCGGATCGTCATCGAGCAGCGCAACCACATTCCACTCGGCCGAGCGACCCAGTTCCTCGACCAGGTTGGCGGCCTCGCGGCCGGCGCCGAGCACGATCACCGGTTTGCCCACGCCGCGCAGCGCGCCGAATTCGCGGTGCTCTTTCAGGACGCGGTAGATCGCGCGACCGCCGCCCATGATCAGGATCAGCAGCAGCGGATAAGCGACGAAGACGATGCGCGGCAGCGGCGGCTGCGGCGCGAGCAGCACCACGCCCACCGCGATCGCGAAGATGCTGATGGCCGCTGCGCGCAGGATGCGCAGCAGGTCGGGCATGCTGGCGAAGACCCAGATTCCGCGATACAGGCCGGCGCCACGGAAGATCAGGGCCTGGGCAGGGAGCAGCACCAGCAGGCCGGTCCACAACAACGTCAGGTAGTGAGGGGGAATCTCGCCGTTGAAGCGCAGCAGGAAGGCTCCACCCCAGGCGGCGGTGACGGCGACCATGTCGAAGACGAAAACCGCCAGTGACCGCCAGTTCGAGCGAAGAGCGAGGTTCATCGAAGCGTCATCATCCCGTTGTACTTAGCGGACTGAGCGCCGACCGCAGTAAATCAATCCGGCGCACCATAGCACGAACACGGCCCAGCCCGACCCCGGTTGCATGCGCAGCAGCAGCGCCAACGCAGCACCGCACAGCATGACCAGCGCCCAGCGGCGGCACATGCGCTCGTGCCCGATGCCGGCGCGCACCATGCGCTGATAGACGTGTTCGCGATGTGCCTGCCAGATCCGCTCTCCCCGCAACGCCCTGCGCGCCAGCGTCCACGTGGCGTCGAGCAGAAAGGGGGCAAACACCATCGGCCCGAACCACGCCGGCCATGCGCCGGCCACTGCGCCAACCCAGCCAAATCCGCCCGCCATGAAGCCCAGCGGAATGGCACCCACGTCGCCCATGAAGATGCGCGCCGGATGCCAGTTGTAGCGCAGGAATCCGGCAGCGCCCCCGGCAACCGCGATGCACATCACGGCCAGTGCGTCCTGGCCTGCCAACGCGAAACCGGCACCATAGGCGGCAAAGCCAACCAGCGCCATCGTACCGGCGAGTCCGTCCGCGCCGTCCATGAAATTGTAGGCGTTTGTTGCCCAGGCGATCGCGAATGTCATGATCAGCGCTCCCGCCAGCCCCCCCGGATGCGCCACGAATACAACAGTCCCCGCCATCAACAGATGCACGGCCAGCCTTGGTGCAAACGGCAGTCCGCGCCAGTCATCGATCAATGACATGCCCGCCAGCACGGCGACCACCGCCAGCCAGACGACATCGACACCGGCCCAGGCGCCGGCCGCCAGGGCCGCGAGCACGATCGCCACGCCGCCGCCGTGCGGCGTGGGCGCGACGTGCAGCGACCGCTCGCCGGGCACGTCGAGACCGCGATCGGCGAAGCGCAAGCGCAGCGCGATCAGCGCCATCGCGAAGAGCAACGATGCGGCGAAAACCAGGACGTAGCTCATCGCGTCGGCCCCGGCAGTTCGCCGCCAAACGCCTCGCGCAGGCCGTCGGGCAGCGCGAGGCGCGCGCGCCAGCCCAGTTCGCGTTCGATCGCGCGCGGGCTGTAGCACTCGGGGTCGAGCAGACGCGTAACAGCGGCCGAATCCAGTGGCATGCGCCGGCGCAGCAACCGACCGGCAAGATCCCCCGCACTTCCGGCCGCTCGCAAGGCCACGGCCGGTACCCGCCAGCGCATCGGCGAGAGCCCCAGCAGTGCGCGCGCCAGGTCGTAGATCTCGGCCGCACTGTGCGGCTCGGCGTCGGCGACGATGAAGATGCGGTTCAGGGCGGCGGGTGCGTCGAGCACGGCACGCACGGCTGAGACGACGTCGGCCGCATGCACCATCGAGCGCGGCCCGCAGACGCGCGGCAAGGGTGGGAACCAGCCGGCGCGGATGCCGGCGAGCATGCGTTCCAGATTGCCGCGACTGCCGTGGCCATAGACCATCGCCAGGCGCAGGCTGGTCGCGGCCATGGGGGAATCTGCGCAGAGTTGCGCGAGCGCGTCCTCGGCGGCGCGCTTGGATCGGCCATAGGGCGTGTCCGGCGGCGCCGGCCAGGTTTCGTCGGCGACCGCAGCGCCCGGATGCCCAGCGGCCTTGACGCTGGACAGGAACACGAAACGGCGCACACCGGCCACAGCAGCCGCTTCAGCGAGTCGCCGCGTGCCCAGATGGTTGATGCGCTCGTGCGCGGCGGCGTCATCGCGTGCGCCGTGCGCATGCGCGTGGCCGGCGCAATGCACGACGAAGGCCACGCCCTCGCAGGCGCGCGCGAGCGCGCGCTCGTCGTCCAGATCGGCGATCGCCACGCCCGGGCCCGGGT
>JACESY010000065.1 GCA_013911595.1 Azoarcus sp.
CTACGACGAGATCGGCATCGAGGCGGCGATGCAGACCTTCGCGCAGATGCTCTCCGACCAGTTCCGTGGTCTGCCCGAAGACACCACCGAAGAGAATCTGCAAAGCCGCATCCGCGGCATGGTCCTGATGGCCTTGTCGAACAAGAGCGGCGCCATCGTGCTCACCACCGGCAACAAGAGCGAGATGGCCACCGGCTACGCGACGCTCTACGGCGACATGGCCGGCGGCTTCGCGGTGCTCAAGGACTTGTACAAGTGCGCCGTCTATCGCCTCTCGCGCTGGCGCAACACGCGCGGTGAGGTGATCCCGGAGAACATCATCACGCGCCCGCCCTCGGCCGAACTCAAGGCCGATCAGGTGGACCAGGATTCTCTGCCGCCCTACGAGGTGCTCGACGCCATCATCGAGGCCTACATGGAGCGGGATGAGGCGCCGCGCGAGATCATCGCCCGCGGTTTCGCCGAAGACGACGTGCGGCGCGTGGTCGGCTTGCTCAAGCGCAACGAGTACAAGCGTCGCCAGTCGCCGGTGGGCATCCGCGTGACGCGACGCGGCTTCGGCAGGGACTGGCGTTATCCGATAACATCGCGCTACCGCGATGAGTACTGACGCGACGCCGCTCCGCGTCACAAGAACACAGCGAGGAGAAAACCAGATGAAAAAAATCGAAGCCATCGTCAAGCCGTTCAAGCTCGACGAGGTGCGCGAAGCACTGGCCGAAATCGGCGTCAACGGCCTCACCGTGACCGAGGTCAAGGGTTTCGGGCGGCAGAAGGGGCACACTGAGCTGTACCGCGGTGCCGAGTACGTCGTCGATTTCCTGCCCAAGATCAAGGTCGAGATCGTGCTCTCTGACAGCCTGGTCGAAGCCACCATCGAGGCCATCGTCAAGGCCGCGCGTACCGGCAAGATCGGTGACGGCAAGATCTTCGTCACCTCAGTCGAGCAGGTGGTGCGCATCCGCACCGGTGAGACCGACGAGGACGCGCTGTAGTCCAGTCGTCCGGCTGTTTCCGAACGGGTCGCCTGCGGGCGGCCCATTCGCGTTTCAGTCCCGCGCCCGCGCGGCGTTGCCGCGCAACAATACGAGCAGCGCCCCGGATCCGCCCTGGCTCGGGCCGGCCTGGCAGAACGCGAGGATTTCCTCGCGCTGGGCGAGCCAGCCGCGCGAGAGTTGCTTGAGGATGGATACGCGACCGGGCGAGCCCAGTCCCTTGCCGTGGATGACGCGCACGCAGCGGTGGCCGCGCTGCAGGCTGGCAGCCAGGAAGCGGCCCAGCGCCTCGCGCGCCTCGACGCGCGTGTAGCCGTGCAGGTCGACCTCGCCCTGCAATACCCAGCGGCCGCGGCGCAGGTCGACGAGTACGCGGCGGGGCAGGCCGGGGCGCATGAATGCGGCCTCGTCACCCATGTCGAGGCGATCCTCGAAGGTGATCACCGCTTCCATCGTTTCGCGCAGCGCGGAAGCCTCGTCCTCGCTTGATTTGCGTGGTTCGGGGGCAGGCGCGGCGCGCTCCGGCTCGACGCGGTTGATTTCGTCGAGCGGCTGCGTGCCGCGCATTGCGTGACGGAACAGCTCGTCCGCGCTCATTGCGTCGGGGTCGGCCGGCAGCAGGGGAGGGGCGGTGTCGGCGTCGGGCTTGGCCAGCGGGTCGGCTGGCGCGGCCGGCTGATGGCGCCCGGCGCGGGCGCGCTCGCCGGACAGTTCCACGCGGTTGTCGTCGGCGAGCGGCTGCACGTCGGCCATGCTCGCTCGAAACAGCGCGTTGTCGGAGAGTCTCTCTGGGTCGCGCCCCGCGTGTGAACGTTCCGGCTCGGACTCGGGCTCAGGCGCGCGCGGGCGCGGCACCGGGGCCGGGCGGGGGCGCTGGAGTTCGACGCGGTTGCCGTCGTCGATCGGCGTGACGTCACCCATTTCCCGCCGGAACAGGTCGACATCACTCGGATCCGGTTCCGCGGTCGAGTCCGCGGCCGCCTGCGGGCGCCGTCGCGGCGGCGCGTCCGCAGGCGTGTCGATCAGGCGTCCGCGCAGATCCTTGAGTGCATCCAGGCTGCCGGAGGGAAGCGACGACTTGCGCCGGGCCATCTTCGGCGCTCCGCGCTCAGTCGAGCGCGTCGAGGTAGCGTTCGGCGTCGAGCGCGGCCATGCAGCCGGTCGCCGCGGAGGTGACCGCCTGACGGTAGATGTGGTCCTGCACGTCGCCCGCGGCGAATACGCCGGGCACGCTGGTCGCGGTGGCGTTGCCATTGCGCCCCGCCTGCGTGACGATGTAGCCGCCTTCCATCTCGAGTTGGCCTTCGAAGATGTCGGTATTGGGCTTGTGGCCGATGGCGATGAACACGCCGTGCAGCGCGACCTCGCGGGTGGAACCGTCCACGGTGCTTTTGAGGCGCATGCCGGTCACGCCGCTGTCGTCGCCGAGGATCTCGTCGAGCGTGGCGTCGAGCGCCAGTTCGATCTTGCCCGCCTCGACCTTCTCCATGAGCTTGTCGATCATGATCTTCTCGGCGCGGAACTGCTGGCGACGATGCACCAGCGTGACCTTCTCGGCGATGTTGGCCAGATACAGCGCTTCTTCGACGGCGGTGTTGCCGCCGCCGATCACGGCCACCTCCTGCTTGCGGTAGAAGAAACCATCGCAGGTGGCGCAGGCGGACACGCCGCGCCCGGCGAACTTCTCCTCGGAGGGCAGGCCGAGATATTTGGCGGTCGCGCCGGTGGAGATGATCAGCGCGTCGCAGGTGTATTCACCGGCGTCGCCGACGAGGCGGAAGGGGCGCTCGTCGAGCTTCGCGGTGTGCACGTGGTCGAAGATCATCTCGGTATCGAAGCGGGCCGCGTGGCGCTCGAAGCGCGCCATCAGGTCGGGGCCGAGCACGCCGTCGGCATCGGCCGGCCAGTTGTCCACGTCGGTCGTCGTCATCAGTTGCCCGCCCTGGGCCAGGCCGGTGACGAGCACCGGCGAGAGGTTGGCGCGGGCGGCATAGACTGCGGCGGTGTAGCCGGCCGGGCCGGAGCCGAGGATGAGCAGGCGTGCGTGGCGGGTGGTCATGCAAAAATTCCTGAATGGCTTTGAAAACCGACCGATTATAGCTGTTCGTCCGGCCCGGACCGTTGATCGCGGCGATAGAATCAGACGATGGTCCGGGCGCTATTGAGGTTTCGTGGTGAGCGTGAAATAGTGCACATAAGAATATAAATAAATCCGCGCATGCTGGAGTCATCGGCTGGTCGGATCGAGGTTGGGGGAGGGAGCGCCATGCAGTCTTCGGTTTCCACGGTCGCGTTGCGCACGTTTACATTGTTCCAGGGGTTGCCCGAGGACACGCTTGCACGCGTCGCGTCGGTAGCGAGCATGCATCGCCATCCGCGCGGGCAGCGCATCGTCGCCGCCGGCGAGGCCTGCGATTACGTTTATTTCGTCCTGACCGGCTCGGTCAAGGTGGTGGTCAGCGGCGAGGAGGGCGGGCGCGACGCGATCCTGAGCCTGCTCGGTCGTGGTGCCGTGTTCGGGGAAATGGCAATGTTCGGCAACCAGCCGCGTTCGGCATCGGTGGTCGCGGCCGAGGCCTCCGATCTGGTGCGCATCTCGGCGGCCGATCTGCGCCGCCTGATGCAGGAGAGCTTCGAACTGGGCTGGCGCATGATGTGCATGCTCGCCGACCGTCTGCGCGAGGCCGATCGAAAGATCGAGAGCCTGTCGTTGCGCGACGTGCACGCGCGCGTACTCGAACTGCTGCACGAGATGTCCGAACCCGATGGCGACGCGCGTATCGTCGCCACGCGCATCACCAAGCAGGACATCGCCAAAATGGTGGGGGCTTCACGCGAAATGGTCAGCCGCGTGATGCGCGACCTGGTGCGCGACGGCACGGTCGAGGAAACCCGCAAGGGGATCATGTTGCGAAGCTCGGAGGCGGGCTGAGGCCGCCGGGGACCATGCCCCGGTTCTGTGGCGTCGCTGCGGCGATCAGAATTTCGGCTTGACGGGCGATTCGGCGTACATCTTCTGGCTGGCGAGAATCTCGGCCTTGGCGTCGTCGGCGCCGCCCCAGCCCTCGACACGGACCCACTTGCCGTCCTCGAGGTCCTTGTAGTGCTCGAAGAAGTGCGCGATCTGGTTGCGCAGGTCGAGTGACACGTCCTGCACGTCGCGCACGTTGCGGTAGGCGTTGCACAGCTTGTCGATGGGCACCGCCAGTACCTTGGCGTCGTCGCCCGATTCGTCGGTCATCTTGAGCACGCCGACCGGACGGCAGCAGATCACCGAGCCGGAAATCAGCGGCACCGGCGTGACCACCAGTACGTCGACCGGATCGCCATCGTTCGACAGCGTGTGCGGCACATAGCCGTAGTTGCACGGATAGTGCATCGCGGTGCTCATGAAGCGGTCCACGAACATCGCGCCGGTCTCCTTGTCGACTTCGTACTTGACCGGGTCTGCGTGCGACGGAATCTCGATGATGACGTTGATTTCGTTGGGGATATCGTTGCCGGAGGTGACGCGATCGAGATTCATTGAGAAGCCTTTCGGGTGCGCAAAATAAAGGCCGGCATTATAGCCGGCCTCGGGTCTGCGTGCGAGGCGCGGGTGTTACCGCGCCCCGGCGCGATCACAGCAGTGGCACGATCAGCAGCGCAACAATGTTGATGATCTTGATCAAGGGGTTGATGGCCGGGCCGGCGGTGTCCTTGTAAGGGTCGCCGACGGTATCACCGGTGACGGCCGCCTTGTGCGCTTCCGAGCCCTTGCCGCCGTGGTTGCCGTCCTCGATGTACTTCTTGGCGTTGTCCCAGGCGCCGCCGCCGGCGGTCATCGAGATCGCCACGAAGATGCCGGTGACGATGGTGCCGAGCAGCACGCCGCCGAGCGCCTGCGGGCCGAGGATCAGCCCGACGGCCACCGGCACCAGCACCGGCAGCAGCGAGGGCACGATCATCTCCTTGATCGCGGATTTGGTGAGCATGTCCACCGCGCGCGAATAGTCGGGCTTCTGCGAGCCGTCCATGATGCCCGGGATCTCGCGGAACTGACGCCGCACCTCGACGACGATGCCGCCGGCCGCGCGCCCCACGGCCTCCATCGCCATCGCGCCGAAGAGATAGGGAATCATGCCGCCGATGAACAGGCCGATGATCACCATGTGGTTGGACAGATCGAAGGTCATCGACTTGCCGGCCGCTTCCAGGCCGTGCGTGTAGTCGGCGAACAGCACCAGCGCGGCCAGACCCGCCGAGCCGATGGCATAGCCCTTGGTCACTGCCTTGGTGGTGTTGCCCACCGCGTCGAGCGGGTCGGTGATGTTGCGGATCGACTCGTCCAGGCCCGCCATCTCGGCGATGCCGCCGGCGTTGTCGGTAATCGGGCCGTAGGCGTCGAGCGCCACGATGATGCCCGTCATCGACAGCATCGAAGTGGCGGCAATGGCGATGCCGTACAGGCCGCCCAGTTCATGCGCCCCCCAGATCGATGCGCACACGGCCAGCACCGGCGCGGCGGTGGCCTTCATCGACACCCCCAGGCCGGCGATGACGTTGGTGCCGTGGCCGGTGGTCGAGGCCTCGGCGATGTGGCGTACCGGCGCGAATTCGGTGGCGGTGTAGTACTCCGTGATCCACACCATCGCGGCGGTCAGCGCCAGCCCGATCAGTGCGCTGAAGTACAGGTTGGCCGAGCTGATCGTCGTGCCGTCGTTGAGCGTGACGCTGTCTCCGAGCAGCCACAGTGTCACCGGATAGAAGGCGAGGGCCGCGAGCACACCGGCGACGATCAGGCCGCGGTAGAGCGCGTTCATGATCTTGCCGCCTTCGCGTGCGTGCACGAAGAAGGTGCCGACGATGGAGGCGAGGATGGACACGCCGCCGAGCACCAGCGGGTAGATCGCTGCGGCCGTGCCGGCGTCGCGCAGCAGCAGTCCGCCGAGCAGCATGGTGGCAATCACCGTGACCGCGTAGGTCTCGAACAGGTCGGCGGCCATGCCGGCGCAGTCGCCGACGTTGTCACCGACGTTGTCGGCGATCACCGCCGGGTTGCGCGGGTCATCCTCGGGGATGCCGGCCTCGACCTTGCCCACCAGGTCTGCGCCGACGTCAGCGCCCTTGGTGAAGATGCCGCCGCCCAGACGCGCGAAGATCGAAATCAGCGAGCCGCCGAAGGCCAGACCGACGAGCGGATGGATCGGGTCGTCGACGCCGATCATCAACAGGATGGCGTAATAGCCGGCGACGCCGAGCAGGCCCAGGCCGACTACCAGCAGGCCGGTGATCGCGCCGCCGCGGAAGGCCACCTGCATGGCCGCGTCCAGTCCGCTTTTGGCGGCCTCGGCGGTGCGCACGTTGGCGCGCACTGAAATGTTCATGCCGATATAACCGGCCAGTGCCGAGAACACGGCGCCGATGGCGAAACCGACCGCGCTGCCGAAGCCGATGAAGATGGCGACGAGCACGAACAGCACGGCGCCGACGATGCCAATGGTGAGGTACTGCCGGTTGAGGTAGGCGGTCGCGCCTTCCTGGATGGCGCGCGCGATCTCTCGCATGCGCTCGTTTCCGTCCGGTTTGGCCAGGATCCACTTGACCGAATACCCGCCATACGCGAGTGCAGCCAGCGCGCACAGCAATGCAAATAGCAAAGCACCTACCATGGTCCCCTCCCCCTATTGTTTGTGTTTCGCTTGCCAGACTCCCTGTTTCGTTCCGAATGTCATTGCGATCCGCGCCGCTCGCCGCGGCCATGGATGCGGAGCCAAGAATACGCCCTCATCGCAGCCCCGTGTACACGTGATGGCCGCGTCATGGGCGCGGGTCCGCAGGAGCCCGGTCGGGGCGTGTCCGTACCCGCGGATGAGGCCCGGACGGGTTGCAGCCTGTTGCAACAGGGCGGCGGGACGATCGCATATAATCACTGGCTGTGGAACTCATCCCGGCGAGCCTTTCTTGAAACTTCCTTCGCGCTCGAAATCCCGCTCCCAGCCGCTTCCGGAGCGCATCTCGCTGCTGCTCCAGGAGGCCCGCTGGCTGATTCTCGGCGTGCTGTCCCTGTATGTCGGCCTGATCCTGCTCGGGTACAACCAGGCCGATCCGGGCTGGTCGCATGCCGCCGAAGTCGCGCGCGTGTCCAACCCTGGGGGGCGCGTCGGCGCCTGGCTGGCGGACCTGCTGTACTCGCTGTTCGGGCTGTCGGCCTGGTGGTGGGTGATCTTCCTCGGCTACGGCGTGGTGTGGGGCTTTCGTCGCCTGCGCCGCGAGCTCACGGCCGACCGTCGTTCCTTCTTCATCGTCGTGGCCGGCTTTCTGGTGGTGCTGCTCGCCAGCAGCGCGATCGAGTCGCTGCGCTTCCATACCCACGGCGCGACGCCGCCGCACGCGCCGGGCGGCATCATCGGTGTCGAATTGGGCGCGATCATGCAACGCTATTTCGGTTTCACCGGCGGTACGCTGATGCTGCTCGCGTTGCTCGCCAGCGGCATCAGCCTGTTTTCCGGCATCTCGTGGCTGAGCGTCACCGAGCGCGTCGGTGCGGCGATCGAGCGCACCTGGCTGGGGCTGGTCGACAAGTGGTACCAATGGCAGGATCGGCGCGCCGGCCGCCAGCTCGCGCAAAAACGCGAGGCCGTCGTGCAGACCCGCAAGCGCAAGACCGAGCCCACCGCCGCGCCGCTGCGCATCGAGCCGGTGGTCGAGGTGCCCCGTTCCGAGCGCGTCGAGAAGGAACGCCAGAAGATCCTGTTCGAGGACATGGGCGCCGATGGCCTGCCGCCGCTGGGCCTGCTCGACCAGCCGGCTACCGACATCGAGCCGCCGTCGGCCGACACGCTGGAATTCACCTCGCGTCTGATCGAGACCAAGCTCGGCGAGTTTGGCGTAGAGGTGCGCGTGGTCGCCGCCTATCCGGGCCCGGTTGTCACTCGCTACGAGATCGAGCCGGCGGTGGGTGTCAAGGGGGCGCAGATCGTCAACCTCTCCAAGGATCTGGCGCGCGCGCTGTCGCTGGTGTCGCTGCGCGTGGTCGAGACCGTGCCGGGCAAGTCGTGCATGGCGCTGGAACTGCCCAATGCCAAGCGTCAGGTGGTGCGCCTGTCCGAGATTCTCGGCTCGCAGGCCTATCACCAGATGCACTCGCCGCTGACCGTGGCGCTGGGCAAGGACATCAACGGCCAGCCGGTGGTCGCCGATCTGGCCAAGATGCCGCACCTTCTGGTGGCCGGCACGACCGGTTCGGGCAAGTCGGTGGGCATCAACGCGATGATCCTGTCGCTGGTCTACAAGGCCAGTCCCGAGAAAGTGCGCATGATCATGGTCGACCCCAAGATGCTGGAGCTGTCGATCTACGAAGGCATTCCGCACCTGCTCGCACCGGTGGTCACCGACATGCGTCACGCGGCCAACGCGCTCAACTGGTGCGTGGGCGAGATGGACAAGCGCTACAAGCTCATGGCCGCCATGGGCGTGCGCAACCTGGCCGGCTTCAATCGTGCCGTCACCGAGGCACGCAAGGCCGAAAAGCCGCTCACCAATCCGTTCTCGATCACGCCCGAGAGCCCCGAGCCGCTGGAGACGCTGCCGCACATCGTGGTCGTCATCGACGAGCTGGCCGACCTGATGATGGTGGTCGGCAAGAAGGTCGAGGAGTTGATCGCGCGGCTCGCGCAGAAGGCGCGCGCGGCCGGCATCCACCTGATCCTCGCCACGCAGCGCCCGTCGGTCGATGTCATCACCGGCCTGATCAAGGCCAACGTGCCCACGCGCATCGCCTTTCAGGTGTCGTCGAAGATCGACTCGCGCACCATCCTCGACCAGATGGGTGCCGAAACCCTGCTGGGCATGGGTGACATGCTCTATCTACCGCCGGGCACGGGCTTTCCGGTGCGAGTACACGGCGCCTTCGTCGCCGACGGCGAGGTGCACAAGATCGTCGATCACCTCAAGAAGATGGGGCCGCCGGACTACGTCGAGGACGTGCTCTCATCGCCCGAGGAGGCTTCCGACGTACTCGGTGGCGGCGACGACAACGACGCCGAGGCCGACCCGATGTACGACCAGGCGGTCGCCGTCGTGCTCAAGACGCGGCGCCCGTCGATCTCGCTGGTGCAGCGTCACTTGCGCATCGGCTACAACCGCGCCGCACGCCTCATCGAACAGATGGAACGCGCCGGCCTGGTGTCCTCGATGGGCACCAACGGCAACCGCGAGGTGCTTGCACCTGCGCGCGAGGAGGAATGATGCAACTGTCCCTATGGCGTAGCGTGTTCGCTGCGGTCGCTCTGGTCTGCGCGGGGGTGGCGCACGCGGCCGACGCAGGCATCGTCCAGCTTGAGCGCTTTGTAGCGCGTGCAGGCAGCGCGTCCGGCCATTTCGAGCAGACCGTGATGTCGCAATCAGGCCGTCGTCCGCAGGTCTCCAGCGGCCGCTTCGTGTTCGACCGCCCCGGGCGTTTCCGCTGGGAGTACCTGAAGCCCTATCCGCAACTGCTGGTCAGCGACGGCGACAAGCTGTGGTCGTGGGACCCGGATCTGAACCAGGTCACGGTGCAGCCCATCGGCGACGCGCTGGGTTCCACGCCGGCCGCGATCCTCGCTGGCGACGGCGCGTTTGAGCGCAATTTCACACTCATCGACGGCGGCGAGCGCGACGGCCTGGCCTGGGTCACGGCCGAGCCGCGTGAGCGCGAGAGCCCGTTCGAGATCGTGCGCATCGGGCTCGCTGACGGCATGCTGCAGCGCATGGAAATGCGCGACCACTTCGGCCAGACCACGGTCATCGACTTTCCTGATCTGAGCACCGACGTGGATCCCGATCCCGATCTTTTCCGCTTCGTGCCGCCCGAAGGCGCGGATGTGCTGAGCCACTGAGAGCCGTGACGGCAGATCTGTTCGGCTCGGCTGAATACGGCGACATCCCGCTCGCCGAGCGCCTGCGACCGGCCAGTCTCGACGAGGTCGCTGGCCAGCGCCACTTGCTCGGTCCGGGCAAGCCGCTGCGCCTGGCCTTCGACTCCGGCAAGCTGCATTCGATGATTTTGTGGGGGCCGCCCGGCGTGGGCAAGACCACGCTGGCGCGCCTCATGGCGCAGGCTTTCGATGCCGAGTTCGTTGCGCTCTCGGCGGTGTTCTCCGGCGTCAAGGACATCCGCGAGGCAGTCGCGGGCGCGCAGGCGGCGAAGGCGCGCGGGCGTCACACCATTCTCTTCGTCGACGAGGTGCACCGTTTCAACAAGGCCCAGCAGGACGCCTTCCTGCCGTTCGTGGAGCAGGGGCTGGTGACCTTCATCGGTGCGACCACCGAGAATCCGTCCTTCGAGGTCAATTCGGCGCTGCTCTCGCGCGCGGCCGTCTATGTGCTGGAGCCGCTGGATGCGGAAGCCATGCACGCATTGTTCGAGCGCGCCTGCGAGGCGGCCTGCCCGGATCTTGCGTTCGAGGAGGATGCGCGCGAGCGCATCATCGGCTTCGCCGATGGCGATGCGCGGCGCCTGCTCAACCTCGTCGAACAGGTCACGGTCGCGGCCCAGACCACCGGGGTGACGAGCGTTGCGCCGGAGTTCGTCGACGAGGCGCTGGCAAGCAAGCTGCGCCGCTTCGACAAGGGCGGCGAAGCCTTCTACGACCAGATATCGGCATTGCACAAGGCGGTGCGCGGCTCCGATCCCGATGCCGCGCTGTACTGGTTCTGCCGCATGCTCGACGGTGGCGCCGAGCCGCTGTACCTGGGCCGGCGCCTGGTGCGCATGGCGAGCGAGGACATCGGCCTGGCCGACCCGCGCGCGCTCTACATCTCGCTCGACGCCTGCGCCGCGTTCGAGCGCCTGGGTAGCCCCGAGGGCGAGCTGGCGCTGGCGCAGGCAGTGGTCTTCCTCGCCTGCGCGGCCAAATCGAACGCGCTCTACAAGGCTTATAATGCGGCGCGAAAATTTGTTGCTGACGACGGCTCGCGCCCCGTGCCGCTGCACTTGCGCAATGCACCGACCCGGCTGATGAAGGAACTCGGCTACGGTCACGCCTACCGCTATGCCCACGACGAGCCCGAAGGCTACGCCGCCGGCGAGCAGTATCTGCCCGACGGCATGCAGCGTCCGAACTGGTATCGCCCGGTATCACGCGGGATGGAAAGCCAGATCGCGACCAAACTCAAACATCTGCGCGCGCTCGACGCGGCAGCGCGAGGCGAGAGCGACGCCGACGAGAAGCGAGCAGGTGGTCTCAGTGATGCAGAGGATGGTCGGCCATGAAGCGCGCGCACACAGCGAGCGCGCGCTCGGCCTTGTCGTAGTCGCCGCTGCGGTCGGCGCGGTCGACCAGATCCAGCATGTAGCGGGTGACGATGACGACCCCCGCTGGGGTTTGCACGAGGCCGCATACGATCTGCGCGGCGGCGCATTTTAGAATCCCTTCGTGTTCGGCGACCAGTTCGACCTCTTCTTCGGTGACGTCGCAATAGTCCATGCAATCCCTGATTGATAACATGTCGCGCTCCGGTTGGCTGACGGGGAACTTGCCTACTTTCTCAGTCTATGGTCTCGCAGGACGATCGCCAGTTGAATGTGCCGTCAAAGAATGAACTAAGCGATTGATTCGTAAAATATAATAAGACGACGAAATAGATCCGCTTCGCACTTCGAAAGCCATGGAAATAGAATGGCTTGCGACCGGAGCGTGAGCATTCCCATCAGCAATCCCGCCCACAATCCGGATTTCCTCAAGGCTTTGAATTCCTCATGATTGACATCCAGCTTCTTCGTAACGACATCGACACCGTCACGGCCGCGCTCGCACGGCGCGGCTTCGCTTTCGATCCGGCCGAGTTCCAGGCGCTGGAGGCCGAACGCAAGACGCTGCAGACGCGCACGCAGGATCTGCAGGCCAGGCGCAACGCACTTTCCAAGCAGATCGGCATGCTCAAGGGCAAGGGGGAGGATGCCTCTGCGGTAATGGCCGAGGTGGCCGGGCTCGGCGACGAGCTCAAGACATCCGAGCACAAGCTCGCCGAACTGCTGCCGCGTATCGAGGCGATCATCGCCGGCCTGCCCAACATGCCGGACGCCGGTGTGCCAGATGGAACGGACGAGAGCGGCAACGTCGAGATCTCGCGCTTTGGCGAGCCGCGTGCATTCGATTTCGAGGCGCTCGATCATGTCGATGTCGGCGCCGGCCTCGGGCTGGATTTCGAGGCCGCCACCAAGATCACAGGCTCGCGCTTCGCGGTCATGCGCGGGCCGGTTGCCCGCCTGCACCGCGCACTCGCGCAGTTCATGCTCGACACCCACACGCTGGATCATGGTTACACCGAGGCCTACGTGCCGTACATGGTCAACGAGGCCTCGATGTTTGGCACCGGCCAGTTGCCCAAGTTCGAGGAAGATCTGTTCGCCGTGCCGCGCGGCGAGGGCGAGCGCAACTTTCTTATTCCGACCTCGGAAGTGCCGCTGACCAACCTCGTGCGCGGCGAAATTCTCGCCGCCGACGCCCTGCCGATCAAGCTCACCGGCCACACGCCATGCTTCCGCTCCGAGGCCGGCAGTTACGGCCGCGACACGCGCGGCATGATCCGCCAGCACCAGTTCGACAAGGTCGAGCTGGTGCGCATCGAGCATCCCGACAACTCGGACGCCGCGCTCGAAGAACTCACCTCCCACGCCGAAGCCATCCTGCGGACGCTCGGACTGCCGTATCGCAAGATGCTGCTGTGCGCCGGCGACATGGGCTTTGGCGCGCGCCGCACCTACGACCTCGAAGTGTGGCTGCCGGCACAGAACGCCTACCGCGAGATCTCCTCGTGCTCGAACTGCGGGGATTTCCAGGCGCGCCGCATGCAGGCGCGCGTGCGCGGCGCTGACGGCCGGAACGTGTTCGTGCACACGCTCAACGGCTCGGGCCTGGCCGTCGGCCGTACGCTTGTTGCGGTGCTGGAGAACTACCAGCAGGCCGACGGCAGCGTCGTCGTGCCAAGCGCGCTGAGGCCGTGGATGGGTGGTGTCGAGTTGCTCGAGCCGTCCCGCTGAAAACCTGCCTTGCGGGGGTTGTCGGGCGCAGGCGCTGTGCGTACAATTCGGCCTCTTCGACGGACACGCGCCGTCGAGAGCCGGAGAGGTACCGAAGTGGTCATAACGGCGCCGACTCGAAATCGGATGGTCAGGGAAACCTGGCACGTGGGTTCGAATCCCACCCTCTCCGCCAAAGTTTCTTGACGAAAAGTCACGGGATGCTAGAATTCCGCTTCTTTTCGACGCGCTCGTAGCTCAGTTGGATAGAGTACCTGGCTACGAACCAGGGGGTCGTGGGTTCGAATCCTGCCGAGCGCGCCACATTCAAAGGGCTGCAGAAATGCAGCCCTTTCCTTTTGTACTATTCAAGCCGGGGTGTACTACTCTGGGTCACCGTCGGCCGTCAGTCGACACCGATGCGCCGAGGTTGGAGAAACTGCCCGCCTAACACTCCTCGTGCTCAGCCGTCCCGTTGCGTAATGCGGCGAATCTACGTGCAACGTGGTTCCTTCGAATAGGTATACGGCGACCGTTACATTTGTATACATGTGCTAGCATGAACTTCGATTCACTCAACCGAGGTGACATCATGAAGTTCGTCTTTCTGGCGATGTTTGCCGTAGCTGTAAGCTTCTCCGCCAACGCGAACGGGTCGAGGGTTCCAGCAGGTCCTTCAATCGGGGCCGAATCCGTGGCACATGGGGGAGGGTGTCGGAAAAGCTCACCTCCGGGTCAGTGCTGTCACAAGGACAGCCGCACGGGTACGGTGCATTGTCATTGATGTTGCGCCACGCTAATCCTGCGATTTGTCGTCGCGCGGCTTAGCGGACCCCGCCAAGCGGTTTGACGACTTCCGCCTTACGTCGATAGATCCGATCCGTGGTTCGGCTGTCAGCGTGTGAGAGCAGTGCGCGTGCGTGTTCCAAAGAGGTCGCGTCACTCGCGCACTTGGCCCGCAAGTCGTGCTCCGTGAAGCGATGTTCGATCTTGGTGTCTGTCAGCACCCGGTCCATGAACCGCTGCCACATCGAGTCCCATCCGTGGCTGGTGCCCGCCGCCTCGTTGATGTAGCCCTCGCCACGTCGGTTGCAGAACAGGAACAGTGACTTGCAGGGGCGTGCAGCCTCGGCCATCGCAACGGCGTCACGAAGTTCCTGCGTCCAGACGTAAATGGTCCGTTTGCCCGTCCTGCCCGCGGTCTTGTGTCGTTGGATGTGGATTCCGTCGTCCCTGAGGTTTTCCGTCGTCAGTCTCAACAAGTCTGAGCGAGCCATGCCCGTCATTAGTTTGATGCGGATGTAGGCCTGTATCGCGAGGACGCTGCCGCTGCTGCGCCGAGGTGCAAGCGCAAGGCATTCCAATACCTCCCAGTCCTCGACATAACGATCTCGCGGTGGCTCTCCGGCAAGTCGGACTTCCCCTTTGAAGGGGTGGCGGTCGAGATATCCCCATTCAACCGCCTTGGTGAAGGCGTGGCTCAGTATCTCGACCTCGCGGTGCGCGACCGTCCGGCCACCGGTCACGCGCCCGTCCGTGCCGGTCTTTTTCATCGAGCGCATGTCGACATACCGATAGATGTGCTGGGGCTTTAGTCCCGACAGGGGCATCTCTCCAAACACCTTGCGCAGTTGGGCGACCCAAATCACGTTGCTTCCGCGTGACGAGGCGGCCTTGGTGGGGACGACCTCAAGAGCATATCGGTCGAGCAGCTGGGCAATTGTTTTGGTGTTGTCAGGACGATTGATGCGTTCGGCCCAAGTCTTGTAGGCCTCCGGCAAACTGTTGCCGAGCTTGAAGGTCTGCTTGCCGTCCCAAAGGTGTTCGAGCCCGGGAGGAACTTGGTAGTAGTACGCGTTGCGCGTCCTACGCCAGCGCGCCGGAAGGCCTGCGTTCTCTGGATTGCGTTTGCGCGGCATCGTCAGATTACCGCCCAATTCGGTTCAGTGAATCAAGCCGGGAACCCCGGAGGCTCCAACTCTTGAGAAGATGGAGCCATGAGCAGACAAAGCAGATTTTCCCCGGAGGTCCGCGAGCGGGCCGTGAAGCTGGTGCTGGAGCATCAGGACGAGTACGAATCGCAGTGGGCAGCGATGGGATCGGTGGCGGCCAAGATCGGCTGCACGGCCGAGACCTTGCGCGGCTGGGTTCGGCAACACGAGCGTGACACGGGCCGGCGCGAGGGCATAACGACGGCCGAGAAGGAGCGCATCAAGCAACTGGAGCGTGAGGTGCGCGAACTGCGCCAGGCCAACGAGATTCTTCGCAAGGCCTCGGCGTATTTTGCCCAGGCGGAGCTCGACCGCCGACGCACGCGATGAAGTCGTTCATCGACGAGTATCG
>JACESY010000066.1 GCA_013911595.1 Azoarcus sp.
CGCGTTGGGTGCTCGATCGCAGCGAATAGGTCTCGACGTCCTGGATCAGCCCATGCAGGCGCATGGCCATGCCGGCGAGCAGCTTCTTGGCGAACATCGGGTCGTGATCGATCAGTTCGGAGACGATGCCCTGGCCAATGTGCAGCAAGCGGGTGTCGAGCACGGCCTGGGCGAACACAGGATAGGGGCGGCCGAGCAGCATCACGGCCTCGCCGAAGGTCTGCATCGGATGGATGATCTCGACGACCTTCTCGTTGCCGGCCGGCGAACTGATGGCGAGCTTGATCTGCCCCTCGACGACGAAGTGAAAGCCCTGAGCCGGGTCGCCGCGGTTGAACAGCACCTGGCCCTTGGTGGCGCGCAGTTCGCGGGTGTGACGCATGACGCTCGTCAGATCCTCGTCGGACAGGGCCCGGAAGAAACTGATCTGGCGCAGCATGACCGGGGAGATGTTGCCTGTGGTAGCGTTCATGCGCGTGTCGTCGGGCTCCGGGTGGCGAGTGTCCAGTCGGCTTAAAGAGTAAGCGAGGTCATCGGGAGGAGCAATGTCGTATTTCGCGATCAAGCATCTGCACATGTTGCTGGCGCTCATCAGCATTGCCGGTTTCGTGCTGCGCGGGGTCTGGATGATGTTGGACAGCCGGCTGCTCGAAGCGCGCGTCGTGCGCATCCTGCCGCATGTCATCGACACCTTGCTGCTGGTCAGCGCGATCATGCTGGCGACGATGATCTCCCAGTACCCGCTCACCGCCGGTTGGGTCACCGCCAAGGTGGTCGGTTTGGTGGCCTATATCGCGCTGGGCATGATCGCGCTGCGGCGCGGTCGCACCAAGGCCATTCGCGTGGTTGCCTTCGTCGGCGCGATCGTGGTCTTTGCGTGGATCGCGTCGGTGGCCTTCAGCAAGCATCCGGCGGGTTTTCTCGCGCTATGAAGGGACGAGGTGCCGATTCGCTGCTGGGTGCGCCGGCGCCGGGGCTGGACGAGCCACTGGAAATGCTCTCGGCCTGTCACGAGCGAGTTCATGCGCGCATCGAAACCCTGGAACGGCTCGCGCGCTGGCTGCCCGAACACGGCGCGGACGAGCAGGCGCGCCAGGCCGCAACGGCGGTGTTGCGCTATTTCGACCAGGCTGCGGTCAACCATCATCTGGACGAGGAGCGCGACCTGTTCCCTGCAATGCGCGCATGTGTCGCGCCGGCCGAGGCCTCCCGCCTGGCCGCACTCGAGACACGAATTCTCGACGATCACCGGGCGCTGGCGGCGCGCTGGGCGGTGATGCGCGAGCCGCTGCTGGCGATCGCGGCCGGCGAGTCCGTCGAACTCCGCGAGGAGGCGGTGGCCACCTTCCGCACGGTCTATTCTGAACATATCGCGCTGGAAGAGGCCGAGGTTCTGCCCTGGGCTGCGCGCGTGCTCGGAGAGGCCGAACTGGCCGCAATGAGTACGGCGATGACCGGACGACGCAGAGAGCCGGGCGGTCCGCCCGATTGATTCGCGTCAAGGTCGGTGACCGTGGTGCCGCTCACAATCGGCGCACATCAACGGAGAACCGCCATGTCCACCATCAGTGCCCGGCTCGGGCGGCATCACCGCGAATGCGACGCGATGTTCGCTTCGGCCGACAACGCCGTCGCCAACGGAGACTGGGGTCGCGCCGCATTCGCGTTCACGGCCTTCCGCAAGGATCTCGAAGCGCATTTCCTCATCGAGGAAGACCTGCTCTTCGCGCGTTTCGAGGCCGTCACCGGAAACACCTCGGGGCCGACGCAGGTGATGCGCGGCGAACACCAGGCCATGCGCGAGGCGCTTGGGCGCATCGCCGATGCGCTCTCGCGGCGTGATGCGGACGACTTCGCCGGCGAGTGCGAAACCCTGTTCGTGATGATGCAGCAGCACAACATGAAGGAGGAGCACGTGCTCTATCCGCTGTGCGACCGCCACCTGTCCGGCGAAACCGCGACCTTGTGCGAGCGCATCGCCGAACGCATCGAGGAGGCCCGCTTGTGAACGTCGTCGTCGATGTGCGCGGCCTGGAGCCGCCCGAACCCTTCGAACGCGCGATGGAGGCGCTGGCCGACCTTACCCCGGACCAGGTGCTGACACTGCGGCTCGACCGCGTACCCTATCCCTTGTTTCGCATCCTCGATCGCGACGCTTGCCGCTACGACTGGCGCGACGGTGGGGCCGGCGGGGTGACGGTGCGCATCGCGCCGCCCGGTGTCGAACTGCCCGAGGAGGAATGACCATGCCGCTGATCCGGCTCGATCTGCAGGCGGTGCCGTCTGCGCCGCAATCGCCGTCGTGGAACGCGCTGCTGTCCTACGCCTTCCGCCCGTTCTATCTGCTCGCCGCCTTGCAGGGCGCGCTGTTCGTGCTTGCGTGGGCCTTCGGCTTCGGTGGCACGGATGCGCTGCCCGGCTTCCTTTGGCATGGCCACGAAATGGTGTGGGGTTATGCCGGCGCGATCATCGTCGGCTTCCTGCTCACAGCGGTCGCGAACTGGACCGGCCAGCCCCCGGTGCACGGTGCGCCGTTGCTGGCGCTGGTAGGGCTGTGGCTGGGTGCGCGCGTGCTGCTGCTCGCCGTGTCCGATACGGTGGTGCCCGGCGCCATCCTGTCAGTCGCCTTTTTCCTGTTTGCCGCCGTGTTGTTCGCGATGCCGATCGTGCGTACCGGCAATACGCGCAATTTGATTCCGGTGGGGCTGATGCTGGCTTTCGGTGTGGCCAATGCGCTGTTTCACGTCGCCGTGTCGGGGGCGCTGACGATCGACCTGCGCGCCATGCTGCACACCGGCCTGCTGCTGGTCGCAGTCGTGATCTTTCTGATGGGGCTGCGCGTGATCCCGTTCTTCACCGCGCGCCGGCTGCAGGCCGAACCGGTGCCCAATCCGCGCGCGCTGGTGCTGGCCGGCATCGGCTTGCCGTTCGCGATGGCGGTCAGCGTTGCGGCGGGCGGGCCGCTGTGGCTGTCGGCCGCACTCGGGACGGCGGGCGCTGCCGCCAACCTGGTCGCGATGACGCGCTGGTGGCAGCACGGCGTCGGCAAAGAACCTATGCTGTGGGTGCTGTTCGCCGGTTTCGGTTGCACCGCCGCGGGCGTCTGGCTGTATGGCCTGCTGCTGGCGCTCGCGCAGCAGTTTCTCAGCGCGGCCGTGCATCTGATTGCCGTCGGCGGCATCGGCGTGCTGACGGTGGGCATGATGACGCGTACGGCGCTTGGGCACACCGGCCGAGCGCTGTCCGCGCCACGCGGCATGCCGGCAGCCTTTGCGTTGATGCTCGCAGCGGCCGCGACGAGATTCGCCTCGGTGTTCCTGCCTATGGCGTACGATGCGCTGGTGATCGCCAGCGGTCTGTGCTTTGCCGCCGCGCTGGGGTTGTTCGCGGTCCGTTTCGGGCCGTGGCTGGTCCGTCCAAGAGCGGACGGAGGATAGGGAGTGTGACGGCTCCCGGGAGGTCTGATGATGAGCAAACCGATCGAACGATGGGAGCGCGAGCACGGCAATTTCGTGCGGCTGCTTGACCTGATCGACAACTGGACCGTGCGTTTTCGCGCCGGAGAAGAAGTCGAGTACGAACTGTTGCGCGAGGTCATGTACTACATGACGCATTATCCCGACCGCTATCACCACCCGCTTGAGGATGCGGTGTTCGACTATCTGGCCCAGCGTCACGAAGAGTATCGCGCGGCGGTCGAAGAACTGTCGGTGCAGCATCGGCAGATTGCCGAACTCGGCAAGGCGCTGGTCGATGATCTGGACGCCATCGTCGGCGATGCGGTGATGTCGCGCGAGGCCGTGGTCGAGGATGCGGCAAGCTATTCCGAACTGATGCGCCATCACATGAAGCTGGAAGAGTCGACGCTCTTCCCGGCGATCGCCGAACACTGCACCGATGCCGACTGGGAAGCCGCGGTGAGCCGCGTTGGCGACGGAATCGATCCGATGTTCGGAGACAGCGTGGAACAGCGCTACGAAACCGTGCATCGTGAGATCGCACGCCAGATTGGCTGCGATTGCGACACCGGGACGTCGCAACCGTGACGGTACCGGGCCGTGGCCCGGTTCCGCTTCACGATTGCATCGCGGCGGGTACCACCACGATGGCGACCATGGCGGCCCAGGCCAGCGCTCCGGCGCAGGTGACGATCAACGCCACCGAGCCGGCATCGGTCACTTCGCGCACGCCGAGCATCGCGCGCACGCCGTGACGCACCAGGAAGGCCGAGGCGGCCAGACCCGCGAGCGCGCATCCGACGATCAGTGCCACGCTGGCTGTCGGCAGGACGAGGGCTGACAGCCACATCGGCACCGGTGCGACGACCGCGACGACGAAGGCGTCGTAATCGCGCGGTACGCCGTGGTGCGTGCGCGCCGCCTCCAGAATGATCCAAGTCATCAAAGCCAGCGTGACGCACTCGGCGGCGAGGAAGGTCGCGGCGATCAGAATCCAGGTCGCGGTGCTCACGCCGGGGAACAGGCGCGCGCCCAGATCGTCGGCGGCGATCAGGATCATCGCGGGCGGAATCAGTGCGAACGGCACGAACACGGTGGCCAGCAGACGCGCCCGCGTCGGGCGAGCATGCATCAGATCGGCCCAGCCGGCGCCGGGCGAGAACAGCATTCCGGGTAGGTGTGCGAGGTTCATGAGCGTCTCCGTTCGGGTGACGGGATAAACATCATGATGTGATATTAGACCGCGACTGCGGGAAATCAAGGCCGGTCTTCGCGTGCGCCCCTTATTGGCGGAAACCCGCAGGGGCAAGGGCGAGCGGATCGGGTATCCTTGTATCAACTCATGATCAGGTTTGCCCGATGACGAACGACCCGATTCCGCTGGCCGAGATCCAGGCGTTGGCGGAGTTCCGATACCAGTTGCGACGTTACCTGCGCGTGTCCGAGGTGCTGGTGCGTGAGTACGGCATCACCAGCCTGCAGTACCAAATGCTGTTGCAGCTCAAGGGTTATCCGCAGCGCCAATGGGCCAATGTCGGTGAACTGGCCGAGCGACTGCAGTCCCATCATCACGGCGTGGTTTCGCTTGTCTCGCGCTGCGAGAAGCTCGGACTCGTGGAACGTCGTACGGGGCGCGAGGATGCGCGCAACGTCGAGATTCATCTAACCGAACGCGGAGACCGGCTGGTCACCCAACTGGCCCGCCTGCACCGCGACGAGTTGCTGGCGCGCCGCGGTGTTTTCTCGGTGCCGACGGAGGCCGACCTGATGACGCGCAACGCCGCTTCCGACGACGAACACGTCGGCTGATCCGGCCCCTGGATGCGATCGCTGGCGTGAATTGATTCGCATCAACGCGGCAAAAAACCCCGTCCCTAACATGGGGGCATGTCCACCAAGACCTGCGCCCCCCGCTCTCCCGATGCATCCCGCCTGCCGGCAACAGGCGTCGCGGCGAGTGTTTTCGCCCTCATCGGCCTGATCCTCCTGCTCGCGCTGGGCGCTGCGCCCGTGCGTGCCGCCGATGACCTGCCGGATCAACGCATCGCCAGCGTCTTCCCCGATGCCGATCGCATCGATGCGCCGACTGGCGAGCACGGTGTGCGCGCCATCCACGTCGGCGACGAGATCGTCGGCCATGCCTTTCGTACATTGCCCATCGTCGATATCCCGGCGTACTCGGGCAAGCCCATCGACATGCACGTGGTGCTCGATGCGCAAGGCGTGATCCGTGACGCCTATGTGCTCGAACACCACGAGCCCATCCTGCTGATCGGCATTCCCGAACAGAAGCTGCACGACTTCAACGCCGGCTATTCCGGCATCCGCGCCGACCAGCGCGTGGTGGTGGGGCGTTCGCGCGATCCGGCGGCGGTGACGGTGGACGCCGTGTCCGGCGCGACCGTGACGGTGATGGTGATCAACGAGGTGGTGATGCGCTCGGTGCGCGCGGTTGCGGTCGAACTCGGCCTGATCCGCGACGTGGCGACCACGGCGAAGCCGGCCACGGTGCGGGCGGATGTGTTCGAGCCAGCCGACTGGGCCACGCTGACCGGCAACGGCGCGGTGCGTCGCCTGCACCTGACGCGCGGCGACGTGGATGGGGCCTTTGCCGGCAGCGAGGCCGAGGGCGTCGATGCGGCCACGCCGGAGACGGCCGACGAGACCTTCATCGATCTCTACGTCGCGCATCTGAACGCGCCGACCATCGGCCGCAACCTGCTCGGCGAGAACGGCTACCGCTTCCTGATGGAAGAGCTCAAGCCGGGCGAGCAGGCCATCGCCGTGATGGGGCGCGGCGAGTATTCCTTTAAGGGCTCGGGCTACGTGCGCGGCGGCATCTTCGACCGTGTGCAGCTGCGCCAGCACGGCGACAGCGTGAGCTTCCGCGACATGGATCACGAGCGCATCCACGACCTCTTCGCCGCCGGCGCGCCGGACTTCGACGAGATGTCGATGTTCATCGTGCGTGATCACCACGAGTTCGACCCCGGCGCGCCGTGGAGCCTGGAACTGCTGGTGCGTCGCCAGACCGGCCCCGTCGACAGCGTGTTCACAAGCTTCGAGCTGGGTTACCAGCTGCCCGAAGACTACCTCGACCGCCCGCAGCCCACGGCCGAGGAACTGGCCGTAATCGCCGAGGCCGAGCGCCCGGTATGGGTCCACGTCTGGTACCAGCGCAGCTTCCAGATCGTGGTGATCTGCGTGGCGCTGGCGCTGCTCACGGTGATCCTGTTCCTGCAGGACAAGTTCACGCGTCGTCCGGCCTTCCTGCACTGGCTGCGCCGCGGCTACCTCGTGTTCACGGTGGTGTTCATCGGCTGGTACGCGTTGGGGCAACTGTCCATCGTCAACGTGCTGACCTTCGTCCATTCGCTGGTGCAGGACTTTCACTGGGAGCTGTTCCTGAGCGACCCGGTGGTCTTCATCCTCTGGACCTTCACCGCCGCCAGCATCCTGCTATGGGGGCGTGGCGTGTTCTGCGGCTGGCTGTGTCCCTTCGGCGCGTTGCAGGAGCTGGTCAATGAAGCCGCGCGCAAGCTCAAGGTGCGTCAGTACGAACTGCCCTTCGCGGTGCATGAGCGGCTGTGGGCGGTGAAGTACATCGTGCTGCTGGTGCTCTTCGGCATCTCGCTCGAATCGCTGTCCACCGCCGAGCAATACGCCGAGGTCGAGCCCTTCAAGACCGCCATCACACTGCGCTTCGACCGCCAGTGGTGGTTCGTCGCCTACGCCGCGGCGTGGATCGTCATCAGCATCTTCACGCGCAAGGTGTATTGCCGCTACGTCTGTCCGCTGGGCGCGGCGCTGGCCATCCCGACCAAGCTGCGTTTGTTCGACTGGCTCAAGCGTCGCAAGGAATGCGGCCAACCCTGCCAGGTGTGCGCCAACGAGTGCGAGATCCAGGCCATCCATCCGGACGGGCGCATCAACGCCAACGAGTGCCACTACTGCCTCGATTGTCAGATGACCTATCACAACGAGAACAAGTGCCCGCCGCTGGTGCTGAAGAACAAGAAGCGTCGCCGCGACAAGGCCGCACCACAACCGCGCGTGATTCCGCTGATTCCGCAGCCACCGCGCGCCACCCCGACCGATCCCATTTTGCCGTAACCCGGCCGATGCCGGAACCTTCAACTGCAAGGAGTGCATGAGATGAAAGACCAACAACACAAGCCGCCCGTCGCCGAGCTCGACGACAAGGGCCGCGCCCGCCGCGGCTTCCTCGGCAAGACCGCTGCGACCGGCGTGACGCTGGCCGGCACCGCCGCCTTCGGTGGCGCGGCCGTGATGACGCGTGAAGCCTGGGCAGCCAAGGTTAAGGAATCGCAGGCCAAGGCCCACGTCGGGCCGGGTGAGCTGGATGACTACTACGGCTTCTGGAGCGGTGGTCACCAAGGCGAGGTGCGCGTGATGGGCGTGCCGTCGATGCGCGAGCTGATGCGCATTCCGGTGTTCAACGTCGATTCCGCCACCGGCTGGGGCCTGACCGACGAGAGCCGTCGCATCATGGGTGAGAGCGCCAAGTTTCTGAATGGCGACTGCCACCACCCGCACATCTCGATGACCGACGGCAAGTACGACGGCAAGTATTTGTTCATCAACGACAAGGCCAACACGCGTGTCGCGCGCATCCGTCTCGACATCATGAAGTGCGACAAGATGCTGACCGTGCCGAACGTGCAGGCCATCCACGGCCTGCGTCTGCAGAAGGTGCCGCACACCAAGTACGTGTTCGCCAACGCCGAGTTCATCATTCCGCACCCGAACGACGGCAAGATCACCGACATCACCGACAAGAACGCCTACACCATGTTCAACGTCATCGACGCCGAGTCCATGACCATGGCTTTCCAGGTGATCGTCGACGGCAACCTCGACAACGTGGATGCCGACTACACCGGCCGCTTCGCCGCGGCGACCTGCTACAACTCCGAGCGCGCCACCGATCTGGGCGGCATGATGCGCAACGAGCGCGACTGGGTCGTGGTGTTCGACATCACCGCCATCGAGAAGGCGGTCAAGGCCGGCAAGCACATCACCCTGGGCGACTCGAAGGTGCCGGTGGTCGATGGGCGCGGTGAGTCGCCCTTCACGCGCTACATCCCGGTGCCGAAGAACCCGCACGGTCTCAACACCTCGCCGGACGGTAAGTACTTCATCGCCAACGGCAAGCTCTCGCCCACGGTGTCGATGATCGCCATTGCCAGGCTGCCAGATCTGTTCGCCGGCAAGCTCAAGGACCCGCGCGAGGTGATCGACGCCGAGCCGGAACTGGGTCTTGGCCCGCTGCACACCACCTTCGACGGTCGTGGCAACGCCTACACCACGCTGTTCCTCGACTCCCAGGTGGTGAAGTGGAACATGGCCGACGCGGTGCGCGCCTACAAGGGCGAGAAGGTCGATTACATCCGCCAGAAGATCGACGTGCATTATCAGCCGGGCCACATCCATGCCTCGCTGACCGAAACCTCCGAGGCCGACGGCAAGTGGCTGGTGGCGCTGTCCAAGTTTTCCAAGGACCGCTTCCTGCCGGTGGGCCCGCTGCACCCGGAGAACGACCAGCTGATCGACATTTCCGGTGACGAGATGAAGCTGGTGCACGACGGCCCGACCTATGCCGAGCCGCACGACTGCATCCTCGCGCGCCGCGACCAGATCCGTACCCGCAAGGTGTGGCGCCGTGACGACCCGTTCTTCGCCGAAACCGTGGCCCAGGCCAAGAAAGACGGCGTGGTGCTGGAGAAGGACAGCAAGGTCATCCGCGACGGCAGGAAGGTGCGCGTGTACATGTACTCGGCCGCGCCGACCTTCGGTCTGCTGGAGTTCAAGGTCAAGCAGGGTGACGAGGTGACGGTGATCGTCACCAACATCGACGAGATCGAGGACGTCTCGCACGGCTTCGTCATGACCAATCATGGTGTGAGCATGGAGATCAGCCCGCAGCAGACTTCGTCCATCACCTTCACCGCCGACAAGCCGGGGGTGCATTGGTACTACTGCAGCTGGTTCTGCCATGCGCTGCACATGGAGATGGTCGGCCGCATGATCGTCGAGCCGGCGTAACAGGGGCCGCCGCGCGTTCGCTCTGCGGGCGCGCGGCCCTCGAGCATCATGAGATACACAAAATTCATCTTCCTGCTGGCTGTGCTGCTCGCCGCTCCGCTGGGCGCGACGCAGTCTCCGCTGCCCGAACTGCCGCTGATCGCGCAGGGCGAGGGTGTGTGGCGCCTGCCGGCCGGAGAACATCACGCGCGGCTCGTCATCGACGTGCCGATGACGTTGCAGTGCGAGCCCGGAGCCGTGCTCGATGCGGGCGGGCAGGGCAGCGCGATCACGATTGCGGCTGCGGACGTCACTGTCGACGGCTGCACCGTGCGCAACTGGGGCGCGAATCTGACCGCGCTCGATTCGGCCTTCTTCCTGCGCCCCGAGGCGCGCGGCGCGGTGCTGCGCGACAACGTGTTGCGCGGGCCCGGTTCCGGTGTGTGGGTCGATTCCACGCCCGACGTGACGATCGAGAACAACGACATCGAAGGCGTCGAGGCCCTCCGCTCGCAGGATCGTGGCAATGCCATTCATCTCTTCGCCGCGCGCGGTGCCAGGGTGGTGGGCAACCGCGTGCGCCATGCGCGCGACGGCATCTACATCGACACCTCCAACGGCAACGAGCTGGCCGGCAACGTGCTCGAGGACGTGCGCTACGGCATTCACTACATGTTCTCGCACGACAACATCGTGCGCGACAACGTCACGCGGCGCACGCGCACCGGCTATGCGCTGATGCAGAGCAAGCGCCTCACCGTCACCGGCAACCGCTCCGAGGATGACCAGAACTACGGCATCTTGATGAACTTCATCACCCACTCGACGATTGTCGGCAACGTCGTCACCGGCGTGCGCCAGGGCTCGACCGGCGACGTGATGATCCAGGGCGCCGAGGGCAAGGCGCTGTTCATCTACAACTCGCTGTTCAACCGCATCGAGGACAACCGCTTCGAGCGCAGCTCGCTGGGCATCCACCTGACCGCCGGCTCCGAAGACAACGTGATCGCCGGCAACGCCTTCGTTGCCAACCTTCAGCAGGTCAAGTACGTCGCCACGCGGCGGCAGGACTGGTCACGTGACGGTCGCGGCAACTACTGGAGCGACTATCTGGGCTGGGATCGCGATGCCGACGGCATTGGCGACGTGGCCTACGAACCCAACGACGGCGTCGACCGCCTGCTGTGGATGTATCCGCAGGCGCGACTGCTGATGAACAGCCCGGCCATCGAACTGCTGCGCTGGGTGCAACGCGCCTTTCCGGTCACGCGCACGCCGGGCGTGCAGGACAGTCGCCCGCTGATGCACCCGCCTGCCGCAGCGCAGCTTGCGCAGGCCAAGGAGAACCAACCATGAATGCCGTCGAACTCGAAGGCGTCACCAAACGCTATGGCGCGATGACCGTGCTCGAAGGCCTGGACCTGAGTCTCGCCGAAGGCGAGGTGCTGGGGCTGTTCGGTCACAACGGCGCGGGCAAGACCACCACCATGAAGATCGTGCTCGGCCTGCTGGCTGCCAACGAGGGCCGCGTGCAGGTGCTCGGCGGCGCTCCCGATTCCACCGAGGTGCGGCGCCGGCTGGGCTATCTGCCCGAGAACGTGAGCTTCTACCCGCAGCTCACCGGGCGCGAGACCATTCGCCACTTCGCCCGCCTCAAGGACGCTCCGCAAACTCAGGCCGATGAACTGCTCGAGCGCGTCGGGCTGTCGCATGCCGCAGATCGGCGCGTGCGCACCTACTCGAAAGGCATGCGCCAGCGTCTGGGGCTCGCGCAGGCGCTGCTCGGCGCGCCGCGCCTGCTGCTGCTCGATGAACCCACCGTGGGTCTGGACCCGATTGCGACGCGCGAACTGTATGAACTGACCGACCGCCTGCGCCGCGAAGGCACGGCCATCGTGCTGTGCTCGCATGTGCTGCCCGGCGTGGAGGCGCATATCGACCGCGCCGCCATCCTCGCCAGCGGGCGGTTGCAGGCCGTCGGCTCTCTGGCCGATCTGCGGCTCGAAGCCGGTCTGCCGTCGATGCTGCGCGTGCGCGGCCTGGCCGACGGCGAGCGACGCGTGCGCGACTGGCAGGCGCAGGGGCTGACCGCGCGCAGTCTCGGCGCGGACGGCGCCGAAGTGGCGGCGATCAACGGCCACAAGCTCGATCTGCTGCGCGAACTGCTCGGTGAGGACTCGCCGCAGGACATCGAGATTCACGCGCCCACGCTCGAGGATCTGTACCGCCACTACATGCGGCGCGCCGAAGGAGTCGTGCAATGAACCCCGTCATCGCCATCGCCCGCAAGGAATTCGCCGACGGCCTGCGCAACCGCTGGCTGGTCGCCATTACGCTGGTGTTCGCGCTGCTCGCGGTCGGCATCGCCTGGTTCGGCGCGGCCGCCTCGGGGCAGGTCGGCTTCACCTCGATTCCGGCCACCATCGCCAGTCTTGCCAGTCTCGCCACCTTCCTTGTGCCGCTCATTGCGCTGCTGCTGGCCTATGACGCCATCGTCGGCGAGGACGAGGCCGGCACTTTGATGTTGCTGCTGACCTATCCGCTCGGGCGCGGCCACATCCTGCTCGGCAAATTCGTCGGCCATGGCCTGATCCTCGCGCTGGCCATGCTGATTGGTTTCGGCAGCGCCGCGCTGGCCATCGCGCTGCTGGTCGAGGATGTGGAACTGCTGCTGCTGGCCACCGCCTTCGGGCGTTTCGTCGCCTCGTCCATGCTGCTCGGCTGGGTGTTCCTGGCGCTGGCCTATGTGCTGTCCAGCGCCGCCAGGGAAAAATCCGGCGCGGCCGGCTTCGCGCTCGGTGCTTGGTTCGTCTTCGTGCTGGTGTTCGATCTGGCGCTGCTCGGCGTGCTGGTGCTGGGGCAAGGCAGCGTCAGCCCGGCACTGCTGCCGTGGTTGCTGCTGGCCAACCCGACCGATGTGTACCGATTGATCAACCTGGGCGGCTTCCACGCCGCCGGCGAGGGCCTCGGCGTGTTGTCGCTGGGTGCCGAACTGCCGGTGGGGGCGGCCGTGCTGTGGGCCGTGCTGGCCCTGTGGGCGGGCCTGTTGCTGGCTGCCGCGTGGCGGGTGTTTTCCCGTCGTACTGTCTGAAGGAAAGAGCGTGAATCGAATGCTGTTTCGCAGCGCGCTGGTCACTGCCGCGCTGATCCTGCTGGCCGGCTGCAACAGCGCCGACGACGCGGCCACCGAACTGCTGGCACGAAGCTTTCACCCCGACGACGAGTGCCATGTGTGCGGCATGGCCGTGACCGGTTTTCCCGGCCCCAAGGGACAGGCCGTGGGGCGTGATGGCACCCACGTGTTCTGCTCCACGGCGGAACTGATCGGCTGGTGGCTGCAGCCCGAAAACCGGGTGACCGGCGCGCGGCTGTTCGTGCACGACATGGCGCACGGCACGTGGGAGCAGCCTGACGACGAGCACCTGATCGACGCCACCAGCGCCTGGTACGTCGCCGGTACCGACCTCAGGGGTGCAATGGGTGCGACGCTGGCTTCGTTCGGGGACGAGGCGTCGGCGCGCGCACTGGCCGACGCACGCGGTGGCCGCGTGCTGCGCTTCGATGAACTCGACGCTTCCGTACTGCAGCGCGGCGGTGGCATGTCCATGCACTGACGCGGTCGCGCCGGCGCGCGACCAGCCCCGCGTTCTCGTGTTCAGTGGTATCCGAGCAGTTGCTCGCGGCGCATGTCCCAGGCGGCGAGCCAGTCGGGTAGTGTGTCGGCGCCCATCGGACGTGCGATGAACCAGCCCTGGGCAAGCTGACAGCCGCGTGCGCGCAGGAAGTTCCAGTCGTCGATGTCCTCCACGCCTTCGGCCACGGTGGTGATGCCGAGCTGGCGGGCCATGTCCAGGCTGGCGTCGAGGATCGCACGCTGCGCTGCGTCGTGCGGGGCACCGTGCACGAAACTGCGATCGAGCTTGAGTTCCGAGAACGGGATGTCGCGCAACTGCGCGAGTGAGGAGTGCCCGGTACCGAAGTCGTCGATGGACAGCCCGATGCGCTTCAGACGCAGGCGCGCGAGGATGTCGAGCGCGGCAAGCGGATCGCTCATCAGGCGTGACTCCGTGACCTCCAGAATCAGCGCGCCCAGCGGCACGCCCGCGTCCAGCGCGGCCTGCATGACGCGTTCCGGGAAGTCGAGCGCGCGCAGGTTCTCCATCGACACATTGACCGCCACCTGCAGCCCGTGCGGACCCGCGTCCAGCCAGCCTCGCGCGTCATGCAGTGCGCGTATCAGTACGGCATGCGTCAGCTCGTCGATCAGGCCAGCTTCCTCGGCCAGCGGCACGAAGGCGTCCGGCCCGACCAGCCCGTCGTTCGGGTGGTTCCAGCGCACCAGAGTCTCGACGCCGGCGAATTGCGCAGTTTGCAGTTCGACCTTGGGCTGGTAGTGATTGACGAGTTCGCCTGCATCGAGGGCGCGGCGCAATTCGGCCACCTCGTACATCCGCCGGCCTCCAACGCATGCTGGTGCGCGCTGCGTGCCGCGGCGCGCGAGGACCTCGCCGAGTTGGGTGGGCGTGACCGGTTTGGTGACTTCGCCGAGCACGTCGAGCCGGTGTGCGCGCGCCAGCCGCCCGGCCGTGTGCAGGATGCGCTGGTCCTCGCCGCTGACCAGCACCAGTGCGCCGGTGTAGCGCAGGTCGACGAGGTGACGGATGAACTCCACGCCGTCCATGCCCGGCATCTGCAGGTCGCAGAACACCAGATCGACCGTCGCGGGTGCGCTGCCCATGTAGTCGAGCGCCTCGCGACCGCTGGCGCAGGCGACCACCTCGGTCAGTCCCAGGCGGCCGAGCAGGTGTGTGAGCAGCTTGCGCACGAAGGCTTCGTCGTCGATGACCAGTGTCGTCATGTCGTGTTCAGCGGCTCCCGAGCCAGGTTTCGATGTGCTCGTCGGTCTCGGCGAGCAGGGTATGGAGGGTCTCCACCCGCGCGGACAGCGAGGCGATATCGTCGCTGCGCACCGCGCGTTCGATCGCGGCGGCCAGTTCCCCGAGCGTCAGTGCGCCGACCGAGCGCGCGGCCGACTTGAGCTTGTGCGCGGCATTGCCGGTCTCGTCGATCGCGCCGCGCGCATGCGCTTCGGCCAGTTCTCGGCCGAGGTCGGCGGCGCTGCGGCGGAATTCATCGAGGAATTCGCGCACGATCTGCGCGTCGTCGCCAACCAGTTCCTCGAGCACCGACACGTCAAAGACGGTATCCGTTGCGCGCGTGTCGACTGCCATCGCCGTGCCCGCGTCGCGCTGCGGAAGGACCGGCGCCTCGTTCTCGGCAGCCGATGGCAGATGCGCTTGCAGCGTAGCGCGCAAGTGCTCCAGTTGCACGGGCTTTGTCAGATAGGCGTCCATGCCGGCATCGAGCGCGCGACGCTCTTCGCCGCGCAGCGCGTTGGCGGTGAGCGCCAGCACCGGCGTGTGACAGCCCGGCCCGTCGGCCTCGCGGATCGCGCGCGCCAGCGCATAGCCGTCCATGATTGGCATGTGGAGATCGGTCAGCACCAAGGCGTGGTGCCCCGTGCGCCACCGTTGCAGCGCCTCGTGTCCGTCGTCGGCGACCTCGGCGGCGAAGCCCAGCAATGCGAGCTGGTGCAGGATGACCTTCTGGTTGATCTCGTTGTCCTCGGCGACGAGGATCAATCGTCCCTGGGCGCGCGCGACTTCGACGGACGGCGGCTCGGCGCGCATCACGCGCTCGTTCTCGTCGTCGATGGCGAACTCGCCGTCGGGCGACGCGCGTCCGGCCGCG
>JACESY010000067.1 GCA_013911595.1 Azoarcus sp.
AATGCTTGTCCGTATCTGGCCACTTCGTCCTTCCGTTATCGCCCTCGGGTTTCAGATCCTATCGAGGCGACAACTATCTTGACCCAGAGGGAGCTCGCCAAGGCCCACCGCAACGATCCGGTCCAGCGTCTCAAGGACGACTGCGATTTTCTGTCCAAGGAGAAGAAGCTGGTCTGCGTACTCGAAGTGCCCGACGCAGCTTCCGATCTGACGGTCACGGCCGACTTAACGAAACGCACCATCGAATGCTCCATGCGCCTCGTTGCGCCGCAGGATAAAAAGCGTTGTTCAGCGCGCGTCAGTTGGCTCACGCGACAGTTGTCCAAGGCCGAGCCGAACAACATGTACGTCAAGGCTATCCGGCCCGGCCGCGCGGAAGAAACGCAGGCGACCCTCGCGCAGGTTCTGCAGGACAGTAACGCACTGGAAAGCGCCTGCAGCAGCGTAGTTCCAAGTGCATTCGAGGTGTTCTACATAGTCGACCTCGCCGCTCGCTTTTCCGGCAACAAGATCTTTATCGAGGAACTCGAAAAGGCAGTCCCGCATTTCTACGAGCAGATCGGCCAACGATTACGCGCGTGGGTGGCAGCCCCGCCGAAACTGCAGGAGCGCGATCCGGTGGAGGTTGAAGCTGAAACGGAAGGTTTTGAGTCGCAGCGAGAGAACAACGAAGAAATCCGGAATGAATGAATGCTAGTTTTTGCTTAGTGCAAGAATCTGCACGGTATAAAATCTAGACCCGACCCCCTCTGCACCCTGGCTGGGCATAAATCCTAGACTTGGCCCCGTCTGTGTCTGCTCAAATAATTTTGGTAGTTGACAGAAAATGCCGAAAAAGAACTTCAGGGATGCTAATTTAATTGATGTAGAGGTGGTGATCAAATTAAGCTGGACAAAATTACTTGTTGTGCGTTGATCTCCGAGAGCTAAGAGGTTTTTATGAACAGTTGGCAAAAGATATGGATTGAGTATCATCAAGCAGTAAGTTCTGGGCGCATTGCAATAGAAGCATTGAGAGCGGCGAGCGCACTTGAAAAAATTCTTGTATTGTCAATGACGGCCTTGTTCATTTTCGGTCTTGGCGTATATTATTTGAACTCCGGCGCGTCACTGCTTATGATGATGTCTGCCGAAATCGTGCTGCTAATTAAGATTGATGCGATAAAAAATCGTCTGGTTCTGGAGCAATATGGAGACCCCTGCGGCTTGCCGGTTCCTGATCTTGGCTCTAGTTCGAGAGCGAGCCGATATTTAATATTTAAACAGGCTCTGCAGTCGGCCGGCGTAAGATCTTCCGACGTGATGGGTTGTTATGACCTCGTGGATATGCAGATTGACATAGCCCAGAGTGGCGGTCACCCTAGGCATAAGGTTTTGGCTTTCGCTGGAGTGCTTGTGGCTGGAATTTCCTCAGTAATATGGAATCAACAGACTGCAAGTGATTTGACTTCGGTTGCCTTCTTGGTCGTGCTCGTTTCTGCAGGTGTGTTTACAGTCATGTCAGTATTCCCCACGCGTCTAGAGAGGTTTCGAGAAATGAAATATTTCATGGCCCTATACTGCCGAGAAGAGGCGTAGTGTTTCTGATGGGCTGTGTTTGGTCGGAAATTAAATCAAAACCTATTTGTTCTGAAGAAGTTTTATAAACTTCCCGTTGTTTCGAAGTCTATTCTTTAGTTTTTTAATTTCTTCTTCTTTTGTATCAGAAAAGACGCTGGTAATTTCACTGCTTATAACATTCAGGGCGCGTTCAATAACAGGCTCCGGGCGAAGCCTTTCTAGCTCTTCCATGGGCGAATCGAGTGAGACCTTTTTAGAGTAGGCTTGGTCAGCGATTTGGTCATCAATCCACTCTATTCCGTAGGAAGTGTTTTGAGCCTTTTTAGGCGCAATGTATTCTTTCAGTAGCTCGGTTATGCGCTCTTCCCCGCCCTCGTGATCTGACCAGTCTGGCGTAGCTGGGCGGTTGTACAGATTGCCCAATAGCCATCCTAGCTTTGCTTGAAAAGCAGGGTCGAGACGTCCCCGGCGCGCTGAGACTAAGGCTTCGTAGTGGGTGCTTTTTAGAGAAACGCTGACTCGGAGCATGGCGACTGCAGGTTCGCCGAGCTCCATGTCGGCGTTGGTATACAAAAAATACAATCCGAGAGCTTGCTCGTTTTGGTTTACAAGCCTTTGTAAGAATTGCTTGATTTCTAGCTTATTACTAGAACGAAATCTTCCGGGTGCGAGCGGGGGGGCAATATTTGTTGCCAGCTTCCTAATTACTCTCGAAAGAGGACGAACCACGGCTAGAGAAATATACTCTGTTTTTGGTTTGTTTTTTCTTCGAACAAGATCGCAAGACTGACTGGCGACGATAAATCCAAGATACTTCTCCGATGTAAAGTGAGGGTGGATTTCGTCAAATATGGAAACTAGTTCTCCCGTCGGGATCAGAAAGTCTCCCTGCTCGAGATCTGAATTAACTTGAACGTCACTGTAGGTCCAGTGTGCGGTCATTTACGCGAAATTTCACTCGAGTCCGCGAAGATTTAATTGGGTGATTGAGTTGTTGCGCGAACCAATACCGTTCCCGACGGTTTTGTTGTGGAAACAGTTCGAGTTCGAGATTGCGGAATATTAAGCTGTGTACTTACTGCCTCTTTGGGATCGGAGGTCTGAAAGGCAGTCTGGAAGGCGCCGGTAGAGAGGTTTTTGTTCGTAGTTGAAGACATTTAATTATCCTCTTGATCCATGCTGAGAATGCTCATCACTTTATTAACTTCTGAGTAAAACAGTTCTGTATTGTCAAGCCATGCATCGAGGGTCTTCGGGTCTGAAGATTCGCAGTGAAAATTGAATAGGACGCTTCCAGATTGATCTTCATTCGTTGATATATCGATATTTAAAACGCCGTTATCCAATGTCAATGATCGCCTCGTGGATCGACGTTTAATGGAAAAGTTATGGTCAGATAGTTTGCCATCTAAGTTCGTGTCGAGTAGATCTATAAGGTCGTCAGAGTTTTCAGAAACCGAGTATCGAAAATTAACGCCAGCTGCAGTAACGGGAGTCTCTGGCAGGGCGTTTAACGCTTTCCTAAGCAGCGTACACGCGTCAGCGATGGATTCTACTGTCTGTTCTCTTGGAGCGACTTCTAAGCTCGAAGGGCCGGGAACGATAGTTATGCCGTCATGTCGCACTCGGTACGGTCCCGGGCGATCTATCGCTACCTCTATTTCTACGCTTGCATCATCAGGAAGCTCAAACAGCCGGCGACGAATGCCGTCAGGAGTAAGAATTGCTGTATTCCAGGCACCAACGATGATTGCATGCCATCCGACTGGATTTGCCTTCATGGGTTTCTGTATCTGGTAAGTTGATATTTGTAGGTTAAACCTTAGAGATCAAACAATCTAGGGCGCCTAGCTCTCTGGTCATGAGTCAGCTTGGCGAGCTAAGGTGGTTAGCATGATGTAGCGAATTTTTCCCTGGAGGAAGCAAACGTGGTCGATATCTCGGGGTCGCTCATTTGGGAGGGGTCGGCACGATTTGCCATGATACGCCGAACTTGTCCTTGAGCCAGCCGCATTGTTTGGCCTCGGCTTCGGTGGAGAGGGCGTGGCAGTAGTGGTCGATTTCGTCCTGGGCGTCGCAGCCGACGATGAACGAGGTCGTCTCGGCGAACCCTAAGTCGTGCTGGAGGGCGCTGTTTATGAGCATGAAGGTTCCGCCGCGGGCATCGGCAAAGACCGTAATCCATGCTGAGGGTCGGGTCTAGAATTTATACCGCGCGTTACGGTATGCGGGCCTCCCCTCTCGCAGCAGGTCCGGAATATGCCTGCCGAACGCGGATCAGCCACCAATCAGCCGAACATACTCCCGGCGCGTCTCGGGCGAGACGGCATCGACGACCTGTTGGTGGGTAGTCTTGTGGCGTGCCATGAGTCGGGCCGAGGCGACGGTCTTGGATTTGCAGAACCAGTGGCAGGTGTGTTGCATCAGCAGCATTTCGGCCGACAGGACGAAGGCTCGGTCCTTCGGTTCGCGATTGTCGAGGTTTTGGACGACGTTGGCGATGCCGCGGGCGTGGATGTCGAGCGCCTTGCGCAGATCGAAGGTCGCGCCAGGGAACAGGCGGTCGGCAAATGGGATGCCGGAGATCCGGCTGACACGCGCACTCTCCGCGTCGAGTTTCGCCATCTCGGCCGCGAAGCGGCTGAACTGGCTGCTCAGCGAGGCCTCGTTGGTCTGCATCAGTTCCAGAATCTGTTCGCGTCGTTGCGGTGACTCCTCGCCGAGGGCGCGCATGTAGCCCTCGTTGAGGTCTGCCATCAGCTTTTCGATGCGATAGTTCTGCAGATGGCCGCCCAGCAGCGCGATGCGCTGCTGTTGCGCTTTCCAGGCCAATACGTAGGCGCCCAGGGCGAGCGCGATGAAGAGTGCGAAGGTTTCCATGGCCGCATTGTCCTTTGGTTCGGGCGGTGGCGGCAATGGGCATCGATCGATTGCGCGAGCGGCTGGGGCAGGGATCAGCCGCCCGCATGCGCCCGTTCCAGCGCTGCAATCTCCAGCTTCTTCATCCCCAGCAGCGCCTGCATCGTGCGCTCGGCCTTTTGCTTGTCGCGGTCGACCAGCAGTTCGGGCAAGACCTTCGGCACGATCTGCCATGACACGCCGAACTTGTCCTTGAGCCAGGCGCATTGTTCGGCTTCGGGCACGGCGGACAGCGCTTTCCAGTAGTGGTCGATCTCGTCCTGGTCGTCGCAGTTGACGATGAAGGACGTCGCCTCTGAAAAGCCGAAGTCGTGCGGGTGGGCGCTGTCCATGAGCATGAAAGTTTCGCCGCCCAGGTAGCACTGGGCGTGCATGACGGTGCCGGCCGCGTCGGGGCCGCTGCCGTCGTGGCGCAGGATGCCTTCCACGCGCGAGTCGGGAAAGACCGACGTGTAGTGTTCGAGCGCTTCTTCGGCGCGCCCGCACTGGGCGCCGACGAACAGTAATGCCGGGGCGATAGCCTGGCCGATGTCGGCGCGTTTGCCGAGCGCGATTTGCCAGGAGACGCCGTAGCGGTCGTTGAGCCAGCCGTAGCGCGGGCTCCACGGATAGGCGTCGATCGGCATCAGCACCGAGCCGCCCTCGCTGAGCGCGGCCCAGGCGGCGTCGACCTCGGCTTCTGTCTCGAACATCGCGAAGAACGAGATCGCCGGCGTGAAGCGGAACAACGGGCCGCCGTTGAGACCAAGCAGGTGGTAGTCGTCGAGCGCGAACTCGACGGTCATCACCGAGCCGGCGGAGCGGCCGTGGATCTCGTGGCCGGCCTCGCCGTAACGGGCGGTACGGCCCAGCGACGCGTTGCGAAAGATCGAGGTATAGAGGTTCGCCGCCTCTTCGGCGCTGGCGTCGAACCACAGGCAGGGGACGATGCGATTCATCTCACCTTCTCCTTTGACAATGAGTTGCGTGGCGGAAGTGCGGTGGGCGCAGCGCACTTCAACTGCCCGCTGCGGGCTTTGGGCGCGCGTTGTGGTTACAGATCGACGATGGTCGTGAAGCCGCCCCACATCATGCGCATGCCGTCGAAGGGCAGGTTCTTGGGGTCGCACATGTTTGCGATGCGCGGGTCTTTCATGACGGCTTCGTTGATGCGGTCGCGCTCCTCGCGTGAGGGGTAGGTGATCCACGCGAACACGACCGTTTCGTCTTCCTTGAGCAGTACGCTTTGCGGGAATGAAGTGACCTTGCCGGGTTCGACGTCGTCGGCTACGCATTCCACGTACTCAAGCGCGCCGTGTTCGCGCCAGACTTCGCCAGCGGTTTGCGCCATGAGGCGGTAGGCCTCGATGTTGGCTTTCGGCACGGGAAGCAGGAATCCATCTACATAACGGGTCATCTTCGATCTCCTTGGCGAGGTGCCGTGCGCGTCGGGCGCAGGCGCTGTTGCGATCAGTCCTTATACAAGCTGGCAATGTACCGGCTCACCCCCTTGTCGTTCCGCGGTGAGTGTTTTCGACATTCCGGATTAGCGCAAACGCTTCAGCGAAAGCCGAGCCTATCCGCACTGGCGGCTGAACACCTCGGTGTTCCCCTCGAAATCGCCCATCCGCTCCGCCAGTTCGTCGTGTGACCAATCCCACCAGCGAATCCGCTCCATCGCGTCGGCCGCCTCGGGCGTGGTGATGCGGCTGCTGGCAATCTGGGTTTCGTGCGCGTGTGGGCAAGGCGTATGCTGCCGAGCGTTATCCCAAGGGGAAGTTCGATGCCTTCAGCGACCATTGCAGAGCAAGTTTGCATGCCGGCACGGAGACGTTTCATCGGGGTGGCCGGTGCGTCGTTGGCCTCGGCGGCCTTGCCGGGTGTGGCGGGGGCGTCGGAGGCGGGGTTCGGCCTTGGGCGCTTCATCGAGCTGTCACGGGTGCTGACCGGTGTGGATGATCCGGGTGGAGAGGGGCTGGGGCGGCTTTATCTGGCTGCGTTGCAGGTGCGGTCGGATGGTGGCGAGGGGTTGCGGAGATTATGGCAGATGGGTGGTTTCGGCGGTGCGACGCCGCCGCGATCCGTGGCTGATCTGGCTGCCCGTGGTGTGTTCGACGATCCGGCGCTGGCGCGGCTGGCGGATGACATCGTGCGTCAGTGGTACACCGGGTTGTACCCGGATGCGGACGGCCGCAGCCGTGTTGCGACTTATCCGGAGGCGTTGGCGTGGCGCGCGCTGGAGTATCGCCCGGCGGGCCCGGGGACTTGCGGCGGTGCTTTCGGGCACTGGTCCGACGTGCCGGGGGCATGACGATGGACGTGATTGAAGCGGATGTCGTCATCGTCGGGGCCGGGGTTGCGGGTGCGCTGACGGCGTATCGTCTGGCGCGCAGTGGCGTGAAGGTGGTGGTGCTGGAATCCGGCCCGTGGCTGGATCGCGCCACGGCGGTGCAGCGCTTTCTCGACAGTCCGATCAAGACGCCGGATGCGCCGTATCCGCCACTGGCGCATGCGCCGCGGCCGACCGTGCTGAGTTTGCGCGATGGCCATTACGTGCAGGACGGGCCGGCGACCTTCGGCAGCACCTATGAACGCTGTGTGGGCGGCACGACCTGGCACTGGCAGGGCACGACCCTGCGCTTCCTGCCCAACGACTTCCGCATGAAGACGCGTTATGGCGTGGGCCAGGACTGGCCGTTTGGCTACGACGAGCTGGAGCCCTGGTATCTGGAGGCCGAGCGCGAGCTGGGTGTTGCGGGCGACGCGGGTGATGACCTTGGCTCGCCGCGCAGCGGCCCGTATCCGCAGCCGCCGATTCCGCCAACGTATCTGGACCGGCAGGTGGATGCCGCGCTGCGTCCGCTGGGCCTGCGCACGCAGGTCAGCCCGCATGCGCGCAATTCCACGTTTTTTCAGGACCGCCCGCCATGTTGTGGCAACAACACCTGTGTGCCGATCTGCCCGATTGGCGCGAAGTACGACGCCGCGGTGCATGCGCGTCTGGCGCAGGCCGCCGGCGCGACCATCGTCGATCAGGCGGTGGCTTTTCGCATTGATGTGGATGACGACGACCACATCACCGCGATTGCCTTCAAGCGTCCCGACGGCAGCGAGCACCTCGCGCGTGGCCGGCGTTTCGTGCTGGCGGCGCACGCCATCGAGACGCCCCGCCTGCTGTTGATGTCGCAAAGCGCACGCTGCCCCGACGGGGTGGCGAACCGCAGCGGCGCGGTGGGGCGAAATCTGATGGACCACCCGGCGCAGGTCAGCCTCGCGCTGGCGCGCGACCCGGTGTATCCGTATCGCGGGCCGGTGGAAGTGTCGGGCATCGAGCACCGGCGTGACGGCGACTTCCGCGCCCACACCGCGGCCTCTCGCACGCCGATTGGCAACGACGGCTGGAGCTTTGGCGGACACAACCTGATCGGGCTGGCCGGGCAGTTCATTGACGACGGCCTGCGCGGGCTGGCGCTGCACGATGCGCTCAAGCACGCCGGCCAGCGCCAGGTGCGCCTCGCCTCGCTGATCGAGCAATTGCCCGATGCGAACAACCGCGTGCGCCTGTCGGAGCAGGTCGATGCGTTGGGGCTGCCGCGCCCGCGCATCACCTACGCGTACGACGGCTACGTTCAGCGCGGCGTGGCCGAAGCGCGCCTGCTGGCCGACAAGGTGTTCGAGGGGCTCGGCGCGACGCAGCGCGTGCATGTCGACACGCTGTTCGGCGCCGGCCACATCATGGGCACGCTGCGCATGGGCACCGACCCGGCAAGCTCGGTGGTCGACCCCTTCGGCCGCAGCCACGACCACCCCAACCTCTGGATGATCGGTAGCGGCCTGTTCCCCACCGGCGCCACCGCCAACCCCACGCTGACGCTGGCCGCAATGGCACTGCGCACGGCCGATGCAATGGCGCGCGACGCGGACTGAGCTGGCTCAGCCCGCCGGAACGGGGGCCGGCGCCCGGTCGTAGGTGGCGATGAACGCCTCGGTGTTCCCTTCGAAATCCCCCATCCGCTCCCGAAGTTGGTCGTGCGACCAGTCCCACCAGCGAATCCGCTCCATCGCGTCGGCCACCTCAGGCGTGAAGCGGCGACGGATGACGCGTGCGGGGTTGCCGGCGACGATGGTCCAGGGGGCTACGTCCTTGGTGACGACCGCGCCGGCGCCGATGACGGCGCCGTTGCCGATGGTCAGACCGGGCATGACGATGGCGCCGTGGCCGATCCAGGCGTCGTGGCCGATGGTGAGGGTGCGGGCGGCGCGGGCGGAGAAGAAGGCGGTGTCGTCGGTATCTGCAAAACCGTAGGCGACGCGGCGGTAGGTGAAGTGGTGCAACGTCGGGCGGTCGAACGGATGGGCGGTGGGGCCGAGGCGCACCATGGCAGCGATGTTGGCGAACTTGCCGACGGCCACGTTTTGCATGATGCAGTGCGAGGCGCAGTAGGAGTAGGCGCCCAGGCTGACGTTTTGCAGCGTGCAGAAGTCGCCGATTTCGGTCCAGGGGCCAAGCGTGGTGTTCTGCTGGCTGACTTCGCGGCCTACGGTGGGCTGTTCGGATAGCGTGGTCATGACGGGCTCAGTGCACTTCGGCGGCAAGTTCGACGGGCGAGAATCCATGACGTGCGATGCAGCGGAAGGCGCTGGCACGGTCAGTTTGCTTGAGCAGGCTGAGGCCGTCGATGACGACGGGTGCGCGCGGCACGTCGGCGAACAGCGCGGCGAGTTCGGGTTGCAGGCGGGCCAGGGCTTCGTCGGGCAGGGCGCTGGTGAGCGACATGTGGAAGCGGAAGGCGTCGAGCACGTGGGCGTAACCCCAGCGCTTGAGCAGCGTGCGTTCATGGTCCGACAGATCGGGCGAGTCGCGGCGGGCGAGGTCGGCATCCGACAGCGGCGCGCGGAAGCGGTCGAAGCCGCGCACGCAGGCGGCGGCGAGCGTATCCAGACGTGGGTCGGTGTGGGCCGGGACGAGCGCGAGGAAGTCGTAGATGCGGCCGACCTGCAGCGCCGCGCGGAAGGCCGGCCAGTTGCCGCAGAAAGTGGCGAGCGCATCGACGAGTTCGGCTTCGGTGCAGCCGGGGGCAAGCTCGAACGGGGCGACCAACGTGGCGTGGAAGCCGTAGCGCGACGGGTTGGCGGTGGCGGCGGTGAGGTCGTCCGGCGCGACCTTGAGTGCTTCGGGGCGCGGCACGGCGCGCCCGGCGTGCGAGTCATATCCGATCCAGGCGCTGGCAAGCTGCCACAGCGCGCTGTCTGGCGCGGGCGTGTAGTAGATGGCGTAGCGCGTCATGCGACCTGCCTCCCCTCTTTCCAGACGCGGCGCACCACCGCGCCGTGCGGGGTGCGCTGCACGCGCACGACGTCGGCGCGCTTGCCTTGCGCGATGCTGCCGCGGTCGGTGAGGCCGAGCAGGCGGGCCGGGTTGCCGGACACGACCTTGAAGGCGTCGGGCAGGCTGTAGCCGCTCTGCTCGTGCAGCAGCCAGGCGGCCTGCATCAGGCTGACCGGCACGTAGTCGGACGAAAACACGTCGAGCAGGCCGAGTTGCGCCAGCTCGCGCGCGGCGATGTTGCCCGAGTGCGACTTGCCGCGAACCATGTTGGGCGCGCCCATGATGGTGGCCAGCCCGTGCTTGTGGGCGGCCTCGGCGGCTTCGACGGTAGTCGGGAATTCGCTGATGGTCACGCCCAGCCCAACGGCCTCGGCAATGTGTTCCACCGTGGCGTCGTCGTGGCTCGCCAGCGTGATGCCGCGCTCGTGGCTGCCGGCCACGACCTGATCACGGTGCTTGGGGCCGAAACGGGCCTGGATCTCTTTGCGCTTTTCGATCATTTCAGCGAGCTGGGCGTCGTTCATGCCGTGCTTGCCTTTGTAGTACTCGGCGAACTTGTCGACATCGACGAACTGCCGCGCGCCGGGCGTGTGATCCATGATCGACACCAGCTTGACCATGTCGCTGTCGATGCAGCGCTCGAAGGTGCCGGCCATGTCTTCGGCGGCAATCTCGCAGCGCAGGTGCAGCAGGTGCTCGGCGCGCAGGTAGCCGGCGTCGCGCGCTTCGGTGATGCCGGCCACGGCGGCTTCGCAGATGTCGCGGCGGTATTCCTTGCCGTAGTCGCTGCCGCAGGCCACGGCGTCGAGTACGGTGGTGATGCCGGCGCTGATGATGTCCGAGTCATGGGCGAGGATGCCGGGCATGGTCGGCCAGCGCACGCCGGGGCGCGGCACGAGGTGGCGCTCGACGTTGTCGGTGTGCACTTCGACCAGGCCCGGCACGAGCAGGTCGCCGTCCAGATCCTGCGCGGCGGGCGCGGTGCTGCGGCCGGCGCCGATGTCGGCGATCTTGCCGTCGCGCAGCACGATGTGGCCGTGGAGGACTTCGTGGTCGAGAACGATGTGGGCGTTGTCGAGGATGATTTCGCTGTGCATTGTCATGCTGCAATCCTTGCCTGTTGGACGTCGTAGGCGTGGCTGCCGACGGCGTCGCGTACTTCGGCGTCGTGGAAGATGCCGATGATCGCGGCGCCGCGCGCCAGTGCATCGTGGATGAGTTGGATGACAACTTTTCGGTTGTCGGCGTCGAGCGACGCGGTGGGTTCGTCGAGCAGCATCACCGGGTATTCGGCGATGAAGCCGCGCGCGATGTTCACGCGCTGCTGCTCGCCGCCCGAGAAGGTGGCTGGCGCGAGCTGCCACAGCGTGCGCGGGATGTTGAGCTGCGCCAGCAGCGCTTCGGCGCGCTCGCGCGCCTCATTCACTGCCACGCCGCGCGCGAGCAGCGGCTCCATCACCAGATCGACGGTGGTGACGCGCGGAATCACGCGCAGGAACTGGCTGACATAGCCCAGCGTGTCGCGCCGCACATCCAGCACCGTGCGCGGCTCGGCGCCGACCAGATCGACCATCTCGCCGTGGTGACGCACGTGGATGTGGCCGCCCTGGGCCAGATAGTTGCCGTACAGGCAGCGCAGCAGCGTGGATTTGCCGGCGCCCGAGGCGCCGGAGAGGATCAGGCATTCGCCCGCGCGCACGCTGAGGCTGGCGCGGTCGAACACCGGGATCGAGACGCCGCCCTGCATGTGCAGCGTGAAGCGTTTTTCGAGGTTTTCGACTTCGAGCAGGATTTGTTCGGGGTTCATGGCTTGCTCCATCACACGCGCAGGATCGAAGACACGAGCAGCTGCGAGTACGGATGTTGCGGGTCGTCCAGCACCTGGTCGGTGAGGCCGTGTTCCACCACGCGGCCGCCCTGCATCACCATCAGTCGGTGGGCCAGCAGACGCACTACGCCCAGATCGTGCGTGACGACGATGGCCGACAGGTTCAGCTCGCCCACCAGCCGGCGCAGCAGATCGAGCAGGCGCGCCTGCACCGATACATCCAGTCCGCCGGTAGGCTCGTCCATGAACATCAGGCGCGGGCGGGTCACGAGGTTGCGCGCGATCTGCACCCGTTGCTGCATGCCGCCGGAGAAGGTTTCGGGCATGTGGTCGATGCGCTCCACATCGATCTCGACCTGCTGCAGCCAATGGCCGGCTTGTTCGCGGATCTGGCCATAGTGGCGCTCGCCCACCGCCATCAGGCGCTCGCCGACGTTGCCACCGGCCGACACGCCCATGCGCAGGCCGTCGCGCGGGTTCTGGTGCACCAGGCCCCAGTCGGTGCGCAGCAGCAGGCGCCGCTCGGCTTCCGACAACGCAAAGATGTCGCGCATCACGCCGTCGCGGCTGCGGTATTCCACCGTGCCGGCGGTGGGCTCGATCTGCGTGGCGAGGCACTTGAGCAGCGTGCTCTTGCCCGCGCCCGATTCGCCGACGATGCCCAGCACTTCGCCGGGGTATAGGTCGAAGCTCACGTCGGTGCAGCCGACGTGCTTGCCGTAGCGGTGTTCGAGGCCGCTGACCTTGAGGAGGACTTCGTTGTTCATGGCCTCGCTCACGATGCGACCCTCCGCATCGGCTCGGCATCCTCGGCTTCCGCCCGACGCTGCGTGCAGTGGTCAGTATCCGAACAAACCATCATCCGGCTGCCGGCGTCGTCGGTGATGATCTCGTCGAGAAAGCTCGTGGTGCTGCCGCACAGCGCGCAGGGCTGATCCCAGGACTCGACATGGAAGGGGTGGTCGTCGAAGTCCAGGCTCTTGACCTTGGTGTAGGGCGGCACGGCATACAGGCGCCGCTCGCGGCCGGCGCCGAAGAGCTGCAGCGCGGGGTTGCGGTCGAGCTTGGGGTTGTCGAACTTGGGGATGGGGCTCGGGCTCATGATGTAGCGCTCGTTCACCGTCACCGGGTAGTCGTAGGTCTTGGCGATGCGGCCGTGACGCGCGACGTCTTCGTACAGCGACACGCGCATCACGCCGTATTCCTGCAGCGCGTGCATGGCACGCGTCTCGCGCTCGCTCGCTTCCATCCAGCGCAGCGGCTCGGGGATGGGCACCTGAAAGACCAGCGTCTGGCCTTCGGTGAGCGGCGTTTCGGGAATGCGGTGACGGGTCTGGATGACCGTGGCTTCAAGCGTGCGCTCGGTGGTACGGACACCGGCCGTGCGCGCGAAGAAGCGGCGGATCGACACCGCGTTGGTGGTGTCGTCCGCGCCCTGGTCGATGACCTTGAGCACGTCGCTACGGCCGAGGATGGCGGCGGTGATCTGGATGCCGCCCGTGCCCCAGCCATACGGCAGCGGCATTTCGCGCGAGCCGAACGGCACCTGATGGCCGGGGATGGCGACGGCCTTGAGCAGGCCACGGCGGATCATGCGTTTGGTCTGCTCGTCGAGGTAGGCGAAGTTGTAGCCGGGCTCATGCATGGTCGGCGGTCTCCTGAGCGGATTCGGGGGCCTTGGCGACGGCTTCGCGCAGCGCGCGCACCATCGCCAGTTCGGACTGGAAGTCCACGTAGTGGGGCAGCTTCAGGTGCTCGACGAAGCCGGTGGCCTGGATGTTGTCGCAGTGGTAGAGCACGAATTCCTCGTCCTGCACCGGCGCTTCGGCCGCCTCGCCCAGCTCGCGACCACGCAGCGAGCGGTCGACCAGCGCCATGCTCATGGCCTTGCGTTCGCAGTGACCGAAGGTCAGGCCGTAGCCGCGGGTGAATTGCGGCGGCCGCTCGGCCGAGCCGTGGAACTGGTTGACCATCTGGCATTCGGTGACGGTGATGTCGCCCAGCTCGATCGCAAATCCCAGCTCTTCCGGCACGAACTCCACCGCCACTTCGCCGAGCCGGATCTCGCCGGCGAACGGGTGGTTGCGTCCGTAACCGCGCTGGCTCGAATACCCCAGCGCCAGCAGAAAGCCTTCGTCGCCGCGTGCCAGCGCTTGCAGGCGCACGTCCCGGTCGACCGGGAAGCGGAAGGGCTCGCGGGTGAGGTCGCCCACCGGCTGCGTGTCGTCGGCCACTTCGGGTTCGATCAGGTCGTCGTTGCCGAGCAGGTCGGCAACGCGCGGCATTGAAGGTGCCACCGGCTGATCGGCCAGCGTGGCGGGCGGCACCTCGCCGCCGGCAGCCAGCGTGAAATCGAGCAGGCGGTGCGTGTAGTCGAAGGTCGGCCCGAGAATCTGCCCGCCCGGCACGTCCTTGAAGGTGGCCGAGATGCGGCGGCGGATGGCCATCTTTGCGGTGTCGATGGGCTCGCTCGCGCCAAAGCGCGGCAGCGTGCTGCGATAGGCGCGCAGCAGAAACACGGCTTCGATCAGGTCGCCGCGTGCCTGCTTGATGGCGAGTGCGGCCAGGTCGCGGTCGTATAGCGAGCCCTCGGTCATCACGCGGTCGACGCTGGCGGAGAGCTGATACGCGATCTGGGCCAGCGAGAGTTCGGGCAGGTCCGCATCGCCACGGCGCTCTTCGGCCAGCCAGCGGTGGGCGTTGTCGATGGCGCGTTCACCGCCTTTTACCGAGACGTACATGGCTCGCTCCGCAGTGAATGAATACGAGTGGTGCGGGGCAGGCCGGAAACACGCTGGCCGCAGGTCAGGAACAGGTCCAGCCCGCGCGGGAAGAGCTCGGCTAGGTGCATGCGTTCGGCGATGCGGTCGGTATCGAAGCCGGCCACGCCGAGGCGGTGCTGGCGCTCGATGCCGGGGCCGGTGAGCACCAGCGGGCCGTCGGTGAACAGGTCTTCGACCTCGACGATCAGCGTGGTCGAGTCTTCCGGCGCCTCGTCGCTGCCCAGCGAAAAGCTGTCGAGCGAGGGCAGATTGTCGAAGCCTTTGGCGAAGGCAAAGTGCGCGCGTCGCGGGTCATCGACCATCGCGCAGCCGCAGTGAAAGCGCAGGAAGCCGGCGGCCTCTTGCGAAGCGCCGTCGAGCCAGACCGGCGTTTCGAAATCGACCAGCGCCAGCGCAATGGCTGCACTCGCGGCGCCGAGGCCCGGTACGCGCTCGGGCAGGCCGGGCAGGCATTCGATGCGGCCCGGTCGGGCCAGCGCGTCGAGCGCCGCGCGGAAGGCTTCCTGGCCCTGGTGCACCGGGTCATCGAAGCCCGGCGCGAGTTCGGTGGCGGTGTTCATCAGTCCTCTCCGCGAACCATCGTGAAGAAATCCACCTTCGTCGCGGCAGCCTTGCGGGCGGCTTCACGGCGGGCGGCGGCGTGTGCGGCAACCAGCGGCGCGATCAGCTCGCGCTCGATCGCGTCGTGGTGTTCGGGGTGTTGCAGCA
>JACESY010000068.1 GCA_013911595.1 Azoarcus sp.
GGCGCGACGATGGACCGATGCCGGACACGCGCCGATGACGATGGCGGTCAATCTGTCCGGTCGGCAGCTATGGCATTCGGACCTGCCGCAGCGCATAGAGCTCATCATCGAGGAAACCGGCATCGATCCCTCGCGTCTGGAACTGGAACTGACCGAGAGCACCATCATGGGCCATGAGGACCTGGCCGGAGAACGTCTGCGCGCGCTCAAGGCGTTGGGCGTGACGCTGGCTATCGACGACTTCGGCACCGGCTATTCGTCACTTGCCTACCTAAAGCGCTTTCCCATCGACGTGCTGAAGATCGACCGTGAGTTCGTGCGCGACGTGCCGCACGATGTGAGCGACATGGAGATCGCCTCGGCCATCGTCGCGATGGCGCGCACGCTGCGCATGCGCGTGGTCGCCGAAGGCGTGGAGACGGGCGATCAACTCGAGTTTCTGAGGGGGCAGTCCTGCGACCTGTACCAGGGATTTCTGTTCAGCCCGCCCGTGCAGCCCGACGCCTTCGTACACCTGCTCGGTTCTACCGTCGTGACCTGAAACGCACGTGATGCGTACATCCATTCTGCTCGTCTTTCTGCTGCTCGGTTCCTTCGCGCTTGCCGATGAGCGCGCGCGTCCCGAGGGTGCCAGCGGATTTGTCGAAAAGCAGGCGGTGCGCAGCGACGCGGCCCTGGTCGTGACCGCCAACCCCCACGCCACACGAATCGCCGCCGAGGTGTTGCGCGACGGTGGTACGGCGGCGGACGCGGCGATCGCGGCGGCCTTTGCGCTCAATGTCGTCGAGCCACAGTCGTCGGGTATCGGCGGCGGTGGTTTCCTGCTGCACTTCGATGCGGCCGCGTCGCGCGTGCTCGCGTGGGACGGGCGCGAGCGCGCGCCGGCGGCCGTTGACGAAGACCTGTTCCGGCCCGAGGGCGAGCCGATGGGATTCTTCGACGCAGTGGTCGGCGGGCGGTCGGTCGGAGTGCCCGGCCTGGCGCGCATGCTCGAGGCCGTGCATGGCGCGCATGGTCGCTTGTCGTGGGCGCGTCTGCTGCGGCCCGCGATCGAGCTCGCCGAAGGCGGCTTCGAAATCTCGCCGCGGCTGCACTCGCTGCTCGCACGTGATCGCTACCTGGCCGATGATGCGGCAGCGCGCGCGCTGTACTACGACGCGGCGGGGCGGCCGCTGGCGGTGGGCACGCGCGTGCGCAATCCGGCGCTGGCGCGCGTGTTTCGCATTGTCGCGCGCAATGGCGTGGACGTGCTCCACCACGGCCCGATTGCGCGCGACATCGTCGCCGCGGTGCGCGCCTCGCCTAATCCGGGCCTGCTGTCCGAATCCGATCTGGCCGCCTATCGGCCGGTCCGGCGCGAGGCGCTGTGCGCGCCCTACCGCGCGATGCGTGTGTGCGGCATGCCGCCACCGAGCGCCGGTGGCGGGGCGGTGCTGGCGCTGCTGGGCGTGCTGCAGCGCTTCGAACTGGGCGCGCTCGATCCGGATTCGGCTTTCGTCGCCCATTTGTTCGCCGAGGCCGGGCGTCTGGCCTTCGCCGATCGCGACGCCTGGTACGGCGATCCGGACGCGATGCCGGTGAGTGCCACGGCCCTGATCGAGCCCGCCTACCTTGCCCGGCGCGCTGCACTGATCTCCCTGGCTGACACGATGGGGCGTGCTCGTCCCGGGCGCCCCGATACGACCGAATTGCCGAGTGCGGCGGTCTCGCCGGAGCGACCCGCTACCAGCCACGTGTCCATCGTCGATGCCGAGGGCAACGCGGTGTCCTTGACCGCCTCGGTCGAGAACGCCTTTGGCAGCCGGCGCATGGTGCATGGCTTTCTGCTCAACAATCAGCTCACTGATTTTTCCTTCGTGCCACGCAAGGCTGATGGCACGCCGCATCCGAACCGCGTCGCGCCGGGACGTCGGCCGCGCAGTTCGATGGCGCCGACGCTGGTCTTCGACGGGGAAGGGCAACTCTTCGCGGTGAGCGGGGCACCGGGTGGCAGCCGCATCATCAATTACGTGGCAGCGAGCATCGTCGCGGTCGTGGACTGGGCGCTGGCACCGGACGTGACGCTGGCGCGCGCGCATGCGGGCAGCCGTAACGGCCCGACCGAAGTCGAAGACACACCCGACGGTCGCCGCCTGGCGCGTCGCCTGGAAGCTGCGTTCGGGCATGAAGTGACGCTTGCCGACATGACCAGCGGACTTGCGCTGATCGTGCGCGACGGCGATGGCTGGGTGGGCGCGGCCGATCCCCGCCGGGAAGGCGTGGCCGAGGCGGTCAGCCCCTGAGCCGCGGATTGAGCGTAAAGGTGCCGGTGATCGAAGCTTCTGCCAGGATGTGGCCGGCAATTGCCTGACGCACGCCATTGCCGTCGAAACGATCGCCGACATCGCAACGCTCGATGTCCAGCGCGTAGAGCGTGAACACGTAGCGATGCATCAGGGTGTCGTTCCACGGCGGGCACGGGCCGTCATAGCCGTGATAGTCGCCGGCCATGCTCTCGTCGCCGGCGAACCATGCCGTGTAGTCGTTAATGCCGTGGCGCGTGCCGTCAGGGGCCTGCGGGCCGCTCTTGCCGCCCGGCGTGACTTTGGACGAATGGCTTCCTTCGGCGATCTCGCGGGCATCGGCGGGCAGGTCGACCAGCACCCAGTGGAAGAAGTCGACGCGCCACAGGTCGGCGGGGACTTCGCGGTCTTCCTTGTTGACGTCGTCGCCGCGACTGGGGACGTCCGGATCGTGGCAGATCAGAACGAAGGACTTCGTGCCTTCGGGCGCCTCGCTCCATGCCAGATGCGGGTTGCGGTTCGCGCCGAGGCAGACGTGGCCCTCGACGGCCGGATTGCAGAAGGCATATTCGTCCGGGATCGGCGCGTCGGCGGAGAGGCTGTCGCTGCGCAGTTTCATGGGAATCTCCTGTGGGTCCGGTGAGCACGGATCGCGATTTTCGCAGGACTGGCCAAGATGTGCGAGTCGCGATACGACCGGCGGTCGTGGAAATGCAGCGGGGCGCCCGAGCGCCCCGCTGTGTGTTGCATCGTTTCGCTGCGCCTTCAGCGCTTGCGCGGCGCGGGCAGGTCGGTACAGCTGCCGTGGGCGACTTCGGCTGCCAGCCCGATGGATTCGCCCAGCGTCGGGTGCGGGTGGATGGTCTTGCCGATGTCGACGGCGTCCGCGCCCATCTCGATGGCCAGGCATACCTCGCCGATCAGGTCGCCCGCGTGCGTGCCGACGATGCCGCCGCCGACGATGCGGTGCGTCTCTGCGTCGAACAACAGCTTGGTGAAACCTTCATCGCGGCCATTCGCGATCGCGCGGCCCGAGGCGGCCCACGGGAACACGGCTTTCTCGATCTTGAGACCCTTCTCCTTGGCCTCGATCTCGGTCAGCCCGGCCCACGCCACTTCCGGGTCGGTGTAGGCCACCGACGGGATCTGCAGCGCGTCGAAGCTGGCCTTCTGCCCGGCTGCCACTTCCGCGGCAACGTGGCCTTCGTGCACCGCCTTGTGCGCCAGCATGGGCTGGCCGACGATGTCGCCGATCGCGAAAATGTGACCGACGTTGGTGCGCTGCTGGTTGTCGACCTCGATGAAGCCGCGTTCGGTGACCGCCACGCCGGCCTTGTCGGCGGCGATCTTGTTGCCGTTGGGACTGCGGCCGACGGCGACCAGCACCAGATCATAGACCTGCGGCTTGTCCGGCGCGTTCTTGCCCTCGAAACTCACGTGAATGCCGTCCTTCTTCGCTTCGGCCCCTGTGGTCTTGGTCTCGAGCATCACCTTGTCGAAGCGCGACTTGTTGTGCTTTTCCCAGACCTTGACCAGATCGCGGTCGGCACCGAGCATCAGGCCGTCCATCATCTCGACGACGTCGATTTTCGCGCCCAGTGCGGCATACACCGTGGCCATCTCCAGCCCGATGATGCCGCCACCGATCACCAGCATGCGTTTCGGCACCGATTCGAGTTCCAGCGCGCCGGTCGAGTCGACCACGCGCGGATCTTCCGGCATGAAGGGCAGACGCACGGACTGACTGCCGGCGGCGATGATGCATTTCCCGAACTTGACGACCTTCTTTTTGCCAGTCTTGTCCTGGCCATCGCCGTCGGTCAGCTCGACCGCAACGTGGTTGGGGTCGAGGAAGGCACCGTAGCCCCGAACGACCTCGACCTTGCGGCCCTTGGCCATGCCGGCGAGCCCGCCGGTGAGTTTGCCGACGACCTTTTCCTTGTGGCCACGCAGCTTGTCGATGTCGAGCTTCGGTTTCGCGTAGGCCACGCCCAGATCGGCGAAGTGGGAAACTTCGTCCATCACGCCGGCCACATGCAGCAGGGCCTTGGACGGGATGCAGCCCACGTTCAGGCATACACCGCCGAGCGTCGGGTAGCGCTCGACCAGCACCGTCTTCAGACCCAGGTCGGCGGCGCGGAAAGCCGCCGAATAGCCGCCGGGGCCGGCACCGAGCACGAGCACGTCGCATTCGATGTCGGCGCCGCCCGAGTGGCTGGCCGCAGCTGGTGCGGCTGCCTTCGCCGTTTCGGGTGCAGGCGCGGGCTTCTCGGCCGGGGCGGTGGCCTTGGGTTCATCCTTGGCAGACGCTTGCGCACTCTCGACCTTGAGCAGCACGCTGCCTTCGGCGACCTTGTCGCCGACCTTGATCAGCACTTCCTTGATCACGCCGGCGGCCGAGGAGGGCACGTCCATCGTCGCCTTGTCGGATTCGAGCGTGCAGATCGGGTCTTCCTCGGCGATGGTGTCGCCGGCCTTGACGAACAGTTCGATGACGGGGACTTCGTCGAAATCGCCGATGTCCGGAACCTTCACTTCTATCGTTGCCATGACGGTTCCTCCGATCAGATCAGTGCGCGACGCATGTCGGCCAGCAGCTTGGAAATGTAGTCGACGAAGCGCGTGCCCTCGGCACCGTCGATGACGCGGTGGTCATACGACAGCGACAGCGGCAACACCTGACGCGGCACGAACTTCTCGCCATCCCACAGCGGCTTGATGCTGAGTTTGGACAGGCCCAGGATGGCCACCTCGGGTGCGTTGATCAGCGGCGTGAAGTAGGTGCCACCGATGCCGCCGAGGCTGGAGATCGAGAAGGTGCCGCCCTGCATGTCGGCCGAGCCGAGCTTACCGTCGCGCGCCTTCTTCGACAGTTCCGCCATTTCCAGCGCGATGTCGGTGACGCTCTTCTGGTCGGCGTTCTTGATCACCGGCACGACCAGACCGTTCTCGGTGTCGGCCGCGAAACCGATGTGGAAGTACTTCTTGAACACCAGGTTGTCGCCGTCGAGCGAGGTGTTGAACTGCGGGTACTTCTTGAGCGCGGCGACCACGGCCTTGATGACGAAGGCGAGCATCGTGTAGCGCACGCCGGAAGCCTTGGCCTCGCGGGTTTCGTTGAGTTCCTTGCGCAGCTTCTCGAGATCGGTGACGTCGGTCTCGTCGTACTGCGTCACGTGCGGGATCATCACCCAGTTGCGGTGCAGGTTTGCGCCCGAAATCTTCTTGATGCGCTTCATCGGCTGCACGTCGATTTCGCCGTACTTGGCGAAATCCACCTTGGGCCACGGCAGCAGGTCGAGCCCGCCGCCACCGCCCGTGCTCGCGGGCGCGGCCGACTTGCCCGGCACCACGCCGCTCGTCATCGCGCCCTTGATGTGGGCGGTGACATCCTCGCGCAGGATGCGGTTCTTCGGCCCGGTCGCTTTCACCTGGGTCAGATCGACACCCAGTTCGCGTGCGTAGCCACGCACCGAGGGGCTGGCATGCACCGTGCCGCCGAGCTTGACCGGCGTCGGGCTGCTCGCGGCCGCGGATTCGGCCGGAGCCGGCTGCGGGGGCGGTGCGGCCTTCTCGGCAGCAGCGGGTTGCGGTGCCGGTGCGGCAGTTTCGGCGGGTGCAGGCGCGGGCTTGTCGGCCGGTGCAGCGTCCGACGCTTCGCTCTCCACCTCCAGCAAGACACTGCCTTCGGCGACCTTGTCGCCGACCTTCACCAAGACCTTCTTCACGGTGCCGCTGGCAGAGGAGGGCACGTCCATCGTGGCCTTGTCGGACTCGAGCGTGCAGATCGCGTCCTCTTCCTTGATGGTGTCGCCGACCTGCACGAACATCTCGATCACCGGGACTTCGTCGAAGTCGCCGATGTCGGGTACCTTGACCTGCACGGTGCCGCCAGCCGCAGGCTTGGCGGCCGGTGCGGCGGCTTTGGACGCATCGGGTGCCGGTGCAGCCTTGCCGGCGTCCGGCGCGGGTGCGGGCTTCTCGGCAGCGGCGGCCTTGGGCTCTTCCTTGGCGACCGCGTCCGCACTCTCGACCTTGAGCAGCACGCTGCCCTCGGCGACCTTGTCGCCGACCTTGATCAGCACTTCCTTGATCACGCCCGATGCGGACGAGGGCACATCCATCGTGGCCTTGTCGGATTCGAGCGTGCAGATCGGCTCTTCCTCGGCGATGGTGTCGCCGGCCTTGACGAACAGCTCGATGACGGGGACTTCGTCGAAATCGCCGATGTCCGGAACCTTCACTTCGATCAACTGGCTCATCGCGTCGTCCTCCTCAGACCGTCAGCGGGTTGGGCTTGTCGACGTCGAGCCCGTATTTCTCGATCGCCTGGGCGACCTTGGCGGCATCGACCTCGCCGTCGTCGGCCAACGCCTTGAGCGCGGCGACGGTGACCCAGTATCGATTGACCTCGAAGAAGTGGCGCAGACGCTCGCGCGTGTCCGAGCGGCCAAAGCCGTCGGTGCCGAGCACCACGTAGCGACCGGGCACGAAGGCGCGGATCTGGTCGGCGAAGAGCTTGACGTAGTCGGTCGCGGCCACGACCGGGCCCTTGGCGCCGGCCAGGCAGGTCTCGACGTGCGACTTCTTCTTCGTTTTGGCGGTCGGGTGCAGCAGGTTCCAGCGCGCAGTGGCGTGGCCGTCGCGGGCCAGCTCGTTAAAGCTTGGGCAACTCCACAGGTCGGCCTCGACGCCCCAGTCCTTCTTGAGCAACTCGGCGGCGGCGACGACTTCGGTGAAGATGGTGCCCGAACCGAGCAGTTGCACGCGTGCACCCTTGCCCTTGCCGCCCTTGCGGAAGGCATACATGCCCTTGAGGATGTCGGCCTCGGCGCCCTTGGGCATCTCGGGATGTTCGTAGTTCTCGTTCATCACCGTGATGTAGTAATAGACGTCCTCCTGCTCGACGAACATGCGGCGCATGCCGTCCTGCACGATCACCGCCAACTCGTACTGGTAGGTCGGGTCGAAGCTGACGCAGTTCGGGATCGCCCCGGAGAGGATCTGGCTGTGTCCGTCCTCGTGCTGCAGGCCCTCGCCGTTGAGCGTGGTGCGACCGGCCGTGCCGCCGATCAGGAAGCCGCGCGTGCGCTGGTCGCCCGCCGCCCAGCACAGGTCCATGGTGCGTTGCATGCCGAACATCGAGTAGAAGATGTAGAAGGGCACCATCTGCACGCCGTGCACGCTGTAGGCGGTGCCGGCGGCGATCCAGTCCGACATCGAGCCGGCCTCGTTGATGCCTTCCTGCAGCACCTGACCGTCCACGCTTTCCTTGTAGAACATCAGCTGGTCGTGGTCTTCGGGCAGGTACTTCTGGCCTTCCTGACTCCAGATGCCGTACTGGCGGAACATGCCTTCCATGCCGAAGGTGCGTGACTCGTCCGGCACGATGGGCACGACGTGGCGCCCCAGCTTCTTGTCGCGCAGCAGCGTGTTCATGATGCGCACCATGGCCATCGTGGTGGACAACTCGCGTCCGTCGCCGGAGGCCTTGAGCAGCGGCTCGAAGGTCGCAAGCTCCGGCACTGGCAAGGGTTCGGCCTTGGTACGGCGCTGCGGCAGGAAACCACCGAGGTTCTGGCGGCGCTCGAGCATGTACTTGTACTCGGGCGAGTCCTCGGCGAACTTGAGATAGGGGAGCTTCTCGAGCTGGTCGTCGGCGACCGGCAGGTCGAAGCGGTCGCGGAAGCGGCGGATGGCCTCGACGTCCATCTTCTTCTGCTGATGCGAGATGTTCATCGCCTCACCGGCGGTGCCCATGCCGAAGCCCTTGATGGTCTTGGCGAGGATCACCGTGGGCTGACCCTGGTGTTCGACGGCGGACTTGTAGGCGGAGAAGATCTTGAACAGGTCGTGGCCGCCCCGGTTCAGATTCCAGATCTCGTCGTCGGTCCAGTCCTCTACCAGCGCCTTGAGCTCGGGCGTATTGAAGAAATGCTCGCGCACGTAGGCGCCGTCCTTGGACTTGTAGGTCTGGTACTCGCCGTCGACGACTTCCATCATGCGTTTCTTCAGGATGCCGTTCTTGTCGCGGGCAAACAGCGAATCCCAGTGCGTACCCCACACGATCTTGATGACGTTCCAGCCGGCACCGCGGAACTCGGATTCGAGTTCCTGGATGATCTTGCCGTTGCCGCGCACCGGACCGTCCAGGCGTTGCAGGTTGCAGTTGATGACGAAGATCAGATTGTCCAGACGCTCACGCGCGGCCAGGCCGATGGCGCCGAGCGATTCGACCTCGTCGGTCTCGCCGTCGCCCAGAAAGGCCCACACCTTGCGCGGCGCTGCGCGTTCGGCGTCGATCAGGCCGCGACTGGCCATGTACTTCATGAAGCGCGCCTGGTAGATGGCCTGGATCGGGCCCAGGCCCATCGACACGGTAGGGAACTGCCAGAATTCGGGCATCAGCCAGGGGTGCGGGTAGGACGAGATGCCGCGTCCGTCGACCTCCTGGCGGAAGTAGTCCATCTGCTCTTCGGTGAAGCGACCCAGCATGTAGGCACGCGCATAGACACCCGGCACGGCGTGGCCCTGGAAGAAGATCAGGTCGCCGTCGTGTTTGTCGTTGGGTGCGTTCCAGAAATGCGAGAAGCCGACGTCGTAGAGTGCAGCGGCCGAGGCGAAGCTGGCGATGTGGCCACCGACGTTGGTGTGCTTGTTGGCGCGCACGACCATCGCCATCGCGTTCCAGCGGATGTAGGCGTGAATCTTCAGCTCCATGTCCGCGTCGCCGGGATAGGGTGGCTGAAGATCGACTGGAATGGTGTTGATGTACTGCGTGTTGGCCGAGTACGGCATGTCGGCGCCGTGCTGCTGCGCGGTGTCGATCAGGTGTTCGATCAGGAAGTGCGCGCGCGCGGGGCCTTCGGCCTGCAGGACGCCCTCGAGGGCGTCGAGCCATTCACGGGTCTCCTGCGCGTCCGGGTCGTCTTGCAGGAGGGCGTTGTGGGTCGCGGTCATGGATTGTCTCCTCATGCCGTGTTTTTCGGACCCGGCCCGGTCGGGGCGGGACGGTTTGTTCCAGGTCGTGTCCGGACGGGTAGGTCGGCCGACCTTCATTTCGTAATATAAAACGATGTTTCGTTAGGCGCAATCAAATGCAAGGCGAACCCGAGGGTGGCGTCTTGCAGGCGCAAGTCTTGCGCGCCGTCCAAGCGTAGGGGAAAAACCCGATTCCGTCCAAGGCGTGCGCTTGCGACAATGCGTCCTCACTCACTGCGCCCGGCCATGACCGAATCTTCCCGCCCTGTTCCTGCCGTCTCCCATAGCTGGTACTGGACCGCGCCTTATGTCGCGATCGCGGTTCTGGTCGTGACCGCGCTGGCGATCGTCTGGATGCTCCAGCAGCGCGAGACCGAGGCGCAACGCGACATGATCGTGCGCGACGTGCAGTGGGCGGAGAAGACGATCCGGCTGCACAAGCAGGGGGCGGAAAACTTCCTGCAGCAGGTCGTCTCCGATCTGGTTGCGGGCACGCTCGACGCGGTCAGCTTTGACCAGCGCGTAACCCAGCATATCGCCAGCCAGGGGCAGATGGTGGAAGTCGTGTGGGTGGGCGAAGACGCGCACGTTCGCTGGGCGGCACCGGCCGCGACCGCCGCGGCACGGCCTGGCGAGGTGCTTGCACCCGAGGATCGCGTGCCGTTTGCGCGCGCGCGCGAACTGGGGTTGGTGAGCTACGGCGAGCCGCGTACCAGCGGCCTGCCGGTCTTCCAGGTCCATGTGCCGGTGCGCGAGGCCGAAGAATTCCTCGGTACGATCGTCGGCGTCTTCTCGGCCGAGCGCATGCTCGCCGAACTGGTCCCGGAGTGGTTCGTGGAGCGCTACCAGACCTCGCTGGTCAATGCGCGCGGACAAATCCTGGCGATCAGCGAGGGCAGCCTGGCGCTGGATGAACACACGACCTTCGAGGTTCCGCTCGACCTGCCCGGAGCGGGCCTGACCCTGCGCGCCGTGGCCTTCCAGACGCCTGGCGCGGCGCCACACGCGTTCTTCCTGATCGTCATTGCCGGCCTGGCGATGATCGTGTTGTGGAGCCTGTGGTTGCTGCGCGACCACGTGCGCCAGAGGCGCGCCATCGAGGACGCATTGCGCGAGGAGTCGGCATTCCGCAAGGCGATGGAGGAGTCGGTCATTACCGGCCTGCGCGCGATCGACCTGTCCGGACGCATCATCTACGTCAATCCGGCCTTCTGCCGCACGGTCGGCTTCGACGAGGACGAATTGCTCGGCGCTGTGCCACCGTTTCCCTACTGGCCCGAGGATGCGTACGACGAGTGTCGACGCGAACTGGAGATGTCCTCTTCGGGGCGTGCGCCGGCGAGCGGCTTCGATCTGGGCATCCGGCGTCGCGACGGCGAACGCATCGACGTGCGCTTCTACCTGTCGCCGCTGATCGACGTCAATGGCCATCAGACCGGCTGGATGGCCTCGGTCGCGGACATCACCGAGCCCAAGCGCGTGCGCGCCGCCCTCGAGGAGTCGCAGCGGCGCTTCGAGGCCGTGCTCGACGGACTCGACGCGGCCGTGTTCGTGGCCGACGCGGCCACCGACGTGATCCTTTACGCCAACCGCGCATTCATGAAGATCCACGGCTATGACGTGGTCGGCCGCAGCACCTTGCGCGTGTCCGTGCCGCAGCCCGAGCGCAGCGAATACCGGGTCGACCCACACGTCATCGACACGGTGGCGCTGCCGATGGAGCTGTTCGACGGAGAGCTGCAACATCCGCTGTCGGGGCGCTGGTATCACCTGCGCGAGCACGCTTCGCGCTGGGTCGACGGGCGCGTTGTGCGCATGGGCATCGCCACCGACATTACCGACCGCCGCCAGACCGAGGAGCTGGCCCGGCGCCAGGAAGAGCGTCTTCAGCACACCGCGCGTCTGGTCACGATGGGGGAGATGGCTTCGACCCTGGCGCATGAACTCAACCAACCGCTGGCGGCGATCTCCAATTACTGCATGGGTTGCGTGACGCGCATCGAGGCCGGCAAGGCCCGTCACGAGGAGCTGCTGGCGGCCATGACCAAAGCCAGCATGCAGGCCGAGCGCGCCGCCAAGATCATCGGCCGGGTGCGCGATTTCGTACGCAAGAGCGAACCGCGGCCGGTGAGCATTTCCGTGGCCGAGATCCTCGACGACGCGCTCGCGTTCGCAGACATCGATGCGCGGCGCGGCAGCGGGCGCGTCGTGTTGAAGATCGAGCCGGATCTGCCTCCGGTCTTTGCCGATCGCATCATGATCGAGCAGGTGGTGGTCAATCTGGTGCGCAATGCCTTCGAGGCGATGGCTGGCATGCCTCCGGGCAAGCGCATTGTCGAGGTGAGCGCGTACGCGCTCGATGCGCACGCGGTCGAAGTGGCAGTGGCCGACCGCGGACCGGGTATTGACGAGGATGAGCGCGAGCGTCTGTTCACCCCGTTCCACACGACCAAGCCCGAAGGCATGGGCATGGGCCTGAACATTTGCCGCTCGATCGTCGAGTACCACGACGGCCATCTCGAATTCGCGGACAACCCCGGAGGTGGTACCGTATTCAGCTTCGTGCTGCCGACGGGTGCGGTCCGTGAGCAAGTCGCCTGAAAAGACCATGAACGACCAGTGCATCCACATCGTCGATGACGACGAGGCGTTGCGCGATTCGCTCGCCTGGCTGCTCGAATCCAGTGGTCATCGCGTGCGTTCCTACGCTTCGGCCGAGGACTTTCTCGCAGTCTGCGACGAGGCGATGCCGGGCTGCGTGCTGCTCGACGTGCGCATGCCGGGCATGAGCGGGCTGGAGCTGTTCGAACTGCTGCGGGCGCACAACTGCGTGCTGCCGGTGATCTTCATCACCGGCCATGGCGACGTGCCGATGGCGGTCGAAGCACTCAAGCGCGGTGCTTACGACTTCATCGAGAAGCCCTTCGGCGATCGCGAGGTGCTGCGCCTGATCGAGTCCGCCCTGCGCACCGAGCGTGAAGAGCGCGAGCAGTTGCGTCACCGTGCCGATGTGGAGCGTCGCATCGGCGACCTGACCCAGCGCGAGCACGAGGTGCTGCGCCTGATCCTTGCCGGCAAGCTCAACAAGCAGATCGCCGACGTGCTTGGCATCAGCATCAAGACCGTCGAAGTCCATCGCGCCCGCGTGATGGAGAAAATGGAAGCCGGCTCGCTCGCCGAGCTGGTGCAGAACGTCGTGCGCGTCGCCCCCTCGCTGCTCGAAGGTTGAGGCCGGCCGGCGCCCGCGGCGCTGGCATGTTTTCTGCTATCGTCCGGGCACAAGCCACTTCGGATCCGGCACGCGTCCATGATCGCCAGCAACCTGCTGTTTCTCCTGCTCGCCTTCCTGCTGTTCGTCAGCGTGCTGGCGAGCACGCTGTCGGCGCGCCTGGGGCTGCCACTGCTGCTGCTGTTCCTGATCGTCGGCATGCTTGCCGGCGAGGAGGGTCTGGGCGGCATCCAGTTCAACGACTTCGAATCCGCGATGCTCATCGGCCAGCTCGCGCTGGCGATCATCCTGCTCGACGGTGGCCTGCGCACGCGGGTGTCGACCTTTCGCGTCGCCTTCGCACCGGCGGCCTTGCTGGCAACCTGGGGCGTGGTTGCGACGGTGTTGCTGCTGGGCATCTTCGCAACCTGGCTGTTCGACGTCGACTGGCGCGTCGGGCTGTTGCTGGCGGCGATCGTCGGCTCGACCGACGCGGCCGCCGTGTTCTCGTTGCTGCGCAACAGTGGCGTGCGTCTCAACGACCGCGTCAAGGCCACGCTGGAGATCGAATCGGGCGCGAACGACCCGATGGCGATCCTGCTCGTCACGGTGATGATCCAGACCCTGATGGCGCCGGGCGACACCGATGTGTGGACCGTGCTCGTGATGCTGCTGCAGCAGTTTTCGCTGGGCCTGCTCGCTGGCGGGCTGGGCGGCTGGGTGCTCGCGAGCCTGCTCTCGCGCCTGCGGCTGGCCGAAGGCCTGTACGCGCTGCTGATCATGTCCGGCGGGCTGATGATCTTCGCCGCGACCAACGCCGTCGGCGGCAGCGGTTTCCTGGCGATCTACCTGGCCGGGCTGGTCGTTGGCAACCGGCGCTCGCATGCGACCGAGCACGTACTGCGCGTGATGGACGGCCTGGCATGGCTGGCCCAGGCGGGCATGTTCCTGACGCTCGGCCTGCTGGTGACCCCATCCCATCTGGTTGAGCATGCGCCGCTGTCGCTTGCGATGGCCGGCTTTCTGATGTTCGTCGCGCGGCCGCTGGCAGTGGCCTCGTGCCTGTTCGCGTTCCGCTTCTCGCTGCGGGAACTGATATACATCTCCTGGGTGGGCCTGCGCGGGGCGGTGCCGATCGTGCTCGCGATCTACCCGTTGATCATGGGCGTGCCGAACTCGAGCCTGCTCTTCGTCGTCGCATTTGCCGTGGTGCTGGTGTCGCTTCTGGTGCAGGGCGCGACCGTGCCGATTGCGGCACGCGTGCTCGGGGTCGTGGTGCCGCCACGAGACGAGCCGGTCGACCGCATCGAGGTGTGGGTGAGCGAACACGCCTCGCTCGACCTGATGGAGTACCACGTGGGCCGCAACTCCCGTGCGCAGGGCTTGCACCCGGACGCGCTCACGCGCACCGAAGCCATCGTGGGCGTGCGTTGTGCTGCAGTGCTGCGCGACGGCAAGCTGGTGCCTCTGGACGACACCGTCGCGTTGGAGGAGGGTGACGCCGTGTGGCTGATCGCGCCTGACGGCATGGCCGAACCGCTGGCCGCGGCCTTTGCCGCCGGGCGCGACGACGAACTGTCGATCAACGCCGGCTTCTTCGGCGAGTTCACGGTCGATCCGGATTGTCCGGCAGGCGATCTTGCGGCTGCCTACGGCCTGCAACTCAGGCCGGACGAGGCATCGTTGACCATTCGCAAGCTGATCCGCCAGCGTCTTGGTCGCCATGCGGTCGAGGGCGACCGCGTGCGCATCAATGCCTTTGAACTGACCGTGCGCCACACCGACAGTCGCGGCGAGATCGATCAGGTCGGCCTCAAGTGCCCGCGTGTGCTCTGACGCGGTTTCGCACAAGGCGCTGATGCTGCTGTAAAATCACGCCCTTTTTCGGAGCCCCGCCACCCATGACGGCTCGCACTCTCGACGGAAAGGCGCTGGCCGAGCGCGTTCGAAACGACATCGCCACGCGCGTGGCCGCGCTCGCCGAGCGCGGCGTACAGCCTTGCCTGGCCGTGATCCTGGTGGGCGCCAATGCGGCTTCGGCCGTATATGTGCGCAACAAGGTGGCCGCGTGCGAGGCCGCCGGCATTCGCTCGCTGCGGTTCGACTACGCCGCCGAGGTCTCTCCCGATGAGGTGTTCGCGCGCATCGCCGCGCTCAACGCAGATCCGTCGGTGCACGGCATCCTCGTGCAATTGCCGCTGCCTGCGCAGTTCGACGCACAGGCGGTGCTCGAATCCATCGCGCTGGAGAAGGACGTCGACGGCTTCCATGCCGAGAACGTCGGGCGCCTGTCGCAAGGCCAGGAATGCTTCATCCCGTGCACGCCGCATGGGGTGATGAAGATGTTCGAGGCCGAGGACGTCGACCTGCAAGGTGCGGAGGCCGTCGTGATCGGGCGCTCCAACATCGTCGGCAAGCCGATGGCGATGCTCCTCACGAACGCCGGCGCCACGGTCACCGTGTGCCACTCGAAGACGCGTGATCTGGCGGCACACACGCGC
>JACESY010000069.1 GCA_013911595.1 Azoarcus sp.
GGCGACGATCTACTCGTTACCGTCTCCCCGGCCGCAGACTCGTTGCGCGTACTGGCGTGGTTCTCGTCCCAAGGCCGGATTGACCGTTTCGACTTCGCCGACGGCAACTTCTACACCGATAGCGATGTGCGCTCCATTCTGGGCGCTGGCGACGACGAAGAGATCGTGTTCGGTACGCCGGGTGACGACACGCTGACGGCCTCCGATCGAAACAGCGTGGTCTGGGGGCGCTCCGGCAACGACACGCTCCTCGGAGGCAGCGGACAGGACACACTTTACGGTGAAGAGGGCGACGACGTGCTCGATGGAGGCGCGGGTCGGGACACCCTGCACGGCGGCCCCGGCAACAACACGTACGTTTTTTCCCCAGGCACCGGACTCGACCACATCGTCACCTCGTCGTCCTCGCTCGCCGACGATACGGTGCAGTTCGCGCCCGGCATCCGTCCCGAGGACGTCAGCGTCCAACTCGGGGAAACGAGTTGGACGAATCAAACCGGCGACACAGGGTACCGGCGCATCGTCGTCGGCACCGGTGGCAACGACGCGTTCGTACTTCTATCCAACACCGGCGGAGACCTAGGACGCGGCGCAATTCGCCGTTTTCTCTTCGATGATGGCACCGAGATCAGTCTGGACGACATGGTTGCCCGGTGGGATGGAGGCATGCTCGGCCACCACCCCGAACGCACACCCAGCTCGTCCAATGAACTGATCGGCAGTCACGGCGATGATGTCATCGAGGATCAGACCGGACATTCGCTCTCCGTCTCATCCCGTGGCAACGACGACACAATTTCGCTGGGCTCGGGGGCAGACCGCATCAGTGCGGGGCACGGCGATGATCACGTGACCGCGGGTGAAGGTGACGACATTATTGCGGGCGAGACAGGCGACGACTGGCTGCACGGCGGCGAGGGCAATAACGTGTTCCTGTTCAACTACGGTGACGGCTCGGATACCGTCCACGCGGGCAGCGGGTTAGACACCGTGTCGTTCGGGACCGGCGTTGCACCGCACATGCTCTCGCTCGGACTTGACGGAGATGATCAGCTCCATCTATTAATCGATGGCGGTGCCGGCGGCCGCATTGATGTAGGCCCATGGATGCGCCACGAGGCTGGCAACGAGGCCGCCAGTTTGATCGATCGCCTCCAGTTCGTCTCGACCGACGGGATGGTGCGCATATTCGACTTCGCCAGCTGGGCCAACGAGTACGCTCACTCACTCGGCGGTAGCAGCATCGAACAGACAGTGGCCTTCGATGGCAGCGTTTTCGAACTGACCGGCCATGCGGCCCGGGCTGGCGGACTCGAAGCGATTGCCTACGCGCAGACCGGCAATCTATTCGGTTCGCCAACGCAGATTCACGATGCCGCTACCGATGGCAGCGACTTGATCTACGGCACCACTGGCGACGATGTCATCGATGCAGGTTCCGGGAACGACGTGGTGCTGGGGCTCGACGGAGACGATGTACTCATCGGCGGCGCCGGGGACGATTATCTTTACGGCGGCCACGGCGTCGATACCCTGCGTGGTGGCAGCGGGCGTGACCATCTGTTCGGCGAATGGGGTGGAGATACTTACCGATTCCACCTCGGTGACGAAGAAGTGATCATCGACGATGACCATCACATACTCAACCACGCTTATCGAGAAGCGCACCCGGACTTTGACGACGGTTACGGCGGCGGATACGGCGGCGGATACGGCGGCGGATATGGCGTTTGGAATGACCCAGTCGAGATCATTGACGACGCGCCGAACATCCTCGAATTCGGCCCAGGCATCCGGGCCGAGGACCTGCGCTATTCCGAACTGGATGGCGATCTCGTAATAGAGATCGAGGGGCAGCCGGATGATCGCATTGTCCTGCGAGGCTATGCACCACACCGGGCCACACTGACCCGCTCAGTCGACATCTTCCGTTTCGCAGACGACGCCGACATCGTTTCCGATGGCGTCGATGTAGCCGGGGTTACCCGGCACGCAGACCAATTCTGGGGCCCATGGCTCGACGGCACCGATTTCGCGGATACCCTGGTCGGTGGCGACGGCGACGACTGGTTCGACGCCGGCGATGGCTCTGACCTGCTGGTCGGCGGCGCGGGCTCGGACGAGTACTACATCCATCGCAACGATCCTCATGCGCCGATCGAGACGACCATCGCCGAGATCTGGCGCCCACAGGATTCAAACCGCATCGAACTGTCGGGCAACATCGACCCCGCTGCCCTGTACCTGGAATTCGACGGAAAGGATCTTCTGCTGCGCTTAGCCGAGGGTGGCGGCAGCATCCGCTTTGCTGGCTTCGATCCACGCGAGCCCGGTATGCAGTCCCCAGTCGACGAGGTCGTGCTGACATGGAGCGGTATTACCGTGGGCTTCGACGAACTGATTGCCCGCGGCGTGCGCTACGGAGGATTCACGCACGACCAGTACGAAGTCCACATTGGCGACGGGGAAGTGACGATCGTCGACAACGTGGCTCCCGACGCGGGCAACATCGTCCGGTTCGGCCCCGGAATCAACGCGGAAACACTACGAAACGGGCTGCGCTTCACCCCCGACGGCGCGGGCGGTCACTTCCTGCTCATCGACTTCGGCGGCGAAGGCGACGTGCTGCGCTTGTCTGGTTTCAACCCGCAGCACGTGCTCGACGGTGGCCACGCCGTGGACACCTTCGTGTTCGACGACGGCACCGTGATCGACTACGCGACCCTGGTCGCCGACGGTCTGTCTATCCAAGGCGACGACAGCGACAACCACCTCGAAGGCACGGAACTCGATGATCGACTATACGGTCGCGGGGGCAATGACACACTGATCGGTGGCCATGGAAACGACGGCTATCACTTTGATCGCGGTGACGGCATCGATACGATCATTGACAGCGGAGCCGAGGACTTCAACTACATTCGTTTCGGTGCCGGTGTCATGCCATCGGACGTAGCGCAGGCATGGGAAGGCACGACGCTGATTCTGCACTACGGTGAAGGCGATGCCGTGCGCATCGAAAGATTCCGCGGCAATGATGGCGAAGACCCTGCCATCGTCGCCATCGCATTCGATTCCGGCGAAGTTCTCTCCTTGGTCGAAATCACGAACCGGGCACCGGACATTGATCAAATCATCTTCGCACCCGACGCCAGCAGCTTTGAGTTGTACACATTCGCCATCCCTCAAAGCACGTTTAATGACCCCGATTCGGCAGACACACTGCGATTGAGCGCAAGACTCTCCAATGGCAACCCACTCCCTGCGTGGCTAAGTTTCGACGAGACGGCAGGGGTCTTTTCCGGCACGCCCGGACAGGGCGACACCGGAGAAATCAGCATCGTCGTCGAGGCGCAGGACCATTTCGGGCTAAGTGCCGAGCAGACCTTCACCCTCACGATTCACACCGGCACGCTGCACCAGCCCGTCGCCAAGGACGACCACGCCAAGGCGCACATCGCGCTCATCACCACGCCGGGCGAGACGAGCACCGACGAAACCACTCTGGCCAGTTTCAACAGCAGTGACTCCAACAGTAGTTGGCACTTCAATGGGCAGAGCGTTTCGGTCGAGACGCTCAGTGCCGTCGAGCAGGCAGACGCCAACGCCTGGGGGCGCAGCTCGGGGCGCCACCACGCCAACGTCAGCGACAACGACGAAGATGCTTTTAATGGACGCCGGCTGGTCATCCGCGACCCCAAATCCTCCAACGGCGACAGCGTCGCGGTGGCCACGCCGCAATTCACCGTAGGCGAACATCAGAGCGCGAGCTTCGTGTTCGACGTCATCGTCGGCATGGTCGAGGAAGACGACGATCTGGACGAGTTCGAGATCCCCGACGGTGACGACGCCACCAACCACGACCGCTTCACGTACAGCCTCTACGCTTACGACGCCGACACGGATCAATGGTCGCCGGTCGCCGGATTTGGCGGTCAGTTGCAGGGCCGTGGCGACCGGGGCCACAGCAACGGCATCGCGATCGACGGCATCGGTCCGGGCACCTATCGAGTCGTGTTCGACGTCAACGACCGCTCGTCCAGTGACGACTACGAAGACGACTTCGCCGTGGCCATCGACGACATCCGCCTCGTAGTCCATACCGACGCGCCCGAACTCACCGAGGTGCAGGTCACCCCAGCCAGCGGAAACGTCATCACTGATCCGAACACGCTGTCCGACAGTGACCATCCATGGGGCGCGATCGACAACCCGGGCAGCGAGGGCGCCGTGGTGAGCGAAGTCAACGGCATCACCGTAGACGCCGCCACCTTGATCGACGGCGAGTACGGCACACTGCAGATCTCCGCCGACGGGGCATGGTCATACACGCCGTTGGCCGATCTCGCCAACATCGGCGCACAGGAGTCGTTCACCTATACGCTGACCCAGGCTGACGGTGACCTCAGTTCCGCCCGGCTGGTCATCTCGCTGACGGACGGCGACGGACTCGAAGTGTCGAACCTGTCGCTCGACAATGCGCAAGACGACGCACTCGTCACTACCGATGAACTGCCGGCCCTCATGCCCACCCCGCTGATCGACTGGCACCACACGGTCGATCGCAGCCTGCCGGCGTTCGATTCCGGCTTGCCCCCCAAGCCAGCGGGATTGGGCGCCTCGGCCCAATGGACGAATCGACAGGACATCCCTTCGGGCTGGCGTGACGTCGAGGTCGCCATCGGACGTCTTGGCTTCGACGGCGACACACCCGAAGAATGGAAGGACGGGATCGGCGGCTCCGCACCCAGCCATCCGTGGGGCCTGCCCTTCACTTCGGTGCCTCTGCCGGCCGGGAAGACGATCGGTATCGGGCCGGATGCGCGCATGCCGGTTCCGATGGCAGGTGACGTCACCGCTGAGCGCGGCGTCGCCTGAATGCCTTCGTGACGGGGAAGCCACCATGGCACGGGTACTGATTGCCTGGGAGATGGGTGCCAATCTCGGGCATCTTGCCCGTTGCCGGGCGGTGGCGCAGGCGCTGGCCGCTGCGGGTATCGACAGCGTGATTGCCGCGCGGGAGCTTGGCGCGATGGATACGCGGGCGAACCACATTCGGATGCTGCCGGCGCCGCGCATCCCTCCCGTACGCGGTACGCGCCGGCCACCGCCGGCGAACTACGCCGAGTTGCTGCTTGCGCAAGGTTATACGGCGCCGGACGGTGTCGCCGCCAGCGTCCGGGCGTGGCTCGACATGATCGAGCTGTGCGAGGCGGACTACGTTCTTGCCGACTACGCACCAACGGCAATGCTCGCCGCGCACCTGGCCGGCTTGCCATATGCGGCCATCGGCAACGGCTTCGCGGTGCCTCCGTGCGTCGAGCCGTGGCCATCCATCCGCGTGTTCGACGAAATCCCGCCCGAACGCCTGGTGAGCGCCGAATCGACGCTCGACCGCAGCGTCGCACGGGCGCTGGGCACACTGGGGCATCGCGACGGACCGCGCATACGCGATCTGTTCGGCCCGCAGGATCTGCTCGACACCTTCGCCGAGTTGGACCACTACGGCATACGGCCACAGGCCAACTACATCGGCCCGGTCTTCGGCACGACGGACCCCTTGCGCGTACCGTGGCTCGACATGCCCGGCCCTCGTGTCGGAGCCTATATTCGCGCCTCCGTGCCCGGCGCACGCGCAATGCTCGACGCACTCAAAGGCACCGACCTGCAAGCCGTCTGCGTGATGCCCGACCTGCCCGCCTCGGTCGCCCGACGGTACGCGACGCAACGCCTGCGCATCGCATTGCGCCCGGTCGCGCTGGACGCACTACTCCCCGCCATGGATCTGATGATCGGCTATGGCGGTGGCGCGACGATGTCCGAAGCCCTGCTTGCAGGCGTTCCGTTGCTGCTCATGCCGGACCAGGTCGAACATTATCTCGCTGCCCTGTGCGTCGAACGGCTTGGTGCAGGCAAGCTGATCGGGCGAGAACGCGGGGTCGAGCACATCCGCGCGCTGATCCCGGACGCGCTCTCCGACAACACTCTGCGCGAGAACGCGCAACGTTTCGCACTCCGATATCAAGGCTATCGCAGCGCGCATGCCATCGACCGGGTCGTGACTCAGATCGCACACACACTCACAGCCCCGCAGCCAACCCAACCAATCCACGCAGACTGATCCGGGCATGAAATCGACCACTGACGCGAAAGACGAGCCGTTCGATCCGCTCTATCAGGATTTTCATCCTCCTTTGTTGCGGGTCGAACGAACGCCCCCGGCGCCCCTCGGAAGAAAGATTCTGTGGGTGCTGATTGCGATGATCGCTTTCGTGATCCTTTGGGCTCTGCTCGGTCGGCTCGACATCGTCGCAGTGGCGCAGGGCCGACTCGTGCCGGAGAGCTATCTGAAGATCATGCAACCTTCGGAGGCAGGCATCGTGCGCGACCTGTTGGTGCGCGAGGGTGATGAAGTACAGGCAGGACAGGTACTGATGCGCATGGATACCGCACTGAGCGACGCCGATACGAACGCACTGGCAGCCGAGTACCAGCGCAAGCGTTTGTCGTTGCTGCGCATCGATGCCGAGTTGTCGGACACAGAGCCGGACCTCTCCGACGCGCAGCCTCCGACAATCGCACTCGAGATCGAGGCGCAGTTTCGGGCCAACCGTGCCGCGCTCGCCGCAGCGCTGGCCGAAGAGCGCAATCGTCTTGCCGAGGCGCGACAGCAACAGGCCGCGGCGGAGCAGACCCTGCGCAAACTCGATGAAACCCTGCCCCACTACCGCAAGCAGGAGCAGGCGTTCGAACGGCTGACGCGCGAGGGTTTTTCGGGTGAACTGATGGCGAGCGACAAGCGCCGCGAGCGCATCGAGAAGGAGCGCGAGTTCGACACCCAGCAACACGTTATCGCGTCGGCGAAGGCCGCAGTCGCCCAATCGGAAAGTCGGCTGACGCAGATTCGCGCCGAGTACGACAGACAACTGCATCGCGAGCGCCAGGAGGTGCTCTCGGCACTCGACCGGCTGACCGAAGAACGCGCCAAGCTCGCCCACCGGCGCAGCCTGCTCGAACTTCGCTCACCGGCTGACGGCATCGTCCAGGATCTATCGACCCACACCCCGGGAACCGTCGTTCAACCAGGCACCGTACTGGCCACCGTCGTGCCGCGTGACGAAACACTCAAGGCCGAAGTCTGGGTCGACAACGACGACATCGGCTTCGTCCGCAAAGGGCAAGCGGTCAAGATCAAGCTCGCGCCCTTCCCCTTCAACAAGTACGGCATGCTCGCCGGGCAAGTCGAACGCGTCAGTGCCGACGCTGCCGACTCGACCTCGGGGAACTCCCCACAAGGCACTGCTCGCGACAGCGCCACATCGAATCCGCCCGCCTACAAGGTTCTGGTCGCGCTCGATTCGCAGCATCTGGAAATGAACAGCACTCGCTTCGACGCAGGCGTAGGCATGCTCGCCACGGCGGAGATCCGGCTGGGCGACCGGACCGTGGCCGAGTATCTGCTCTCGCCGGTACGAAACGCCTGGCACGACGCCGCCCGCGAGCGCTGAATCGCGCGGTCGGGCATCGCCGAGGTTTCGTGTGCCGGCTCCGAGGCAGTATCATGCGCGCCCCGTCTGCTGCCTTTTGCCCTGCCCCATGCCCTTTCAGATTCAGCAAACCGAATTCCGTGGCCAACCGGTCGTCACGCTGCTGTCCGGTGACGGCGCGCGCGCGGTGGTGTCGCCGTTCGGCGGGCAGGTGTTGTCGTGGGCGCCGGCCAATGGGCTAGAGCAGTTGTTCCTGTCCGATGGCGCGGTGTTCGATGGCGCCACACCGATTCGCGGCGGGATTCCGGTGTGTTTCCCGCAGTTCTCGAAACTCGGCAAGCTGCCGCAGCACGGCTTTGTGCAGGACGCGGTATGGGAAGTCACCGACAGCCGCGGCGGGGACGATTTCGCGCTGGTGACGCTGCGCCTTACCGACGACGAGCGCACCTTCGCGCTGTGGCCGTCGAGCTTCGAGCTGGAACTGACGGTGGCGATCGGCGGCGAACGGCTGGACGTGGAGCTGGAGGTCGCGAACACCGGCCACGCGCCGTTCGCGTTCACGGCGGCGCTGCACACCTATCTGCTCGTCGGCGAGGTCGAGAACGTGCGCCTGGAAGGGCTCAACGGCCATGATTACCGCGACGCGGCCAACGGTGACGCGATCCGCCGCGATACGGGCGACGTGGTAGTGGTCGACGACGAACTCAACCGCGTCTATCACGACGTCGAGCGCGCGCTGCTGCTGCGTGACGGCAACCGGTCGCTGGGCATCCGTGGTGAAGGTTTCCCGGACGTGGTGGTGTGGAACCCGTGGGAGACGCGCTGCCGCGACTTCCCTGATCTCGCACCGGACGCCTTTCGCCGCATGTTGTGCGTCGAGGCGGCGGCCGCGCACGGCAAGATCCTGCTCGACGCCGACGACACCTGGTGCGGTCGCCAGACACTCGTGAAACTGTGACCGCCCCTGTCCCTAGTCCCTAGTATCCAGCCCCTCCCAAGATGCTCCCTTCCATCGAACACCGTATCGCCACCGAACTCGGCGTGGAACCGCGTCAGGTCATCGCCACGGTCAAGCTCATCGACGAGGGCGCGACCGTGCCTTTCATCGCCCGCTACCGCAAGGAAGCCACCGGCGGCCTGGACGACGTGCAACTGCGCCGTCTTGAAGAGCGTCTGGGTTATCTGCGTGAGCTCGAGGAGCGGCGCGCCACGGTGCTGGCGTCGATCGAGGAACAGGGCAAGCTCGATGCCACCCTGCGCGCGCAGATCGAAGCGGCTGAAACCAAGCAACGCCTCGAAGACCTGTATCTACCCTACAAGCCCAAGCGCCGCACCAAGGCGCAGATCGCGCGCGAGGCCGGCATCGAACCGCTGGCCGACCTGCTGCTGTCCGATCCGGCGCGTGATCCGGCGACCGAGGCCGAGGCCTTCCTGAACCCTGAGGCCGGCTTCGAGGATGCGAAGAGCGTGCTTGACGGCGCGCGTCAGATCCTGATGGAGCGCTTCGCCGAGGATGCGGAGCTGCTTGCCGAGTTGCGCGAGCGCCTGCTCGCCGACGGCGCAATCGTCGCGCGCGTGATCGAGGGCAAGGAGGACGAAGGGGCGAAGTTTCGCGACTGGTTCGACCATCGCGAGCCGCTGGCAAAGATTCCGTCGCACCGCGCACTCGCCCTGCTGCGCGCACGCAACGAGGGCGTGCTGCGTGTCGCGCTCGAACTGGCGCACGACGAAGGCACGACTCACCCGTGCGAGGCACGCATCGCCACGCGCTTTGGCATCCGCAGCCAGGGCCGTGCCGCCGACGCGTGGCTGGTCGAGACGGTGCGCTGGGCGTGGAGCGTGAAGCTGTCGCTGCATCTGGAACTGGACCTGATCGGCGCCCTGCGCGAGCGCGCCGAAGAAGAAGCGATCCGCGTGTTCGCGCGCAACCTCAAGGACCTGCTGCTCGCCGCGCCGGCCGGCAACCGCCCGACCATGGGTCTGGACCCGGGCATACGCACCGGCGTCAAGGTGGCCGTGGTCGACGCCACCGGCAAGCTGGTGGCGACCGATACCGTGTATCCGTTCGAGCCGCGCCGCCATCGCGAACCGTCCATCGCCGCGCTGCTGGAGCTGATCCGCGCCCAGCACGTCGAGCTGATCGCGATCGGCAACGGCACGGCCTCGCGCGAGACCGATCAGCTCGTCGCCGAACTGATGCAGCGCCATCCCGAACTCAAGCTCACGCGGGTCATGGTGTCGGAGGCCGGTGCATCGGTGTATTCGGCCTCGGAGCTGGCCTCGCGCGAATTTCCCGACGTGGACGTGTCGCTGCGCGGTGCGGTGTCGATCGCCCGCCGCCTGCAGGACCCGCTCGCCGAACTGGTCAAGATCGATCCCAAATCCATCGGCGTGGGCCAGTACCAGCACGACGTAAACCAGAGCCGGTTGGCGAAGATGCTCGACGCCGTGGTCGAGGACTGCGTCAACGCCGTCGGCGTAGACCTGAACACGGCCTCGGCCCCGCTGCTCGCGCGCATCGCCGGGCTGAGCACGGCGCTGGCCGAGAACGTGGTCGCGCACCGTGACGCCAACGGCTCCTTCCGTTCGCGCAAGGCCTTGCTCGAAGTCGCCCGCCTGGGGCCCAAGACCTTCGAACAGGCGGCGGGCTTTCTGCGCATCCGCGACGGGGACGATCCGCTCGACGCCTCAGCGGTACACCCGGAAGCCTATCCGGTGGTCGAACGCATTCTCGCGCGGGTGCAGGCGAGCGTGCGCGAAGTCATGGGCGACACGCGCCGGCTGCGCGAACTGCAAGCGGCCGAGTTCACCGACGAGCGCTTCGGCGAGCCGACCGTGCGCGACATTCTCGCCGAACTCGAGAAACCCGGCCGCGATCCGCGCCCGGAGTTTCGCACCGCGACCTTCCGCGACGGCATCGAGAAGGTCTCCGACCTGGAACCGGGCATGCTGCTCGAGGGCGTGGTCACCAACGTCACCAACTTCGGTGCCTTCGTCGATGTCGGCGTACATCAGGATGGCCTGGTGCATTTATCGATGCTCGCGGACCGCTTTGTGCGCGACCCGCACGCCGTGGTCAAGGCCGGCGACGTCGTCAAGGTCAAGGTGCTGGAGGTGGATCTGGCGCGCAAGCGCATCGCGTTGACGATGAAGCTCGGCGAGCCGCCGGCGGTGAAGTCGCCGAAGCCGGCACGCGAACCGGCCCCGAAGAAGCCACAGGCGCAGGCGCGCCGCCAGAACAGCCCGCGGGCGGGCGCCGAGCGCAACAAGCCCGATGGTGCAATGGCCGACGCGCTGGCCCGGGCCCTGCGCGGCAACAAGTAGAATTCGTCCAAACGGCGGCAAGGAAGAACCACGATGACGGTGCGCATCTACGGCATCAGGAACTGCGACACAATGAAGAAGGCCTTCGGTTGGCTGGAAGCGGCCGGCGTCGACTATGACTTCCACGACTACAAGAAGGTCGGCATCGACGAAGCCACGCTCGCGCGCTGGTGCGCGTCGCTGGGGCGCAAGGCGCTGCTCAACCGGCGCGGCACGACCTGGCGCAAGCTCGCGCCCGAGCAGCAGACGGTCGACTCCGACGCCGAGGCGATCGCGCTGATGCGTGCGCATCCGAGTGTGATCCGCCGCCCGGTGATCGAGACTGACTCCGGCGAGGTGCTGGTCGGCTTCGACCCCGACAGCCTCGCCGCCAGACTCGGAGTCGCCTGATGAGCGAATCGACTTCCTGGGTACGACGTTTCCTGCTGGAGCAGCTCGACATCCGCGGCGCGCTGGTGCGCCTGGACGACGTGTGGCAGGCCCTGCAGGCAGGGCGCAACTACCCGCCCGAGGTCGCGCGTGTACTCGGCCAGATGTGCGCGGTGTCGACCATCATCGCCGGCAATCTCAAGCAGCCCGGCCGGCTGACCTTCCAGATTCACGGCAACGGGCCGCTACACCTGCTCGTCGTCGACTGCCCGGAGTCACTCAACCTGCGCGCGATGGCCAAGGTCGACGGTCCGATACAGGGCGAGGCGCTGACGCAGCTGGTCGGCGCCGGCCGCATGCAGCTCTCGCTGGAGATGCCCTCCATGCGCGAGCCCTACCGCAGCCTGGTGCCACTCGAAGGCGACAGCGTCGCTGAGGTGTTCGAGCACTATCTGACTCAGTCCGAGCAGCAGCCGGCGGCGCTGTGGCTGGCCTGTGACGGCGAGGCTGCCTGCGGCCTGTTCCTGCAGAAGCTGCCCGGCGCCGACGCGCGCGACGCCGACGGCTGGGATCGCGTGCAGCATCTGGCGTCCACCGTACGCCCCGACGAGTTGCTCGGGCTCGATGCTGAGGCGCTGCTCGGGCGCCTGTTCAATGAGGAGGACGTGCGCCTGTTCGCGCCGCGCGAGGTCAGCCACGACTGGCCGCGCGACCCGCAGAAGGTCGAGGACATGCTGCGCAGCCTGGGCCGCGACGAACTCGACGACATTCTCGATGAACACGGCGAAGTCGTCGTGCACGACGACCTGGGCAATCACACCTATCGCTACGACGCCGACGACATCGACGCGCTGTTCGACGACGACGGCGACGAGGATGCGCCGCCGACCCTGCACTGAGCGCACACGATCGCCGGATTCCGCCGCCGTCCTTGCCCGAATTCGCCACCGTCATTAGACTCGCAAGCTTTTGAGGCACTGAGCATTCATGTCGACGAACCCGCCCCCGCGCCGCCCGATCGAGTTCCGAAACGCGTCGATCGGCGCGACCGTAGCCATGCTGCGCGAGACGCGCCCGGACCTGCTCGCCGACGAACTGCACAAGATGCTCGGTGGCCGCCCCGACTTCTTTTCCGGGGAAGCGGCCATCCTGGATTTCGCCGAACTCGGTGAGGACGCGCCCGAACGCCTCGACTGGGCCGGCCTGTTGAGCCTCTTCCGCCGCTTCCAGCTCCAGCCCATCGGCGCGCGCGGCCTGCCAGCCGAATTGATCGCCGGCGCACGCCAGGCCGGCGTGGCCCTGCTGGATGCGGCCGCGACCAACACCGAGGCCCCGCCGCCGGCCGCCCGCCGCGAGCCCGAACCAAGCCTGTCGCCGCAGCCGCAACCCGCCGCCGCGCCACCGGCCGCCGCGCCCGCGCCCGCGCCGACGATGTTCGTCGACCGCCCGGTGCGTTCCGGCCAGCAGGTCTATGCACGCGGCGGCGACCTGGTGTTGCTGGCGGGCATGAGCAACGGCGCCGAGGTCATCGCCGACGGCAGCATCCACTGCTATGGTCCGCTGCGTGGACGCGCGTTGGCCGGCGCCCAGGGCAACGATCGAGCGCGCATACTGGCGACCAACTTCGGCCCGGAGATCGTTTCGATCGCCGGCGTGTACCGCACTTTCGAACAGGGCATCCCCGCCGCGATCGCGGGTCGTCCGGCCTGCGTGCGCATGGCCGAATCGGGCCGTGGCACGGCGCTTACCATCGAACCGCTGCAGCTCGACTGAATGCAGCCCAACCGTCTGGAAGGAATCCCATCGTGACTCGAGTCGTCGTCGTAACCTCAGGCAAGGGTGGCGTAGGCAAGACCACCACCAGTGCAGCCTTCGCGTCCGGACTCGCGCTACGCGGCTTCAAGACCGCGGTGATCGACTTCGACGTCGGCCTGCGCAATCTCGATCTGATCATGGGCTGCGAGCGCCGCGTGGTCTACGACCTGGTCAATGTGCTCAACGGCGAGGCCAAGCTCAACCAGGCACTGATCAAGGACAAGAACTGCGAGAATCTGTTCATCCTGCCGGCCTCGCAGACGCGCGACAAGGACGCGCTCACCGAGGAAGGCGTCGAGACGGTGATCAAGGAGCTCGAACACATGGGCTTCGACTACATCGTGTGCGATTCGCCCGCCGGCATCGAGCGCGGTGCCGTGCTGGCGCTGACCTTCGCGGATGAAGCCATCGTCACGACCAACCCGGAAGTCTCGTCGGTGCGCGACTCGGACCGCATCCTCGGCATCCTGCAGTCGAAGTCGCGCCGCGCGGCCGAGGGTCGCGAGGCGGTCAAGGAGCACCTGCTGGTCACGCGCTACTCGCCCAAGCGCGTCGAGGATGGCGAGATGCTCTCCTACAAGGACGTGCAGGAGCTGCTGCGCGTGCCGCTGATCGGTGTGATTCCCGAATCCGAATCGGTGCTGCATGGCTCGAACCAGGGCACGCCGGCAATCCATCTGAAAGGCACGGACGTGGCCGAGGCCTACGCCGACGTGGTCGCACGCTTTCTCGGCGAGGACCGCCAGCTACGCTTCGTCGACTACTCGAAACCGGGCCTGATGAAGCGCCTGTTCGGAGGCAAGTGACATGTCCCTCCTTGCGCGATTCTTCGGAAAAAAGGAACGCACGGCTTCGGTCGCGAAGGAGCGATTGCAGCTCATCATCGCGCGCGAGCACGGCTCGGATTCGCGCGGGCCGGATTTCCTGCCGGCGCTGCAGCGTGAGCTCATCGAGGTGATCTCGAAGTACGTATCGGTCAACCCGGACGACATCAAGGTGCAACTCGAGAAGCAGGACAACCTCGAGATTCTCGAGGTTAACATCGTCCTGTCGGATCAGAAAAGCGCCTGAGCCCCGGCCGCCCTTTCAGCGCCCGTCGATGCGAAAGCGCGCGACGAGCTGCTGAACCGCTGCGGTCGACTCGGCCAGCCGCTTCATGCCGCCTTCGGCGTCACTCATGTGGCCCGCCACCCGTTCGGAGATCTCACGGATCTCGGCCACGTGCTCGTGCACATCCGCATTGGTCGCGGAGAGCTGACCGATGGCCACCGCGACGCGGCCCAGTTCGTCGCCGGTTGCGGTGAACTCCTCGACCATTTCGGCAAACTGCCGCGCCGAGGCATCGACCACATCCAGAATTTCCGCAACGTCCCTGCGGATGACCTCGTTGCCCTCGCGCGTTTCGTCGACGCGGCCGATCATGTCGGACACGTTGTTCTCGATGTCGACGGTGGCCACATTCACCCGCTCGGCGAGCTTGCGCACCTCGTCCGCCACGACGGCAAACCCGCGGCCGGCCTCACCGGCGCGCGCGGCCTCGATGGCGGCGTTGAGCGCCAGCAGATTGGTCTGCTCCGCGATCTCGCGAATCATCGAGGCGATCGTGCGTACGCTGTCCGAACGCGTGCTCAGCTCGTCCACCAGCCGGTTGAAGCCGCCCACCTTCTCGCTCATCGTGCCCACGCGCCGTGCGATGTCCCGCATGCCGTCAAGCGCCTCGCGCGCTGCCGCGAGATTGCCCTGGGTACTGTCGGAGATCTGACGCGCGC
>JACESY010000007.1 GCA_013911595.1 Azoarcus sp.
CCGGCGGCACCGGTGCGCTGGGTCGCCTCGTCGGCGCGGCCTTCGCCGCGGCCGGCGCCGACGTCGCGCTGTTGGGACGCACCGCCGCGCACGGCGAACCGCGCGCGTCCGGGCGCGGGCGAGTGCTGGAAGTGGTGGCCGATGCGCCCGAAGGCGGCGCGCACCGCCTCCATCGCGCGCGCCGCCTTCGGGCGCATCGGCGGGGTGGTGCATGCGGCCGGCGTGCTCGACGACCGGCTGCTCGGCGAGATCGACCCCGAGTCCGCTGCCGCCTGCGCGCGAGTCAAGGCGCCGGGGGCGGACTTGCTCGATGCCGCGACGGCTTCGGACGCGCCGCACTGGTTCGTGCTGTTCGGTGCGCTGGCCGGGCGCGTCGGCTCCACCGGCCAGGCCGCCTATGCCTTCGCCAACCGCGCGCTGGCCGGTTTCGCGCGGGAGCGCACCGCACGCGGCGCACGCACGCTGCTGGTCGACTGGCCGCTGTGGGCCGACGGCGGCATGCGCCCGGCGCCGGCCGTGCTCGCGGCGCTGGAGCGCACCACCGGCCTCGCGCCGATGCCGACCGACATCGGGCTGGGTGCGCTCGCGGCGGCGCTGGCTACGGACGCGACCGAAATTGTCCTCGCCCATGGTGACGCGGCCCGTCTGCGTGCGGCGATCGCGCCGCCGGCGTCTGCGGCACGGCCGGCCGCCGCGGTCGTGGATGCCGGTCTGCACGCGCGCCTGCTCGATGCGCTGTGTGCGGCGGTGGCGGCCAACCTGAGCGTCGCGGCTGCTGCCGTCGAGCCCGACGCGCCGCTGGCCGACTACGGTTTCGATTCGATCTCGCTGACCGCGCTGGCCGACGAACTGAACCGGACCTGCGGCACGGCGCTGAATCCGGCGATCTTCTTCGAGGTGCGCTCGCTCGCGGCGCTGGCCGATCTGGCGCTGGCACGCTGGCCGGACGAGATCGCGCGCGCGCTCGGCGGTGCGCCGGATCGTGTGCAGCAAGCGGACCCGGTCGCCGCCTCGTCGCCACCGCTTGCGAGCGCGCCGGTGGCGCAAACGGCCGACGAGCCAATCGCCATCGTCGGGCTGGACCTGCGCTTTCCCGGCGCGGACGACATCGAAACCTTCTGGCGCAACCTGTGCGAGGGCGTCGATCCGATCCGCGAAATTCCGTCCGGGCGCTGGGACTGGCGTGCGCTGCATGGCGACCCGGCGCGCGAGGCGGGGCGTACCGACGTGCACTGGGGCGGTTTCGTCGAGGATATCGACCGCTTCGATGCAGCCTTCTTCAGCATCGCACCGGTTGAGGCCGACGCGATGGACCCGCAGCAGCGGCTGCTCATCGAGAGCGCCTGGCGCGCCATCGAGCATGCCGGTCACGCGCCGCGCGCGCTCGCCGGCAGCCGGACCGGCGTGTTCGTCGGCTGCGCGGGCTACGACTACGCGGCGCTGGCGCGTGCCACGGACGCGGCAATCGAGGCGTATTCGGCCACCGGTATCGCGCCGTCGTTGATGTCCAACCGGATCTCCTTCCTGCTCGATCTGGCCGGACCCAGCGAGACCGTGGACACCGCCTGCTCGTCCTCGCTGGTGGCGCTCGATCGTGCCGTGCGTGCGCTGCGCGCCGGAGCCTGCGACACGGCGCTGGTGGCAGCGGCCAACGCCATCCTGACGCCGGATCTGCATCTGGCCTTCTCGCGCGCCGGCATGCTCGATGTGCGCGGGCGCTGCCGCAGCTTCGCCGCCTCGGCTGGCGGCTATGTGCGCAGCGAGGGCGTGGCGGCGCTGATGCTCAAGCCACTGTCGCGCGCGCAGGCCGACGGTGACACCATTCACGCGGTGATTCTCGGCAGCGCGGTCAATCACGGCGGGCGGGCGACTTCGCTGACCGCGCCGAATGCCGCAGCCCAGGCGGCGGTGCTGCGTGCCGCGTGGCGGGCGGCCGGCGTCGATGCCGCCGCGATCGGGCTCGTCGAGGCGCATGGCACCGGTACCGTGCTGGGCGACCCGGTCGAGATGCGCGGCCTGGCCGAGGCCTTCGCCGATGCGCCGCGCAGCGCTGCGCCGTGCCTGGTGGCGGCGGTCAAGAGCCATGTCGGTCACCTCGAGGCGGTGGCGGGGCTGGCCGGCACCATCGCTGCCGCGCTGGCGGTGCGCGAGGCGCGCGTGCCCGGTGTGCTGCATTTCGATGCGCCCAATCCGCGTATCGACACGGGTGACGCGCCGCTGGCGATCGCCGAGCGCACCCAGCCGTGGCCGCGTGCCGGGCGGCGCGTGGCCGGCATCAGTTCCTTCGGTTTCGGCGGTACCAACGCCCATGTCGTCATCGCCGAGCCGCCGACGGTCGCGGCCCGGACCGACGACGGCGCGGCGCGGCTGATCGTGCTGTCCGCACGCACCGCCGACGATCTCGCGCGCCGCGTGGCCGATCTCGCTGCGTGGCTGGGCGAGGGTGGCGATTGCGATGCAATGGGCGTCGTGCGCCAATGCGTGGCGGCCTTGCTGGGTGTGGCGTCCGACGAGGTCGATCCCGACGAGCCGCTGGGCGATACCGGCCTGGACGCGTCAGGGATGGTCGCGCTGGCCGGAGCGCTGGACGCCGCCGGTGTGGGTCGGCCGGGGCCGGGCGTGCTGGGCGTCGCGGCCAGCGTGCGCGAAATCGCCGCCGCGATGAAGCCGTCCGGCGCACGCGAGGTGGACCTGGCCGATGTGGCCTGGACGCTGGGCAGCGGGCGTGATGCGATGGCCGAGCGGCTGGCCTTCGTCGCCGCCGACGCGGCCACGTTGCGTTCCACCGTGCGGGCGTTGGCGGCCGGGCACGAATCACCGTTGCCGGTGTGTCGGGGACGCGCCGCCGGTGCTCAACGCCGCGTGGAGGCCGGGCCGACCTTGCCGCAGGCGCGGCTACAGGAACTCGCGGCGCTGTGGGTCGAGGGTGCGACGCTCGATTTCGGCGCGCTGTTCGCCGCGCCGCGCCGCCGCCTGCCGTTGCCGCCGTATCGTTTCGCCGGGCCGCGTCACTGGCTGGGTGAGCACGGCGGACGTGTCGCCGCAGCCGCGCGGTGCACCGTGCTGACGCCGCGATGGCGCGCGTTTTCCGGCTCCGGCGCCGACGGCGCGGAGCGCGTGCGCGTGCTCGAGTGCCGCGCCGAGGCACCGCTCGCGCGCGGCCTGTTGCAGGTACGCGACGCGCTCGCGCGCGCACTGATCCATGGCGACGAGGTGGTCGCACTGGTCGTCGTGACGCCGGGCGACCTGCCGCAGCAGGCCTTTGCCGAGGCCGTGGGCGGCCTGCTCGGCAGCTGGCACGCCGAAGAGCCGCGCCTGCGTGGCGTGGTGTTGGCGGCGCCGACGGCCGACGCGGCGCCGCGTTCGCTTGCGCTCGATTGCGCGCCGGGCAGCGTATTGCGCGCGATGGACGGCGGCATCGAGCGCCGACATGTCGAGACCCACGTAGCGGAAGGCACCGGGCCGGCCTGGCGGGAGGGCGCGCGGATCGTCGTCACCGGCGGCGCGGGCGGCGTCGGGCGTCATGTCGTGCGGCATCTGGCCGCCCGGTATCGCGCGCGACTGCTGCTGGTGGGGCAGCGCGCGCACGACGCCGGCATAGATGCGCTGCTCAAAGAATTGCACACGCTTGGCGGCGAAGCCGCCTATCTTGCCGCGGATGTCGCGACCGGGGCCGGCGCGGCGTCCGTACTCGAAGTCGCGTTGGCCCGGCTGGGCGGCGTCGACGACGTGGTCCACGCCGCCGGAGCGCTGGCCGACGGGCTGGTCGCCGATGCCGATGCTGCGGCCTTCGAGCGCGCGTGCGCGGCCAAGGTCGACGGCCTGCTCGCGATCGACGCGGCGTGCCGCGCGGCCGGTGTCGCGCCGCGCATCGTCGCGATGTCCTCGCTCGCCGGCTGGATGGGCAATGCAGGGCAGGGCGGCTATGCCGCGGCGAACCGGTTCGTCGATGCCTGGGCGGCAGGGCACGGCAACGCGGTGGCGATCGCCTGGCCGCTGTGGGCCGATGGCGGCATGCGTCCACCCGAGTCGGAGCTGGCGCGTCTGCGCCGCGACACCGGGCTGGAACTGCTGCCCACTGACGAGGCGCTGGCCGTGCTCGATGCCCTGCTCGCCGACGGATTGGCGTCGGCGGCCGTGTTGTGGGGCCGTGCCGACGCACCGGCGCTCGCACGACTGACGGCCGACGTGCCGTCGCCTGGCTCGGCCGGGCGGTCGCTCAGCGGCGATGCCGCCGGCTTGCTCGCCGATGTGCTGGGGCTGGACGCGCCGCCACCGCGCGAGGCCTCACTCGACGAGGCCGGCTTCAGCTCGCTCACCGCGGTGCTGCTGCGCAATCGCTTGCGTGACGCGGCGCACATCGACTGGCCGGTTGCGAAGCTGGTCGCGTTCGGCAGCATCGGCGCGCTGCTCGAGGCGCTCGACGCGGCGCTGCCGAAGATGTCCGCTGCGGACATCGCGCCCCGTCGCCTGTCGGAGCAGGTGGACGACGACAACGGCGGGCCCGCGTCCGAGGGGCAGCGCCTGCTGTGGCTGCAGTCGCGCATCGACCCGCAGGGGGCGGGCTACATCCTGCCGGTGGTACTCGAACTGAACCGCGAGACCGACATCGCCGCGATCGAGCGTGCGTTGTCGACACTGGTCGAACGCCATGTGAGCCTGCGCACGCGCTTTGTCGAGCGCGACGGCGCGCCGTCGCGCGTGGTCGATGCGGCCGTGTCGCTGTCCTTGCAGCGTCTGGTCGCGCCGCATGCCGCGGCGGATGAACAGCGTGCGTGGCTGCGCGAACAGGCGCGCCGGCCGTTCCGCCTGGCCGACGACGTGCCGGCCGATTTCACGCTGGTCAAGGGCATGGCCGAGGCGCCGTGGCTGTTGTGCCGCTTCCATCACATCGCCGTCGACGGCCTGTCGCTGCGCCGGCTGTTCGACGAGTTCGAGGCGCTGCTCGCCGGTCGGGCGCTGCCGCCGCCGGTGTCCTTTGGCGAATTCGTCGCCGCCGAACGCGACTGGCTGGTGTCCGCGGCTGCCGACGCCGATCGTGCGTTCTGGCGCGAGCATCTCGCGCGCGTGCCGGCACCGCTGCAACTGCCCGATGCGCGCTGGACCGGTCCGGCGCCGTTTGCGCGCGACGGTGCGAGCCGGGTGCTGCGCGTCGATGCCGCGCTGCGCCGTGAGCTGCTCGAGCGCGGCGCAGGCACGCTCTTCGATGCGGCCGTCGCGGCCTGGGCGGCACTGCTTGCGCGCTTCGTCGATGACGGTCGGGTGCGCCTGCTGGTGCCGACCGCCGGACGCCACGAGGCGCGCTTCGAGTCCTGCGTCGGACACTGCATGAATCCGCTGCCGGTGGAGTTCGCGATCACGCGCGAGATGCGCTTCGCCGACTGCGTCGCCGCCGTGCGTACGACCTGGGAGCGCGCCCTCGCCCACGCTCGCTGGCCGCTCGCGCGCATGCTGACGGATCTGGCGGGCGAGGACGGGCGCGCGCCGGCGCTGACCGAGCTGGCCCATGCCGGCTTCTATTTCCAGGACTGGGTGGGGGCGGATGCCGGGCAGGCGGGTCGTCGCCTCGACGTGCTGCGCCACGAGGGCGAGTTCCCGCTGGTGCTCGAAGTGATCGACCGCCGCGACGACGGCGTGGAACTCGTGCTCAAGCATGATCCGCAGCGCATCGGTGGCGACTTGGCCGAGGTCCTGCTCGAACGCTATCGCGGCCTGCTCGCCGCGCTCGCGGCCGGCGAGGATCGACTCGATGTGCTGTGGCGCGCCGACGCCGACGAGGTCGCGCGCATCCGGGCGTGGCACGACGAGACGCGCTGCGAGGCGCCGGCCGAGGGCGTGTCGGCCCGCGTGCGGGCGCACGCCGCCTCGCGCCCCGACGCACTCGCCGTGCTCGGCGACGATGGGGATTGGAATTACGCACGGCTGGATGCGCATGCCGATGCGATCGCCGCGGCGCTGCGCGCGGCCGGTGTCGTTCCCGGCGAGGTGGTGGGCGTGCTGCTCGCGCGCGACGCGGCGCTGCCCGCGGCACTGCTGGGCGTGATGCGCAGCGGCGCGGCCTACCTGCCGCTGGATGCGGCGTGGCCGAGCGAGCGGCGTGACTGGATGCTTGCCGATGCCGGCGTGCGCATGGTGCTGCAGCGCACGCGCGACGGTTTCGACGTTCCACCGGGCTGCACGCCGATCGACCCCGAGGGCGTGGCGCACGCGGCGGCTCCGATGCCCGACCCGGCGCCGGACGCGCTGGCCTACGTGCTCTACACCTCGGGCTCGACGGGCACGCCCAAGGGGGTCGAGATTCGTCATGGCTCGCTCGCACGCTTTCTCGATGCGATGGCGCATGAACCGGGCTTCACGTCCGCGGACCGCATGCTCGCGCTGACCACGGTGTCCTTCGACATCTCGGCGCTCGAACTGCTGCTGCCGCTGCATGCCGGCGGCACGACGGTGGTGCTGGGCGCGGCGGACGCGCGCGACGCGGCACGGCTGCGGCGCCGTCTGGAGGCGGGCGACATCACCGTCGCACAGGCCACGCCCGCGACCTGGCGCATGCTGCTGGCGGCCGGCTGGCGCGGGGCAGACCTGCGCCGTCTGCTGGTCGGCGGTGAGGCGCTGCAACCGGACCTGGCGGCCAGCCTGATCGCCGCGGTGCCGGAGGTATGGAATGTGTACGGGCCGACCGAGACCACGATCTGGTCCACCGCCGGCCGCCTGATCGAGGGCGAGCGCGTCACCGTCGGCCGGCCGATTGCCGGCACCACCTGCCACGTGGTGGGCGACGACGGGCACGAATGCGCGGTCGGTGTGGCGGGCGAGTTGTGGATTGCCGGCGAGGGCGTGGCGCGTGGCTATCGCGGTCGGCCGGACCTTGACGCGGAGCGCTTCGTCGAGCGCGACGGGGTGCGGGCCTACCGCAGCGGGGATCTGGCGCGACGGCTGGTGGACGGTCGCATCGAGGTGCTCGGCCGCATTGACGGGCAGATCAAGCTGCGCGGTCATCGCGTCGAGCCCGGCGAGATCGAGTCCGCCGTGGTCTCACGCCTGAACGACCGCGCCTGCGCGGTGGTGGCGCTCAAACGCGAAGGCGGTCTGGACGCGCTCGCGGCCTTCGTCGTGCCGGGCGAGGCCTCGCGTGCGTCCAGCCCCGCCGAACGTGCGCGCCGGCTGCGCGCGTGGCTGCCCGAATACATGGTGCCGACCGAATGGTATTGCGTGGACGCCTTGCCGCTCACGCCCAACGGCAAGGTGGATCGTCGCGCACTTGCCGTTGCCGCGACGCCGACTGCGCCGTCGTCCGTCGCGGCGAGTACCACGAGCGCTGCGAGCGCGCCATCGCTCGATGCCTTGCGCGAGATCTTCGCCGGGGTGCTGGGCCGACCGGCCGGGGAGATCGACGCCACGCTGCCCTTCGGCCTGCTCGGCGTCGACAGCCTGCGCGCGGTGCACATCGCCGAGGCCGCCACGCGGGCGCTGGGTGTCGAGGTCGCGCCCACCGATCTGTTCAACCACCCGGACCTGACGGCGCTCGCCACGGCGCTGGAGACGTGCGCTCCGCGTGCAGCCGGTACGACACGCGCCGCTGCGCCGGCCGCCGCCAAGGCGAGGAGTGGCGACATCGCCGTGATCGGCATGTCCGGGCGCTTCCCCGATGCGCCGGACATCGACACCTTCTGGGCGAATCTGCTCGCCGGCCGCGTGTCGGCATGCGAGATTCCGTCGCAGCGCTGGGACTGGCGCGAGCATGCGCGACATGACGCGGACGGGCGCTGGGCGGCCCTGCTCGATGACATTGCCGGTTTCGATCCGGCCTTCTTCGGCATGACGCCGCACGAGGCCGCGTGCACCGATCCGCAGCAGCGCCTGATGCTGATGGAGTGCTGGCGCGCGCTGGCCGACACCGGGCGCGATCCGGCCGACTACGCGGGCGGGCGTTGCGGGGTGTTCGTCGGCGCGACCTTCGGCGACTACGCGCGTCTGCTTGAGGCCTCGGACGAGATCAACGCCTTCAGCATGCTCGGTGGCGGGCCGTCGCTGATTCCGGCGCGCATCGCCTATCACCTGGACTTCAAGGGGCCGGCGGTGGCGGTGGATACTGCCTGCTCGGCCTCGCTGGTGGCCGTGCATCAGGCCTGCGCGGCGCTTGCCGCGGGCGAGGCCGATCTCGCGCTGGCCGGTGGCGTGTACCTGATGTGCACGTCGTTCGGCCAGCGGTTGTCGGCGGCGGCCAACATCCTCTCGCCTGCGGGGCGCTGCCGGCCGTTCTCGGCCGCGGCCGACGGCATCGTGGTCGGCGAGGCGGTCGGCGTGGTGGTGCTCAAGCCGCTCGAGCGCGCGATCGCCGACGGCGATCCGGTGCGCGCCGTGATCAAGGCCTCGGGCGTGAACCAGGATGGGCGCAGCGCCGGCATCGCGGCGCCGATGGCGCCGGCGCAGGGTGCGCTGATCGGCGAAGTGCTCGCACGCGCCGGGTGGTCGGCTGCGGACGTTGGCTATGTCGAGACCCACGGCACGGGCACGCGACTGGGGGACCCGGTCGAACTCGACGGTCTGCGCCTCGCCCTGGGTGAGACTGGCGCGCCGTGCTATCTGGGCTCGGTCAAGGCCAACATCGGCCACGCCTATCAGGCCGCCGGCATCGCCGGGCTGATCAAGGCCGTGCTGTGTCTGGAGCAGGGCCTGCTGCCGCCTCAGCCCGGCGTGGGCGAGCCCAATCCGTTGCTGCGCCTGGAGGATTCGCGCTTTCGCCTCGCGCGTCGGCCGATGCCGTGGCCGGCCGACGCGCCGCGTCGCGCCGGCGTCAGTTCCTTCGGTCTTTCGGGCACCAACGCCCATGTGGTGCTCGAAGCCTGGCCCGACGCGCCGGCCGAGCGTGCGCGCGTGCACACGCCGTTCCGCCTGCGCCGCTGCTGGGTCGAGTCGGACGAGATCGCAACGGCGGCGCTGAAACCGGTCGCCGAGGCGCCGCCGGTGATGGCGCCCGAGCCCGTGCCTTCGCGACCCGCTGCGCCGGTGGCCGACCTGCGTACGCTGGTGCTCGACGAGTTGTCCGGCCTGGCCGGCTGCGAGCCCGCCGCGCTGCGCCCGGAGGCGCTGCTCGAGGCCGATCTGGGCATGGATTCGATCAAGCTCATGGGCCTGCTCTCGCGGCTCGCACGCGTGCCCGGCGCGCGCGGCGTCGATGCCGCCACGCTGCCGCGCCTGCGCACGGTGGCCGAACTGCTCGCCGCGACCGGGGCCGACGGTGCGCCGACGAAGGACGACGCGGCGGACGACGCGCCCGCTGCGATGCCGGTGCCGCTGCTCGATGCGCAATACCTGTTTCTGCTCGGCCACCACCTGATCGAGTCGAGTTCGCTGTGTTCGATGCTGCGCCTGTCCGGCCCGCTCGACCCGGCTCGCCTGCACCGCGCCTGGCAGGCACTGGTGGCGGCCAATCCAGGCCTGCGCACGGTGCTGCGCTGTGACGCGCTCGACGGCACGCTGGGTGACTGGCGCTGCGAACTGCTGCGGGATGTGCAGGTGCCCGAGCCGGCGACCACCGACCTGTCGGCGCTCGCGCGCGAGGCGCAGGAGGCCGCGCTGGACAAGGCGCTTGCGGACGGGCTGAACCGACGCTGGTCGCTGGAACGCTGGCCGCTGCACGAGATATCGCTGTTCCGTCTGGGTGAGGAAGAGCACGCGCTGTGCCTGACCAACGAGCATCTGGTGTCCGACGGACTCGGAAACCAGTTGCTGTTGCGCCGGCTGCTCGAGCACTACGCGGCCGAGGGCGGCGAGGGCGCGCCGCCGCCGGTACTCGACGACGCGTGCTTCGTCGCAGGCGTGCGCGCGTTCAACGCGGTCGAACTGCCGCCCGCAGTTCAGGACGGCGGCGAGCCCTACGAATGGAATCCGGCCGGACGGGTGATCGAGCACTTCGTGCCGCGCTTCGCGTGCGAGGTCGTCGAGCACGACGCGGCACGCACGGCGGCGCTGCGCGAGGCGGCCGCTCGGCTGGGGGCGGGGCTCAATGTGGTGCTGCTCGTGGCCTTGCTGCGCGCGGCCGCGCGCACCGCGCCGGGCGCGACACCCGCCGTGCAGATGCCCACCGGCGCACGCGTCGCGGGCGACATCGATGCGGGCGAGCGGATCGGCTGCCATGCCGGCAACCTGACCGTGGCGCTACCTGACGCGGCCGATGCCGACTGGCCCGAGATGCTCGCGGCCTGCGCCGCGGACATCGCCCGGCGCCTGGCCGGAGCCGAGGATCTGCGCCTGATCCGCGACACCGCGGCGGTCATCCGTCGCGACGTGCAACTGGTCGACGGCGCGCTGCCCGAGGCGCTGCGCCCGGTATTTCGCGCGCGCCTGCGCTCCAACCTGTACGCGCCGTATATCGGTGAGACCGGCATCGCGACGCGCTACGGCGCGTTGCGGGTGAGCGCCTACCGCGCCGGCACCGTCAACGGTCCGGCCACCATCGATGTGTTGCACGAGATCTTCGATAGGCGTCTGCATTCGTCGTGGAACTGGGACGCGGCCTTCTTCGCACGCGACGAGATCGCCACGCTGCGCGCGGCCTTCGAAGCCGAACTGGATGAGGCGATCGCGGCTGCGGCGTTGACCGTCGACGCGGTGACGACGCCGACGTCGACGGTGGTGCCGCCGGTGCTCGCCGACGCGGTCGCCGCCGTGTGCGGTCGCCGGCCGGAGCCGGACGACCTCGATCGCCCGCTGGAGGCCGCGCTGGGGCTGGACAGCCTGCGCCGCATCCGGCTGATCGCACGGCTGCCGCAGGCCTTGCGCGGCGACGCGGCGCTGCGCCGGGGCTTGCTCGCAGCACGTACGCTGGGTCAGATGGCCGCGCTGCTGCCGGAGGCGGGCGAGCCGCCGCTGCCGCTGGCGGCGATCATCGCGCGCATGGCCGACGCGCCCGACGCGCCGGCCGTGGTCGCCCCCGATGGCGTCTTCCGCTACGGCGAGCTCGACGCCTGGAGCGCGGGGCTGGCGACGCGGCTGCGCGCGCTGGGTGTTGGCGCAGGTGATCGCGTCGGCGTGCTGCTCGAGCGCGGCCGTGCGCTGCCCGCGACGATTGTCGCGGTGATGCGTGCCGGCGCGGCCTATGTGCCGCTGGACCCCGAGTACCCGGCTGGGCGCCTGGCCTGGATCGTCGGTCACGCGCGGCTGGCCGCGCTGGTCAGCGAGGGCGCACTGGCCGCGCTGGCATGCGAGGTGTGTGCGTGCGCCCAAGTGCCTACGGGCCACATCGTGATGGCGCAGGGAGAGGCGAGCCCCGGGTTGCCGGTCACGCCGGTCGAGGACTGGACGGCGCTCGATCCGGCCGCGCTGCCGTTGCCGGCGCCGGATGAGGCGATGGTGGTGTTGTACACCTCGGGCTCGACCGGGCGGCCCAAGGGCGTGGTGCTGCATCACCGCGGCTACGCCAACCGGCTGGCCTGGCACCAGCGCCGTTTCGCGCTGGCGCCGGGCGAGGCGGTGCTGCACAAGACCACCGTGTGTTTCGACATCTCGGTGTGGGAACTGCTGTGGCCGCTGATGCAGGGCGGTGTGCTGCACGTCGTCGATGCGGCCACTGCGCGCGATCCGTGGGCGCTGGCCGAGGCCGTGCGCGAGCGCGACATCGTCGCGATGCATTTCGTGCCGTCGATGTTCGGCGAATTCGTTCAGGCGATGGCCGTCGAGGACGACGGCGGTTTCCCGGCGCTGCGCTGGGTCGTGCTGTCGGGCGAGGCGCTGCCGGCGCCCGACGTGCGGCGCTGGTTCGAGCGTTTCGGCAGCGGCGCGCGGCTGGCCAACCTGTACGGGCCGACCGAGGCCTCGATCGACGTCAGTTGTCAGGTCATCGACGGGCCGCAGGACGTGCCGGGAGCGAGCGTGCCGATCGGACGCGCAATCGACAGCGTGCAGCTCTATGTCGTCGACGAGCAACTGGCGCCGGTGGCAGACGGCGAGGCCGGCGAGCTGTGCATCGGCGGCGTGCAGCTCGCCATCGGCTACCACGACGCGCCGGAACTGACCGAACGCGCTTTCGTGCCGTTCGATGCACCGGATCTTGTCGGGGGGCGCGTGTATCGCAGTGGCGATCTGGTACGACGTCGCGTCGACGGCGTGATCGAATACCTGGGCCGTCTCGACAGCCAGGTCAAGCTGCGCGGCTACCGCATCGAGCTGGGTGAGATCGAGGCCGTGCTGCGCGACTGCGAGGGCGTGCGCGAGGCGGCCGTGCTCAAGTGCGGTGAGGACGGCGACGCGCATCTGGCGGCCTGGTTCGTTGCCGACACCGGGGTGACGGAAAAGGTGCTGCGCGCGGCCTGCGCGGCGCGCCTGCCGGCGTGGATGGTGCCGGCGCGCTTCGAACGTCGCGAGCGCCTGCCACGTACGGCCAACGGCAAGCTCGACCGCAAGGGGCTGGTCGCACCGGCCATCGTGCGCGAGGCGCCGCTGGCGCCGGCCCAGCGCTGGCTGGTGCAGCACTTCCCGCCGCCGCATGCGTGGTGGGGATATACGCGCTTCGAGTACCGCGGCCGGCTGGATCCGTCGGCGCTGGTGCGCGCATGGCGTTGGCTGGTGGGGCGGCACGAGGCGCTGCGCACGGTGTTCCGTACCGACGCCGAAGGACGCTGGCGGCAGTGCGCGCTCGATGCATCGATTGCCGAACAGGCCGAACTGCGCGTGATCGACGTCGCCGGCTGCCCGGCGGACGAGGTCGACGCGCTGGTGTGGCGCGGGCTGCGCGAGGCCTGCGAGGGCTTCGAGCTGACGCGCTGGCCGCTGGACGCGGCTTTTGTGCTGCGTCACGAGGACGCGCACTGGGAGTTCTGTCTGGCCAACCACCACATCAACGGCGATTTCGTCTCCGGCGATGTGCTGTTCCGCGAGTTCTGGCAGGCGGTCGAGGCCTTTGTGGCCGGCGGCGACGTGCCTGCGCGCGGGCCCGGCGCATCGCCACTCGAGTTGGCGTCGCGGCTGACGCACGACGCGGCAAGTGGCGGGCTGGATGCCGCGAAGAAGGCCTGGGTTGAGAGACTCGGGCGCTGTCGCGGTTTCGAGCTGTGGCCGGATGACCCGTCGGTGGCGAACCTAGAGGCCGCAGCCGATTCGCGCGAGTTCGAACTGGACGAGGCGAGCACGCGTGCGCTGCTCGATACGCGTCGCAGCGAACTCGGACTGGCGGCCTATCCGCTGCTCGCCGCACCGCTGTACCGGGCCGCTGCGCGGGTTGTGGGCAGCGGCTTCGCGGTGGTGAGCCATCGCATGGCGGGGCGCCCGTGCATCGACGGCGAGGACTTTGCCGAGTCGGTCGGCAACTTCGCCGTGCATTTCCCGCTGCGGGTCGACGTTGGCCGCGCCGGGCTGGCGCGCATCGCGCAGCGCGTCGCGGCGGCGCTCGACGAGGCAGTGCCCGAGGGGCATGCGTACGACTGGTTCGGCGATGCGCTCGGCGCGGACGTGTATCCCGACGAGCGGCTCACGCCGTTGCGCCTGAATTACCTGGGCCGCCTGCCCGACGAGGTGCGCGGGCCGTTTCGTTTCGTACGCGCGCACCACAACCAGCGGCTGGCGCCCGACGACGCGCCGCGCAGCGCGGAACTCGAAGTGCATGTGGCGGTGCGCGATGACCGCCTGTGGGTGCGCATCGGTTTCGCTGCCGGGCGCTGGCATGCGAAACGCGTCGAAGCGTTGCTGGCGGGGTATCGTACGGGTCTGGAGGAACTGGCGGTCGTGCCCGGCGCGCGTCGCGACAACGCGAGGAGAAAACGATGAGACGGGATGACGACGGGGTGTTCGCGGACCTGCCGGCGCCTGCTGTGCCGCCGGGGCGTCGCGCGTCGGCCGAGCGCATCGTCGCGCAGCATGTGGTGATCGGTGCCGGTGTAGGGCTGGTGCCGGCGCCGGGCGTGGGATTCGGCGGCGGTCTGGCAGTCGATGCCTTGATGCTCGCACGTCTTGCTCGGCTGTATGGCCAGCAACTGACCCGCTCGGACGTCAACGCGTGGCTCGCCGCGCTGGCCTCGAGTGTCGGCGCCTCCTTGGTGGGCGCGGGCATCGGCGGTTTCTTCGGGCGTATCGCGCTGCCGTTGTCGATGGCCGGTTTCAGCTATGCGCTGGGTCGGCTGTTCGTCGATCATCTGGAGGGCGGTGGGCGCATCGAGGCCTTCGATCCGCTGCGCGATGTCGCGCAGTTGCGTCGCCTGTCGCGTCGCGGCGGACGTTTCGTGCGCGCGTTCGCCACCGGTGCGCAACCGGCCGGCGCGACGGCAAACTGAGGAGAAGGACATGTTCTGGTTCATCGTGATCGCGTTGTACATCGGTGCTTCGCTGATCGTTGCCCACTACGGACACGATCGCAGGGCGGGCTATTGGGGGACGTTTCTGATGAGTCTGCTGACGACACCGCTGATCGCCGGCGTGATGCTGGCTGCATTCCGCGACCGACCGTCCCCCGATCTGGCCGACGAGAAGCCACCGCAGGCGTGAGCGCCCAGGTCGCAGGCCGCCCGGTGCGGCGCGCGGTGGTCTTCCTCTATGCGGGACAGGGCGCGCACTATCCCGCAATGGGTCGAGCGCTGTTCGAGTGCGAGCCGGTCTTTCGCGACACGCTGTTCCGCGCCGATCGCCTGCTACGGCGACGCACTGGCGTCGGGCTGATCGACGCGGTGTACGGCGACAGCGACGACTGGCTGGAAGACCTGGGGCTGAGTCACCCGGCGATCTTCGCCGTCGAGTGGGCGATGACGCGTGCGCTCGATGCGCACGGCGTGCGTCCGGACATCGTGCTCGGGGCCAGCCTGGGCGAGTATGTGGCCCTCGCGGCGGCCGGCTGCGTCGGTTTCGATGACATGTTCGAACGGGTTGTCGACCAGGCGCTTGTGGTGCGTGAGCATGTGCCCGCAGGCGGCATGCTGGCGGTGATCGGCGGCGCGTCGTGGCTGTCGCGCCGCCCCGACCTGCTGGCCGGCGTCGAGGTGGCGGCGCGCAACTTCGACGGGCATGTGGTGCTCTCGGGTGCTCCGGCCGCGCTGGATGGGTGCCGCGTTGCGCTCGAGGCCGAAGGCGCGATCTGCAGCCGCCTGCCGGTCGCTCATGCCTTCCACAGTGCGGCCGTCGATGGTGCTCGCGAGGTTTTCGCGGCACGCTGCGCCGGGCTACAACTGCGCGCACCACGCCTCCCGCTGGCCAGTTGCGCGGCCGTGCGCGTGCTCGAACGCGTCGACCCGGCGCATCTGTGGCGCATCGTGCGGGACCCGGTCGGGTTTGCCGAAACCGTGCGTATGCTCGAAGCCGGCGGGGCGAGACACTATGTCGACGTCGGTCCCAGCGGGACGCTGGCGAGCTTCGTCGTACACCTGCTCGGCGCATCCGTGCGTGAGCGGGTCAGTACTCCGTTGTCACCTGCCGGCGGCGATCTGCGGGGTGTGGTCGACGCGCTGCGCCTGCATGCAGCCTGAAATGTGACCAAAGGTGTCGCGATCACGCCACTTTTGGTCGTTCCAGCCCTTTCGCATACGCTCTCTTCGTACTAGGATGCGGTGTGGCCGTGGCGGTCGGAAACGGCCCGGGGTGCGGAATCCGGGCGTATCCCCGGGCTCTGGCGAACACGGATCCAACATTTGCGCCGCATCGCACTCGGCGTCGCGCGCCTGCAACATGTCGGCGTACGGCCCAAAATCGCACCTGTCATTCAACAAGGAGAAACACCATGAAACTTGCACGCCTGACCCTGCCTGCGCTGGCCATCGTGCTCGCATCGGGCTGCGCTTCGGTCGCCGATGTCGAGGCGCTGAAGATGGACGTCGAGGAACTGCGTACGGCCACTGCGGCCAACGCCCAGTCGGCCTCCGCCGCCAACGACACGGCCGCTGCAGCCGCCAAGGAAGCATCGCGCGCCTCGCAGACCGCGCTCAATGCGGATCAGCTCTCGAAGGCCGCGATCGGCAACGCCGAGGCCGCCGAGAAGGCTGCCGCGGCAGCCTCCGCCGCAGCCAAGGAAGCCGAGGTGATTTCCTACGACGCACAGTCGGTCAGCTACAAGCTGCGTTCCGACCTCGTCGATCGCAGCGTCATCCCGGGCGAAACCGAGAAAGCCGCCGACGGCTCCAAGTAATCCGAGCCCTTCCGGCTGGCAGGCCGTGGCGTGGGAACACGCCACGGCCTCTTTTTTGCGCCGATGCATTTCGGTGTTCGCTGAAATGCCTGATTTTTCAGGGTATTTCAGCCTGTTCAGGGTGATATAATGCGGGACTGTCCGCCCCCGCACCGTCTCCAATGCAGCTCTATGCCCTCGGCCTGAATCATCTGACCGCGCCGCTCGCGATCCGCGAGCGCGTTGCGTTCCAGTCCGAGCGCCTGAGCGATGCGCTGCACGACCTGACCCATGTGCGCTCGGTGCGCGAGGCGGCCATCCTGTCGACCTGCAATCGAACCGAGTTGTATTTCGCAGCCGAGCAGCCGCAGGCGGCGGCGGACTGGCTGGCCGGCTTCCATCGCCTGCCGCTGGCGGAAATGTCGCCTTATCTCTACGCCTATCCGCAGCGTGACGCGGTGCGCCACGTGTTTCGTGTCGCGGCCGGGCTGGATTCGATGGTGCTCGGTGAGCCGCAGATTCTCGGCCAGGTCAAGGAGGCTGCGCGTCGTGCGGAGGAGGCCGGCACGCTCGGCACGCTGCTGCACAAGCTGTTCCAGAACACCTTCGCGGTGGCCAAGGAAGTGCGCTCGACGACCGCCATCGGTGCCAACAGTGTGTCGATGGCCGCCGCTGCGGTGCGATTGTCGGAGCGCATCTTCGCTGATCTGTCGCATCAGCGCGTGCTGTTCATCGGCGCCGGCGAGATGATCGAGCTGTGCGCCGCGCACTTTGCGGCGGCGCATCCGGCGCTGATCGCCGTGGCCAACCGCACGGAGGCGCGGGCGCAGGTGCTGGCGAGCCGCTTCGGTGCCGAGGTGATGCGCCTGGACGCCATCGGCGATGTGCTGCCGCGCTTCGACATCGTCATATCCTGTACGGCCGCGCCACTGCCCATTGTCGGCCTGGGCATGGTCGAGCGGGCGGTCAAGGCGCGTCGCCACAAGCCGATGGTGATGGTGGATCTGGCCGTGCCGCGCGACATCGAGCAGGAGATTGCCAAGCTCGACGATGTGTTCCTGTACACCGTCGACGATCTCGCCCAGATCGTCGATGCGGGGGTCGAATCCCGCCAGCAGGCGGTGGTCGAGGCCGAAGGCATCATCGATGCGCGCGTCGACGGCTTTCTGCACTGGATGCAGACGCGCGAAGCGGTGCCCACGATCCGTGCGCTGCACGGTCATGCCGAGGCGCTGCGCGCCGTCGAGCTCGAGCGCGCACGCCGCCTGCTGGCGCGTGGCGACGATCCCGAGGTGGTACTCGATCAGCTCTCGCGCGCGCTCTCGCGCAAGCTGCTGCATGCTCCGGTGCATTACCTGAATCAGGCCGATGGCGAATTGCAGGCCGATGCCAGCCGCACCGTGCGCAAGATTTTCAACCTCGACCCCAACGACTGAAGCCGCGTCGCCCTACTGCCCGATGAAGCAAAGCATCCGAGACAAGCTCGAACAACTCGCCGCGCGACTCGAGGAAGTGGACCGCGAACTGGCCTCGGGCGACGTCGAGGCGATGCGTGAGCTGGGGCGCGAGCGCGCCGAGATCGAGCCGGTGGTCACGCTGTATCACGAGTTCCGGCAGATCGAGGACGATTGCGCGGAGGCACGCGAGATGCTCGCCGACCCGGAGCTGCGCGAGTTCGCGCAGAGCGAGATCGAGGCCGGCGAGACACACCTGGAGGCGCTGGAAGGCGCACTGCAACGCGCGCTGTTGCCGCGCGATCCGAGTGATCACCGCAATCTGTTCATCGAGGTCCGCGCCGGCACCGGCGGCGACGAGGCGGCGCTGTTCGCCGGCGATCTGCTGCGCATGTACACGCGCTATGCTGAGCGCCGCGGCTGGAAGCTCGATATCGTGTCGGCCAGCGATTCGGCCCTGGGTGGCTACAAGGAAGTGATTGCGCGGGTGATCGGAGACGGCGCCTACGCGCGGCTCAAGTTCGAGTCGGGCGGGCATCGCGTGCAGCGCGTGCCGGTCACCGAGACGCAGGGCCGCATCCACACCTCGGCTTGCACGGTGGCGGTACTGCCCGAAGCCGACGAGATCGCCGAAGTCGCGATCAATCCGGCGGATCTGCGCATCGATACCTACCGCGCCTCGGGCGCGGGCGGGCAGCACATCAACAAGACCGATTCGGCGGTGCGCATAACGCACGTTCCCAGCGGTCTGGTGGTCGAATGCCAGGACGACCGTTCGCAACATCGCAATAAGGCCCAGGCGCTGTCCATCCTGGCTGCGCGGCTGCACGACCGCCAACTGCACGAACGCCAGTCGCAGGAGGCTGCCACGCGCAAGAGTCTGGTCGGTAGCGGCGACCGTTCGGAGCGTATCCGCACCTACAATTTCCCGCAGGGACGAGTCACCGATCACCGCATCAACCTGACGCTGTATCGTCTCGATGCGGTGATGGAGGGCGATCTGGACGAACTCGTCGATGCCCTGATCCTCGAACACCAGGCGGGTCTGCTCGCCGAACTTGCCGGAGAAACATGATCGATACCACGACCCCCGACGTCGCCTCGGCCCTCAAGTGGGCTCGCGAGCACATCGACATCGTCGACGCGCGCATCCTGATGCGCCGTGTGCTCGATTGCGCCGCGACGCGTCTGGTATCGCATTCCGACGCGCGCCTGGATGCGGCCGAATGGGATCAGTTCCGCCATTTCGTCACGCGTCGCGCCTCGGGCGAGCCGGTGGCCTATCTGGTCGGCGAGCGGGAGTTCTTCGGCTACAGTCTGATGATCACGCCAGCCGTGCTGATACCGCGCCCCGAGACGGAGCTGCTCGTCGAACTGGCGATCGCGCATTTCGCCGGCCGGCCCAACACCCGCGTACTCGACCTGGGCACCGGCAGCGGCGCGATCGCGATTGCGCTGGCCAAGGAACTGCCGGACGCCGACGTCACCGCTGTCGACCGCTCGCGCGAGGCGCTGTTGGTGGCGATGGCCAATGCCGCGCGCCTGCGCGTGTCAGTATCCTTCGTCGTGTCGGACTGGTTCGCCTCGCTTGGCGGGGACCGCTTCCAACTCATCGTCGCCAACCCGCCCTATGTGGCCGCCGCCGACCCGCATCTGGCCGAGGGCGACGTGCGCTTCGAGCCGCAGACCGCACTGGTGTCCGGGCCGGAGGGGCTGGACGACCTGGCCGAGATCGTCGTGTGTTCGCCGCATCATCTCGATCCGGGCGGCTGGTTGTTCGTCGAGCACGGTTACGACCAGGCGCGGCGCGTGCGTGCGCTGCTGGCCGATGCCGGCTTCACCGCGATCGCCTCGTGGAGCGACCTGGCCGGCATCGAACGGGTGTCGGGCGGGCAGTGGCTGGGTCGCGGTGCTTCCGGCCGCCGGCTTGACGCACCGCAGCGCGGCACCTAGAATATCCGACTAATTAACTCGGGCATTAAGCCCGCATGGACACGCTACATGGACATCCAGGAATTCATTCGCGAACAGGTCAACGCCCATCCGGTGGTGCTCTTCATGAAGGGTACGCCGCAGTTCCCCCAGTGCGGGTTCTCGGCCACCGTGATCCAGGTGCTCAAGCAGTCCGGCCTGAACAAGGTCGCCGCGTTCAATGTGCTCGAGAGCGAGGACCTGCGCCAGGGCGTCAAGGAATACGCGAACTGGCCGACCATTCCCCAGCTCTACATCAAGGGCGAGTTCGTCGGTGGTTGCGACATCATCAAGGAATTGTTCGAGACCGGCGAGTTGCAGCAACTGATTGCCGAGGCCGACCCGGAAGGCGCCGCTCCGCAGGCCTGATGGCGCAGCGCATCCGCCGTTGCGGCGCAAAGAAAAGGCCGCTCCCATTGGGAGCGGCCTTTTTCATTCGCTGCGTGTGCCCAGCGCGAAATCGAGTTTGGTGACCAGGCGTTCGGCTTCGCGCAGATAGCTTCTGCCGAACAGGTTCAGATGATTGAGCACGTGGTACAGCGCGTACAGTGGCTTGCGCGCTTCGTAAGCCCCGTCGAGCGGCCACGCATTCCGGTAGGCCGCATAGAACGCGGGCGGAAAGCCGCCGAAGAGTTCGCACATCGCCAGATCGGACTCGCGATCACCGTGATACACGGCCGCATCGAACACGGCCGGCTCGCCGGCGTCGGTGATCGCCGCGTTGCCGTGCCACAGGTCGCCGTGCAGCAGGCTCGCGCGCGGCCGGTAGTCCAGGAACAGCGCCGGCAGTCGTTCGATCAAACGCTTGCCGTGGCGCTGCAGCTCGCCCGTGTAGCCGTTCGCGCGCGCCCGCGCAAGTTGCGGTGCGAGGCGTTGGTGCGCAAAGAAGCGCGCCCAGTTATCGCTGTGCGTGTTGGCCTGCGGGGTGGGGCCGATGAAGTTGTCGCGATGCCAGCCGAAGTGCTCGCCGGTGGCGCGGTGCTGGGCTGCCAGCGCCTCGGCGAAGCGCACGCCGTCGTCCGCGGTCTGCAGCGGGCGAAGCTCCAGCCATTCGAGTACCAGCCATGCGCACGAGGCGTCGTGGCCGTGTGCGACGACGTCCGGCACGCGCATCGCGCCGGTGGCGGCCAGCGCGGCCAGGCCATCGGCTTCCGCTGCGAAGCGCTCGCCGGTGTCGGGCGTGCCGGTCTTGACGAAGAACGTTCGCGCGCCGTCGCTCACGCGCTGGGCCGCATGCGTGCAGCCTCCGGCGACCGGGGCGTGCTCGCGCAGCACGAAATCGCTGCCGAGGGCCGCACGGATGGCGGCCTCGATGGCCGCCAGCGTGGCCTTGGCCGTCATTGCCCCCCGAGTCGCGCGCGTGCGGCAGCGACTGCGGCGCGCACCTGCGCAGGCGCGGTGCCGCCGATATGGCACCGCGAGGCCAGCGAGCCTTCCACCGTGAGCACGTCGAACACGTCCTCGCCCACGCGCTCTACCGCGCCGGGCACGTCGGCCATGGCGATGCGCAGCTCATCGAGCGAGCACTCGGGCAGGTCGCAGCCCTTGAGCTCGGCCGCGCGAACGGCCAGTGCCACAGCCTCGTGCGCGTCGCGGAAAGGCAGACCCTTCTTGACCAGGTAGTCGGCCAGATCGGTGGCGGTGGCGAAGCCCTGGGTGAGCGCGCTCTTCATGGCCTCGGGCTTGACGCGGATGCCGGTGATCATGTCGGCGTAGATGCGCAGCGTGTCGATCACGGTGTCGGCGGTGTCGAACAGCGGCTCCTTGTCTTCCTGATTGTCCTTGTTGTAGGCCAGCGGCTGGCCCTTCATCAGGGTCAGCAGTGCGATCAGGTTGCCGTTGGTGCGGCCGGTCTTGCCGCGCACGAGTTCGGGAACGTCGGGGTTCTTCTTCTGCGGCATGATGGAGCTGCCGGTGCAGAAGCGGTCGGCCAGATCGATGAAGCCCACACGCGGGCTCATCCACAGGATGATCTCTTCGGACAGGCGCGACAGATGCGTCATCAGAAGCGACGAGGCCGCACAGAACTCGATGGCGAAGTCCCGATCACTGACCGCGTCCAGGCTGTTGTAGCAGACCTCGTCGAAGCCCAGCTCGCGCGCGACGAACTCGCGGTCGATCGGGAAACTGGTGCCGGCCAGCGCGGCCGCGCCCAGCGGCAAACGGTTGGTGCGGCGGCGGCAATCGGCAAAGCGCTCGGCGTCGCGGCGCAGCATCTCGTGATAGGCCATCAGGTGGTGGCCGAAGGTCACGGGTTGCGCAACCTGCAGGTGCGTGAAGCCGGGCAGGGCGGTGTCGGCATGGGCTTCGGCGACGTCGAGCAGGTTGTGCTGGAACTGCGTAATGAGTTCGAGGATCTGGTCGATGGCGTCGCGCAGCCACAAGCGGATGTCGGTGGCGACCTGATCGTTGCGGCTGCGTCCGGTATGCAGGCGCTTGCCGGCGTCGCCGACGAGCGCGGTCAGGCGCTTCTCGATGTTCAGATGCACGTCTTCGTCGTCGAGGTTCCACGCGAACTCGCCACGTTCGATCTCGCCGGAGATGGTCTCCAGACCGCGTTCGATGTCGGCGAGATCCTGCGCGCCGATGATGCCCTGGCGCGCGAGCATCTTCGCGTGGGCGAGCGAGCCGCGAATGTCTTGTGCGGCCATGCGCTGGTCGAAGAACACCGAGGCGGTGTAGCGCTTGACGAGATCGGAGACGGGTTCGGAGAAACGGCCGGACCAGGCCTTGGGGGCGTCGTTGCTGGAGTGGTCTGTCATAATGCGGGCGTCTAGAGGCCGTCGGCAGCGCCGGCGGCGGGGGAAAATGGCGTGCAGAGTATAAAGCATATGCAGGGGCGGCCCGCGCTGCGGCGCCACCTGCCGGATCTGCGCAACCTCGGGGTCTTGCTGCGTACGCTGCTGCTCGTGAACCTGCTCGCCCTGCTGACCGCACTGGTGCAGGAGCCCGCGTCCGTGCGCCTGTTCGAGGCCTTTCTCGCGTTGGCCGCGCGGGTCGAACTGCCGCTGTTCGTGATCGTGCTGCTGTATTTCGCCGCCGCGCCCATGCTGGTGCGCCTGCCGTGGGCTGCCGGCGTGGGGGTGATCGCCGGTGCGACGGCGCTGGTCGTCGCGCTGCTGTTCCCCTTGTTGGCGATGCCTGGCGACGCGCTGTGGCGCTGGCTGGCCTGGGCGTTGGGTGCGCTGGGCGCGACCCTGGCCTATTTCGACCATCGCACGCGTCGGCTCACACCGGCGCTGGCCGAGGCCCGCCTGATGGCGCTGACCGCGCGCATTCGACCGCACTTCCTGTTCAATGCGCTCAATGGCGTGCTCGGCACGATCCGTTCCGACCCTCGCCGCGCGGAACGCGCTCTCGAGGAACTGGCGGAGCTGTTTCGTGCGCTGATGCGCGAGCAGCATGGGCTGGTGCCGCTGGCGGACGAGCTTGCCCTGTGCCGGCGATATCTGGACATCGAATTCCTGCGTATGGGTGATCGTCTGGTCGTGGACTGGGAGGTCGACGACGTCGAGGACGCGCGCGTGCCACCATTGATCCTGCAGCCGCTGATCGAGAACGCCATCTACCATGGTGTCGAGCATGTCGCCCATGCGTCGCGCATCGGCGTGCGCATCGCGCAGCGCGGGGACGAACTGCGCATCGAGGTCGACAACCCGCTCGCCGACGCGGGGGAGGTGCGCGTCGGCAACCGCATCGCGCTCGACAACATCCGCGAGCGCCTGCAATTGTTCTTCGATCTGGAAGCCAGCCTCGAGGTCGGCCCTCGCGGTGGCCGCTTCCATGTCGTCATTCGTCTGCCGTACCGGAGGAGCAGCGATGGAGCCGAACGAGCCCCTGCGCGTACTGATCGTTGACGACGAGGCGCCCGCGCGCGCACGTCTGCTCGACCTGCTCGGCGATATCGCGGCCGAGCAGCCCAGCGAAATCGTTGGCGTGGCGGCCAACGGCGTCGAGGCCCTGCGTCTGATCGAGGCGCATGCAGTCGACGTCGTGCTGGCCGACGTACGCATGCCGGCGATGGATGGTGTCGAACTGGCGCGTCGCATCGGCGTCGGCGAGGGCGCACCGCACGTGATCTTCACCACCGCCTACGACGAGCACGCGGTCGAAGCCTTCGAACTGGCCGCGACGGACTATCTGGTGAAGCCGGTGCGCGCCGCGCGACTGGCCGAGGCGCTGGGTCGTGCGCGCGCACGTATGGGCGATGGTGGCAGGGCCGCACCGCGCCGCAATTTCAGCGTCACCGAGCGCGGTCGCATCGTGCTGCTGCCCATCGCCGAGGTGCTGGTGCTGCGCGCCGAAATGAAATACGTGACCGCGATCACCGCGACGCGCGAATACGTGCTCGACGAGTCGCTGGTGCAGATCGAACAGGAGTTTCCGGAGCGATTCCTGCGCGTACACCGCAACTGCCTAGTCGCGCGCGAGGCGGTCGCCGGCGTCGAGCGCGCCGGCGAGGTCGACGGCGAAGCGCACTGGGACGTGCTGCTGCGCGGTCTCGACGAGCGCGTGCCGATCAGCCGTCGGCAATGGCCGACGGTGAGGGAGGCGTTGCGGCTTTGAGGGGGAGCAGAAGCCAGTCGTAGGTCAGGTAAGCGCCGCAAGGCGCGCACCTGACGCCCCGGCGCGAACGGATCGGAGTCCGCAGGTGCGCTGCGCTTACCTGCGCTACGGTCGGTTTGCTCCTTACCCGCTGTTTCTCAAGCCGGCCGCGGTGCCGTTGATCGAGATGTGAATGCCCAGGCGCAGGCGTTCGTCCTCGGGCTTGTCGCGGTGGCGGCGCAGCAGTTCGACCTGTACGTGGTTGAGCGGGTCGAGATACGGGAAACGGTTGCGGATCGAGCGCTTGAGCAGCGGGTTGCCGTCGAGCAGTTCGTCCTGCTCCATGATCGCCAGCAGCATGTTCACGGTCTCGTGCCATTCGCCCTGGATGCGGCCGAAGATCTGCTCGCGCAGTGCGGCGTCCTTGACCAGCCCGGCGTAACGCGAGGCGATCGCCAGATCGGTCTTGGCCAGCACCATGTCCATGTTCGACAGCAGCGATGCGAAGAACGACCATTCGCGGTTCATCTGACGCAGGCGCTCGAGTCCGTCCTCGGGGTGGGCCTCGACGAACTTGCGCGCGGCCGTGCCGAAGCCGTACCAGCCGGGCAGCATCAGCCGGCACTGCGCCCAACTGAAGACCCAGGGGATGGCGCGCAGGTCCTCGATGCGCTGACCCTTCTTGCGCGAGGCCGGGCGCGAGCCGATGTTCAGCTCCGAGATTTCCGAGATCACGGTCGATTCCCAGAAGTATTTCTCGAAGCCGTCGGTCTCGTAGACCAGGCCGCGATAGGCGGCGAAGGCGTCGTCCGAGAGCGTCTGCATGGTGTCGAGGAATTCCGAGCGCGGCGCCGGCGCGTTGCCCGAGAGCAGCGTGGCCTCCATCGTTGCGGCGACGATGACCTCGAGGTTGCGGAAACCCACCTCCGGGTTGTCGTATTTCGCGGCGATCACTTCGCCCTGCTCGGTCAGACGGATCTGGCCCTGCACGGCGCCGCCCGGCTGGGCGGTGATGGCCTGGTAGCTGGGGCCGCCACCGCGGCCGACGGAGCCGCCGCGGCCGTGGAACAGGCGCAGGCGCACGTCGTGCCGGGCGAACAGCTCGACCAGACCAATCTCGGCCTTGTACAACGACCAGCCGGAGGTCATGAAGCCGCCGTCCTTGTTGCTGTCCGAGTAGCCCAGCATGACTTCCTGCGTGCGTCCGCGTGCGCCGTCGAGCAGTTGCATGTACTGCGGCAGCGAGAACAGCGCGTCCATGATGCGCGGCGCGTTGGCCAAGTCCTCGATGGTCTCGAACAGCGGGATGATGTTGCCGTCGAGCGCGTTCTCGTGCGGGCGCAGGATGCCGGCTTCCTTCATCAGCAGCGCCAGCTCGAGCAGGTCGGAGACGCTGTCGGTCTTGGAGATGATGAAGTTGGTGATGGCCTCCGGGCCGAAGCGCAGGTGGGATTCACGCGCGGCGCGGAAGATCGCCAGTTCGGATTCGGTCTGCTCGGCGTATTTCACGTGCGGTGACACCAGCGGGCGCGGCGTGGCGATCTCGTCGAGCAGCAGCGCCACGCGCGCGTCCTCGTCGAGTGCCAGGTAGTCGGCTTCGCGACCGGCCACGGCGAGCAGTTCGGCCACCACGCGTTCGTGCACATCGGAGTTCTGGCGCAGGTCGACCGGCGCGAGGTGGAAACCGAAAATCTTGACCGCGCGGCGCAGCAGACGCAGCTTGCCGCGCGCCAGCGTGGCCGAGCCATTGGCCACCAGCGAGCGGTGGATGATGTCCAGGTCCTGGAGCAGCGCTGCCGGGCCCGGGTAGGGCTCGGCGTCGAGCCTCACGGTGCGCTGCGGCGGCACGCCGAGAAGCGCGTGATAGGTGGCGGCCAGGCGCTCGTAGATGCCGGTCATCGCACGGCGATAGGGCTCGTCGACGCGCTGGCGCGACGAGTCGCTGGAACGCTCGGCCAGCTCGCGCACGGCATCCGACACGCTCACCAGACCATCGGCCAGCGACAGCCGGGTGCTCAGCGTGAGCACTTCGTCCAGGTAGTAGTCGAGTGCGACGCCCGCCTGCAGTTCCAGCGTCTCGCGCAGCACCTCAGCGGTGACGAAGGGGTTGCCGTCGCGGTCGCCGCCGATCCAGCTTCCGATCTTCATGAAGGCGGGCAGTTCGACGTTGGCGAGCGACGGGTCGCGCTCGGCCAGATGTTCCTCGATGGTCGCGTAGAGCTTGGGTAGTTGGCGCAGGAAGGTGATGTCGAAGTAGGACAGGCCCATCGACACCTCGTCGACCACTGACGGGCGCACCGGGCGCAGCATGCGCGTCTGCCACAGCGTGAGCACGGCCCGCCGGATCTCTTCCTCGGACAGCGAGACCTCCTCGGGCGTGAGTTCGATGCGGTCGCGGTCGTCGAGCTGGCGCGCGATGCGCATCTGCGCGTTGAGGATGCTGCGGCGCTGCACTTCCGTGGGGTGGGCAGTGAGCACCGGCGAGATCATCGCGGTGTCGAAGAAGCCGGCAAGTTCGGTCGGCGCGAGCCCGCGCTCGAGCGCGTCGTCCATGGCGCGGGCGAGGCTGCCCTGGCGCGGTGCCGAGCGCATGCGCAGGTGGTAGCGGCTGCGCCGAATGTGGTGCTGGTCTTCGGCGATGTTGGCCAGATGCGAGAAATAGCTGAAGCCGCGTACGACCTGGATGGTCTGCTCGCGCGACAGGGCGTCGAGCAGGCCCTCGAGTTCGCGCTTGGCCGAATGGTCCTCGTCGCGACGGAAGCGCACCGAAGTCTGGCGGATGCGCTCGATCAAATCGAAGGTGGCCTCGCCCTGCTGCTCGCGGATCGTGTCGCCGAGGAGGCGACCAAGCATCCGGATGTCTTCGCGCAGCGGCGCGTCCTTGTCCTGGGTGGTCATGGTCGGGGTTTCCTGCGTGTCGTTATTGGTATGCGGGTCGCAGCCGGGCGCGGGCCTCGGCGATCGCCCGGGAGACGTATTCGGCGTAGAAATCAACCGTGCCGATGCCCACGATGGGCTCGGCAAGCCGCTCTCCGGAGGGGCCATAGAGTACCAGCATCGGCGTGAAGCGCGCTTGTTCGGCCCGGGCGAAGTCTGCGTGCGTGGTGGCCTCGCCGTCGAATCCGGTCATCGACGTGGCGCGGTCGATGTCGATCTGGCGGAAGATCACGCCGGCTTCCCCGCCGCGCGCCATCGGCACCAGTTGGCTGCGCGCGATGTCGCACCAGTTGCAGCCGTGCTGACTGTAGAGGATCGCCATCGGTGTTGCGTCGCGGCGCATTGCCGCAGCCTCGCGCGCGAGGTCGCCGGCGGCAGGCAGCGTGCCGGCCGCGGCGGCAGGCAGCGCCAGCGCACATGCTAGAATGCACGCCATTGCCCACTGCATGCGGGCGTTTCGCAAGAATTGCATCGACACCATCGTCCCGAATCCGGGGCTTCGCCCCATCCTGTTCCGTACGCCCCGAATCCATGAATCCGAGCACGCCCGAGCGCATCGTCATCGCCACCCGAGAAAGTCGGTTGGCCCTTTGGCAGGCCGAACACATCCGCGCCCGCCTGCTGCAATTGTATCCCGCCTGCCAGGTCGATCTGCTGGGCATGACCACGCGTGGCGACCAGATCCTTGATCGCCCACTGGCCAAGGTGGGGGGCAAGGGACTGTTCATCAAGGAACTTGAGACGGCGCTGCTCGACGGTCGCGCCGACATCGCCGTGCACTCGATGAAGGACGTGCCGATGGCGATCGAACCCGGCTTCGCTCTGGCCTGTATCTCGGACCGCGACTCGCCCTTTGACGCCTTCGTGTCCAACCGTTACGAGAGCCTCGCCGACATGCCGCCGGGCACCGTCGTGGGCACCTCCTCGCTGCGTCGCCAGTCGCAGATCTGCGCGCGCCATCCGTATCTGGCGGTGACCAGCCTGCGCGGCAACCTCGACACCCGGCTGCGCAAGCTCGACGAAGGGCAATACGACGCCATCGTGCTGGCCGAGGCCGGCCTGCGCCGGCTCGGCATGGACGAGCGCGTGCGCGCGGCGCTGACGGCCGAGGAGTCGCTGCCGGCCGTCGGCCAGGGTGCGCTGGGCATCGAGTGTCGCGAGGACCGCCCCGAACTGCTGACCTGGCTCGCGCCGCTGCACGACGAGGCGGTGGCCGCGCGTGTCACGGCCGAGCGCGCCGTCTCGCGCGCACTCGCCGGAAGTTGCGAACTGCCGCTTGGCGCCTATGCCGAACTCGATGGCGAGCGGCTGTGGCTGCGCGGTTTTGTCGCGCTACCCGACGGCTCGCGCGTTGCACGCGCCGAACGCAGTGGCCGCGCCGGTGATGCCGAAGCCATCGGTCTGGCGCTGGCCGAGGACCTGCGCGCCCAGGGCGCAGAAGAGATCCTCGCTGCACTCGACTGAGCGTTGCACAACGCGGCCCGGCGCGGCCGCATCCACGGGGGCCTTCAGTGCTGCACACGCTCGCAGGCAGGACCATCGTCGTGACCCGTCCCGAGGCTCAGGCCGAGTCCTTGTGCGAGGCGATCGAGTCGCGCGGCGCGCGCGCGCTGCGCTTTCCGGTGCTGGGCATCGCGCCACCCGAGGACGCCTCCGCGCTGGAGGCGGTGAGCGCGCGACTGGACGAATTCGATCTGGTCTTCTTCGTCAGCCCCAATGCGGTGAATTTCGCACTGAGCTACATCCTCGCGCGCCGCGACTGGCCGGCGGGTGTTGCCGTGGCAACGGTCGGTGGCGGCAGTGAGCGCGCATTGCGGCGCCACGGGTTCGCTCATGTACTCGCGCCCATCGAGGGTTTCGACAGCGAGGCCGTGCTGGCGCTGCCGGAGTTCGCGAGTGCGGCGATCCGCGGCAAGCGGGTGCTCGTTCTGCGTGGCGACGGCGGGCGCGAGTTGCTCGGCGAGGAACTTACCCGGCGCGGCGCCCAGGTCGAACACGCCAGTGTTTACCGGCGATTCTGCCCCGACGCCAACGCCAATGAGTTGTTGAAGGCAGACCGGCTCGACGCGCTGGTCTTGACGAGTAGCGAAGGCGTGCGCAATCTGGCGTGCATGCTCGGCCCGGATGCGCTTGCCAAACTGAACGCCGTGACGGTCTTCGCACCCCATCCGCGCATCGCCGGCAGCGCCTTCGATGCGGGATTCCGTTCGGTCGTCGAGACCGATTCGGGTGACGCGGGCATCGTGCGCGGCCTCGAGGCCGGGCTTGGCCCGGTGCCTGCGGCCTGACGGTCCGCGGTTTTTTTGCAACCAGTCTCGGTTAAACTCGCGAACATGGACAAACAGACCCCTGCGCTGATCCAGCCTCCCCCGGCTGACGACAAGGAGGACGCCGCCAAGGCCGCCTCCGAAGAGAACCGCGCCGAACAGGCCGCGACCCCGGAGCCGGAGGAGGACGTCAAGCCCGCTGAAGCCGGTCGGTCGTCCGACGCGCCGCCCCCGTCCGCGCCGCCCCAGGCTGCACCGCACTCCGGTGGCAGCGGTCGTGCCGGCCTGGTGCTGGCCGTGCTCGCCCTCATCGGTGTCGGTGTGGTCGGCTGGCAGTTGTGGGAACTGCGTCAGGACAGCTCCGGCATGCGTACCGAGATCGCCGACCGCCTGGCCACTGCCGACAACCGTGCCGGCGAGGCGCGCACCCTGGCGCAGTCGGCGCGTGAATCGATCGAATCGATGCAGGGCCGTTTCGGCGCGCTCGAATCCAAGGTCGCCGAAACCGAAGGGCAGGCCGCCGCGCTCGAATCCCTATATCAGGAATTCTCGCGCTCGCGCAGCGAACGCGCCTTGGCCGAGGTCGCGCAGGCGATCACGATCGCCAACCAGCAACTGCGTCTGGCCGGCAACTTCGAGGCGGCGCTGATCGCGCTGCAAAGCGCCGAGTCACGTCTGGCCGCGCCCGAGATGGGCCACATGCAGGATCTGCGCCGCGCGTTGCTCAAGGACATCGACGCGGTCAAGGCACATCCGCAGGTCGACGTCTCGGGCTTCGCGATGCGCCTGGAACTGCTGTTCGAACGCCTTCGCGACTTGCCGCTGGCCTACACGGTCGAGCCGCAGGGCACGCCGCCGGCGATCGACGCAGAGCCGGTCGACCCGACGCCGGCGGGGGCCAGCGACTTCGAAGTGTGGTGGCGCAACGCGCTGGGCTTTGCGCGCGAACTCGGGGCCGATGCCTGGAACGAGATGCGTGGCATGATCCGGCTCGAACGCATGGACCAGGCGGATCCGGCGCTGCTCGCACCCTCGCAGGGCGACTTCCTGCGCGAGAACGTCAAGCTGCGTGTGCTCACCGCGCGTCTGGCGCTGCTCGCCGGCGACGCACGCACCTATGCGGCCGATCTGGAGGCCGCGCGCGAACTGGTCTCACGCTTCTTCGATCCGCGTGACGCGCGTGTGCAGCACGTGCTCGCCGAGTTCGAGGACCTGGGCGCGGTCGATCTGCAGGCCGAGACGCCCTCGCTGACCGGTACCTTCTCCGCCTTGTCGATGGCGCGCGAACGGCTTTCCGCCGGTTCGGCGTCGGACGCGGCCGGATCGGAACGCTGAGGGGGTATCGATGCGAGCACTGATCTGGATCGTCGCGATCTTCGCCGTGGCCGCCGGCATCGCAATGCTGGCCGGCCAGAACGAAGGTTACGTACTGGTCGTGTCGCCGCCGTGGCGCGCCCAGTTGTCGCTGAACTTCGTCATCGTCGGCCTGATCGTGGCCTTCGTGCTGCTCTACGTGCTGGTGCGCATCCTGCGCAAGACGCTTGGCCTGCCCGGACGGGTCGGGCGCTATCGCGCACGTCGCCGCGAGGAAAAGAGCACGAGGGCGCTGCATCAGGCCCTGCGTGCGCTGTTCGAGGGACGCTATGGCGACGCGCTGTCGAGCGCGCGCGCGGCGGATTCGGCAGACGCCTCGTCCTTCGAAGTCGCGCTGGTCGCCGCTCGCGCAGCGCACGGGCTGAAGGACGCACGCAAGCGCGCCGAATGGCTGGACAAGGCCGGCCAGCGTGAAGGGGGCCGTGCGCCACGCCTGCTCGAGCAGGCGGCCTTCGCCATTGACGTGGGCGAGTTCGCCGATGCGCGCGCTGCGCTCGATGCCTTGCGCGAAGGCGGCCACCGCAGCGTCGCGGCGCGCCAGCTCGCGCTCGATCTGGCGCTGGCCGAGGAACGCTGGGACGAGGTCGCCGAACTTGTGCCGCAACTGCAATCCGAGCGTGCGCTGCCCACCGACGAGGCGCGCCGCCTGCAGCGTGCTGCGCGCATCGCGGGTTTCCGTCGACGGGTCAGCGACGCGACCGAGACCGCGGCCTACTGGCGCGATCTGCCCAAGGAAGACATGGCTGACCGCAAGCTCATCGCCGAGGTCGTGCCGATGCTGGCCGCGACCGGTCAGGGCGCGCTCGCGCGGCGCACGGTCGAGCGCCTGCTCGAAGAGGAATGGGATTCCGAACTGGCGCGTCAGTATTCACTGTGCGCAGGCGAGGGCGCGGAGGCCGACCAGGCGCTCAAGCGCGCCGAGAAGTGGCTGGCCGCGCATCCCGACGACGCCGGTCTGCTCGCGTCGGTGGGTCGTCAGTGCATGGCCGCGCAGATCTGGGGCAAGGCGCAGAGCTATCTGGAGGAATCCCTGGTGCGTGATGCGCGCGCCGACGTGCATCGCTCGCTGGCCGAACTGTTCGAGCGGCTCGAACGCGCGGATGATGCGGCGCGCCACTATCGGGAGGCTGCGCGCCTGGCCAAGGCCTGAAAGCGGTCGGCGCTTACCCACGAAACCAAACGGCCGCCGGATTCCGGCGGCCGATTACGTTCACCCGGTCAATCCTGCAGGCGTTGCGCCGCGGGACGCAGGTATTTTTCGTACAACGCGGCTTCTGGGCTGCCCGGTTCGGGCGTCCAGTCGTAGCGCCATTTGACGATTGGCGGCAGCGACATCAGGATGGATTCGGTGCGTCCGCCCGACTGCAGGCCGAACAGTGTGCCGCGGTCGAACACCAGGTTGAACTCGACGTAGCGTCCGCGACGATAGGCTTGGAAGTCGCGCTCGCGCTCGCCGAAGGGCAGGTCGCGGCAACGCTCTACGATGGGCAGATAGGCGTCGAGAAAGGCCTCGCCAACCGAGCAGGTCAGGCCGAAGGCCTCGTCGAACGATCGCGTGCCGTCCGCGCCCAGGTCGTCGAAGAACAGCCCGCCGACGCCGCGCGGCTCATTGCGATGCTTGAGGAAGAAGTAGCGGTCGCACCAGTCGGCCAGGCGCCGGTACTCGGCCTCGCCGCCGAAGGGCAGCACGGCCTCGCGGCACACGGCGTGGAAATGCTCGACGTCCTCGTCGAACGGGTAGAAGGGCGTCAGATCGATGCCGCCACCGAACCACCACACCGGATCACGCCCTTCGGCCGCGGCGTTGAAGAAGCGCACGTTCATATGCACGGTCGGGCAGTAAGGGTTGCGCGGGTGCAGTACCAGCGACACGCCCATCGCCTCGAAGCCGCGACCGGCCAGTTCGGGCCGGTGGGCGGTGGCCGAGGCGGGCATGGAATCGCCCATCACGTGGGAGAAGTTCACGCCACCGCGTTCGAACAGACCGCCGTCCTCGATGACGCGCGAAAGGCCGCCACCGCCGCCCGGCCGCTTCCAGCCGTCGGCCAGGAAGCGACCACCGTCGGCGTCCTCCAGGCGCGCCACGATGCGCTCCTGCAGGCCGGTCAGCCAGGTTTTAACGGCGTTGCTGTCGGTCATGTCGGTGGAGTACTCAGTTCTTGCGGGCCAGCGCACGATGCCCGATATCGTGCCGGTACTGGCAGCCGTCGAAATGGATGTCGGCCGCGATCTGGTAGGCGCGAGTCTGCGCCAGGCGCGCATTGTCGCCGAGCGCGGTCACGCACAGCACGCGTCCGCCCGAGCTCACCACCGCGTCATCTTTGAGTGCCGTGCCGGCATGGAAGACATGGGCGTCCTCGGCGGCACGCTCGGGCAGGCCGGTGATGACGTCGCCCTTGCGCGGGCGCGACGGGTAGCCCTTGGCGGCGAGCACGACGCAGAGCGCGAAGCGCCGGTCCCAGTCGGCCTCGATCTGGTCGAGCGTGCCGTCGATGGCGGCCTCGATGAGATCGGACAGGTCGCTCTTCAGGCGCATCAGGATGGGTTGGGTCTCCGGGTCTCCCATGCGACAGTTGAACTCGACCACGCGCGGGCGACCGTCGGCGTCGATCATCAGGCCCGCATAGAGAAAGCCCGTGTAGGGCGTGCCCTCGGCGATCATGCCTTCGAGCACCGGGTCGACGACTTCGCGCATCACGCGCGCATGCACCTCCGGCGTTACCACCGGTGCGGGCGAGTAGGCGCCCATGCCGCCGGTGTTGGGGCCGGCGTCGCCGTCCTTGAGACGCTTGTGGTCCTGGCTGGTGGCCAGCGCCAGCGCCTGGCGACCATCGGCCATGACGATGAAGCTCGCTTCCTCGCCTTCGAGGAATTCCTCGATGACGACGCGTGCCCCGGCCGCGCCCATCTTGTTGTCGAGCAGCATCATGTCGATCGCCGCATGCGCTTCCTCGAGCGTGGTCGCGACCACCACGCCCTTGCCGGCGGCCAGGCCGTCGGCCTTGATCACGATCGGCGCGCCCTCGCGATCGACATAGGCATGGGCCGCGGCTGCGTCGGTGAAGGTCTCGTACTTCGCGGTGGGAATGCCGTGACGCACCATGAAGCGCTTGGCGAAGTCCTTGGAGGCTTCGAGTTGTGCGGCCGCCTGCACCGGCCCGAAGATGCGCAGTCCGGCGGCGCGGAAAGCGTCGACGACGCCCTCGGCCAGAGGCGCCTCGGGGCCGACCACGGTGTAGGCCACAGCCTCGCGGCGGGCCAGCTCGACCAGGTCTGCGATCTTGGTGACGGCGACGTTCTCGACGCAGGGCTCACGCGCCGTGCCGGCGTTGCCGGGTGCGACCAGCACGCGGGTGATCTTGCCCGATTGGGCGAGTTTCCAGGCCAGCGCGTGTTCGCGGCCGCCGGAGCCGATGACGAGGACTTTCATGTGGGGTGAGTCGCTTGTTGTTGGTTGAGAATGTTCGGGTGCAACGGATTCATGTCATTGCGAGGGCTGTGAAGCGATCTCGGGGCGGGGCGCAATGCGCGTAGAGACTGTGTCGTTGCCTTGCGCCTTGCGACGACCGCGCCTCAGTGCCGGAAATGGCGGAAGCCGGTGAACACCATGGCCACGCCGTGCTCGTCGGCGGCCGCGATCACTTCCGCGTCGCGCATCGAGCCGCCGGGCTGGATCACGGCGGTGGCGCCGGCCTCAGCGAGCACGTCCAGTCCGTCGCGGAACGGGAAGAAGGCGTCCGAGGCGACCACCGAGCCGCGGATGTCCAAGCCGGCGTTGTCGGCCTTGATGGCGGCAATGCGCGCGGAGTCCACGCGACTCATCTGGCCCGCGCCCACGCCCACCGTCATGCCTTCGCGGCAATACACGATGGCGTTGGACTTGACGTACTTGGCCACGCGTTGCGCAAACAGCAGATCGGCCAGCTCGCGCGCGTCGGGTGCGCGCTGGGTGACCACCTTGAGGTCGTCGGTGGCGATGTGCGCCTCGTCCGCGCCCTGTACCAGCAGGCCGCCGCCCACGCGTTTGAAGTCGAGCGCTCCCGCAGCGCGCCCGAGCGGGCACTGGAGCACGCGCACGTTCTTCTTGGCGGCGAGCAGCTCCAGGGCGTCCGGCGCGAAGGACGGCGCGATCAGCACTTCCATGAACTGCCTGGACACGCCCTCGGCGGTGGCGCGGTCGACCTCGCAGTTGAACGCGATGATGCCGCCGAAGGCCGAGGTCGGGTCGGTCTGGAAAGCCTTGGCATAGGCTTCGGCCGCGTCCGTGCCGAGCGCCACGCCGCAGGGGTTGGCATGCTTGACAATGACGCAGGCCGGGCCGTCGAAGGCCTTGACGCATTCCCACGCCGCGTCGGCGTCGGCGATGTTGTTGTAGGACAGCTCCTTGCCCTGCAACTGGCGGTAGCGCGCGATCGTGCCCTCGGCCGCGGTCGGCTCGCGGTAGAAGGCCGCAGACTGGTGCGGGTTTTCGCCGTAGCGCAGGTCCTGCATCTTGTCGAAGGCCAGTTGCAGCCGCTCCGGGAAGGCCACATGCGTGCCGTCCGGGCCCAGCGCGGTCAGGTAGTTGGCGATCGCCGAATCGTAGCGCGCGGTGTGCGTGTAGGCCTTGGCTGCGAGCGCGAACCGGGTCTTGTAGGACAGCGCGCCGTCCTTGGACTTGAGTTCGTCGACGATGGCCGCGTAGTCGTCCGGGTCGGTGACGATGCCCACGCCGCCGGCCTCGGTGCCGTGGTTCTTGGCCGCCGCGCGCACCATGGCCGGGCCGCCGATGTCGATGTTCTCGATGGCGTCCTCGAGCGTACAGCCGGGTTTGGCGACGGTGGCCTGGAACGGGTAGAGGTTGACGACCACCAGGTCGATGCGCGAGATGTCGTGCTCGGCGATGGTGTCCATGTGCGCGGGCAGGTCGCGGCGCGCGAGGATGCCGCCGTGCACCTTGGGGTGCAGCGTCTTGACGCGGCCATCGAGCATTTCGGGAAAGCCGGTGTGATCGGACACGTCGGTGACCGGCAGGTCGGCTTCGCGCAGCAAGGCTGCGGTGCCGCCGGTCGAAAGCAGGATCACGCCCAGATCGTGCAATGCGCGGGCGAGTTCGACAACGCCGCGCTTGTCGGAGACGCTGAGAAGGGCTTGGCTGACTTTCATGGGTTCGGAATCCGGGGTGGCCGCAGAGGCCGGTTTACAGCAGTTCGTGGTCGGAGAGCTTGCGACGCAGGGTGTTGCGGTTGATGCCGAGCATGCGCGCGGCCACCGACTGGTTGCCGCCGGCGCGGTCCATCACGAAGGCCAGCATCGGGCGCTCGGCGTTGCGCATCACCATGTCGTAGAGCGCGGTCGGCTCCTCGCCGTCGAGATCATGGAAATATTGGTCGAGCGTGCGGTGCACGGATTCGGCGATGGCGTTGTCGCGACTCATGCGGCGAGCTCCTGCGGTTGTTCTTCTTCGAAACGCAGTCGTGCGTCACGCTCGGCCAGTTGCCCGAAGAATTCGTCGACTGCGGCGAGCTGATCGTCGATCTCGCCGAGTGTGTTCATCATCTTGCGAAATGCCGCGGACCCGTCCAGGCCCTTGGTGTACCAGGAGATGTGCTTGCGTGCGACCTTCACGCCGGTCTCCTCGCCGTAGAAGGCGTACAGGTCCGCCAGATGCTCGCGGCAAACGCGCTGGATCTCGGACACCAGCGGTGGCGGCAGCCGCTCGCCGGTGGCCAGAAAATGTTCAATCTCGCGGAAGATCCAGGGCCGGCCCTGGGCGGCGCGCCCGATCATGACGCCGTCGGCACCGGTGTACTCGAGCACGAATCGGGCCTTCTCGGGCGTGGTGATGTCACCGTTGGCGATCACCGGGATGCCCACCAGCGACTTGACCAGCGCGATGGTGTCGTACTCGGCGTGGCCGGTGTACTGGTCGGCGCGCGTTCGCCCGTGAATGGCGATGGCGCGGATGCCGGATTCTTCGGCGATACGTGCGATGGTCGGCGCATTCTTGTTCTCGCGGTTCCAGCCGGTACGGAATTTGAGCGTCACCGGCGTGTCCGGCACGGCGCGCACGACGGCCTCGAGGATGCGTGCGACCAGCGGCTCGTCCTGCATCAGCGCCGAGCCGGCCATCACGTTGCACACTTTCTTGGCCGGACAGCCCATGTTGATGTCGATGATCTGCGCGCCGCGGTCGGCGTTGTGTTTGGCCGCCTCGGCCATCATCGCCGGGTCGGCGCCGGCGATCTGCACCGAGATCGGATCCACCTCGCCGTCGTGGTTGGCGCGGCGCTGGGTCTTGGCGCTGCCGTAGAGCAGAGAATTCGACGTGACCATCTCGGAGACCGCCACGCCAGCGCCGAGCTTCTTGCACAACTGGCGGAACGGACGATCGGTCACGCCGGCCATCGGTGCCACGAAGAGGTTGTTGCGCAGTGTAAAGCCGGCGAACTGCATGGACGCGATGACCTCCGCGAATCGAGGGTGGGGAAAGGGCGTCATTCTACCCCAGCGCCCGGCCCCTGCGGCACCTTGCAGGGTGATGTAGTCGAAGGTCAGGCAAGTTGCGCGTAGCGGCATGCATCTGACACCGGGCGCTCTAACGGGTACATGCGCCCGGTGTCAGATGCGCGCCTGCGGCGCTTGTCGGACCTTCGTCTCAGGGCCACGCGCGCGCGCCAAACATCATGCGTCGTGCGATGAAGGCGCGTGCACTCGGGCACAGGTCGAGCGCGAACAGGCCGGCACCGCGCAAGGCGCGCAGCGGGGCTGATTCGTTGGCGAAGACGCGGATCAATGCGTCGGTGAAGCCGATGGTGCCGGCGCGGTCGAGCCGGCGCGCGCGCGCCCAGGCCTCAATCACGTCGGGCGTGCCCGGGTCGACAGCGTCGCGCACGGCGCGGGCCAGGGTGTAGACGTCGCGCAGGGCCAGATTGAAGCCCTGGCCGGCGACCGGATGCAGCGTCTGCGCGGCGTTGCCGAGCCACACCGTGCGCGGCCCGGCCGCGCTTGGCCGGTAGCGCAGTGCGAGCGGATAGCGCACGCGCGGGCCGACCGCGGTGAGAAGGGTGCGCGTGCCAATGGTCTGCTGCAGACGGGCCAGATAGGTCGCGTCGTCGAGCGTTGCCAGACGCTCGGCGGTGTCGCGCGAGACCACCAGCACGCTCGCGTAGTCCTTTCCGCAGGGCAGCAGCGCGAGCGGGCCTTCCGGCGTGAAACGTTCGAAGGCCCGGTTGGCGTGGCCGTCGCGGGTCTGCACCGTGGCGATCAGGGCATGCTGGCCGTAGTCGCGGCTCTTCACGGCTTCGCCCCCGCCGGGGCCGCCCTCGGCGCGCACGGCGAGCTGCGCGGTGAGGGTGTCGCCGCCGTCGAGCGTGGCGATGATGTTTTCGGCGCCGGGCGTGAGCGCTTCGACGCGCATGGCGTCGCGCAATGTGACGCCGGCCGCCTCGACGGCGGTACGCAATGCACCGGCCAGCGCGCCGGCGGAGACCACGTGGCCGAGCGCCGGCACGCCCAGTTCGGCCGCGCGCAGCACGCTGCGGCCGAAGCCGCCGCGCTGCGAGACGTGGATGGTCTCGATCGGCGTGGCGGGCAGTCCGTGCCAGACGCCGAGTTCCTCGAGGATCAGGCGCGAGCCGTGGGCCAGCGCCAGCGCCCGCGGATCGTCCGCGACCGCGCCTGCCTCGCGCGCATCTGCGACGACGATGCGCCGGCCCGAGCGCGCCAGCGCCAGCGCCAGCGCAAGACCGGCCGGGCCGCCGCCGACAATGAGCACATCGGTGTCAGTCATGCCCGCCGTCGCGCATCAGCGCTTCGATTTCGTCGGCCTCGCGTGGCACGCCGTCGGTGAGGTATTCGCAGCCCCCGGCGGTGACCACGGCGTCATCCTCGATGCGCACGCCGATGTTCCAGAAGGCCTCGGGCACGTCGTCGGCGGGGCGGATGTAGCAGCCCGGTTCGACCGTCAGCACCATACCCGGCACCAGCGGCCGCCAGTCGCCGTCCTTCTTGTACTCGCCCGCGTCGTGCACGTCGCGGCCCAGCCAGTGGCCGGTGCGGTGCATGTAGAAGCGGCGGTAGTCGCCGTTCTCGATGACGTCGTCAAGCGCGCCGGCGAGCAGGCCCAGATCGATCATGCCCTGTGCGAGCACGCGCACCGCGGCTTCGTGCGGCGCGTTCCAGTGATTGCCGGGATGGATCTCGGCCTTGGCCGCGTGCTGTGCGGCGAGCACCAGATCGTAAACCTCGCGCTGTGCGCCGGAAAAACGCCCGCCCACCGGAAAGGTGCGCGTGATGTCCGATGCGTAGCCGTCGAGTTCGCAGCCGGCATCGATCAGCAGCAGGTCGCCGTCCGCCATGCGGCGGTCGTTCTCGACGTAATGCAGGATGCAGGCGTTGGGGCCGCTGGCGACGATGGACGGGTAGGCCGGCGCCTGGCTGCCGGCGCTGCGGAAGGCGTGCAGCAGTTCGGCATCGATCTCGTATTCGAAGCGGCCGGGACGGGTCGCGCGCATCGCACGACAGTGCGCCGCACTCGAGATGCGTGCGGCGCGCCCCATGATGTCCAGTTCCGAGGCGTCCTTGACCAGGCGCATCTCGTCGAGCTCGGCGAGAAGGTCGCGCATGCTGTGCGGCGCGGTGCAGCCGGCGCGAGTCTTGGCGCGCACGGCGTTGAGCGCGCGCGTGATGCGCGCGTCCCAGGCATCGTCGTAGCCGAAGCCGCACCACAGCAGCGGCTGGTCGACGAGCAACTCGGGCAGTTTTTCGTCGAAGGTGGCCACCGGGTGAGCCTCGTCGAAGCCGAAGGCCTCGCGTGCGGCCTCCGGGCCCCAGCGTCGGCCGTCCCAAGTTTCGCGTTCTAGGTCCTTTTCGCGACAGAACAGGATCGCGCGCGGGTTCGCGTCGGCGACCAGCACCACGATCGCTTCCGGTTCGCCGAAGCCGCTCAAGTAGTGGAAGTAGCTGTCATGGCGATACGGGTAGTGGGTGTCGCGGTTGCGCGTGCGCTCTGGCGCCGTCGCGAGCACCGCCACGCCGCCGCCGGCGGCCTGCATGCGGTTGACGAGGATTTCGCGCCGTCTCAAAAAAGGCGCGATGTCGGGGGCGGTGAGCTCGGTTGCAGTATCCATGGGGCGATTGTCTCATGCAGGTGCGGCGCGCAGCCGGCGGTCGAGTTCGGCGAGTTGGTCTGGGGTGCCGACGTTCTCCCATGGACCATCGTAGCGCTCGCCGGTTGCGCGTTCGGCGGCGATCGCTGCGTGGTAGTAGGGGCTCAGCGCCGCGCGCGCGCCGGGGGTGATGTCAATGAAGCTGCGGCTGTCGTACAGCCCGATGTTGCCGAAGGTCAGGCGCACGCTCCCGTCCAGGCGAAGTAGGCCGTCGGCGCCCAGCGCGAAGTCGCCTTTAGGGTGAAACGGCGGATTGGGCACCATCACCAGATGCATGTGCGGCTGCGCGGCGCCGGCCATGGCCGCGGCCGCCGGCAGCAGGCGGCGATAGTCGTAGGCGCAGAAGATATCGCCGGAGACCACCGCAAAGACCTCGCCCGCCGCCGGATCGCCGTCGACCAGCAGCGGCAGCGCGCGGGCGATGCCGCCGGCGCTCTCCAGCGCTTCGCCTTCGGGCGAGTAGCGCAGCCGCACGCCGAAGCGGCTGCCGTCACCGAGCGCGGCCTCGATGCGTTCCCCCAGCCAGGCGTGGTTGATCACGATGTCACGCAGGCCGGCGCGCGCCAGTGCCTCGATCTGCCAGACGATGAGCGGCTTGCCGCCGACCTCGAGCAAGGGTTTGGGTACCGTGTCGGTTAGCGGGCGCATGCGCTCGCCGCGCCCGGCGGCGAGAATCATGGTGCGCATCGCGCTGGTCGCCGGCGCGCTCAAAACGTATAGCCCACCGTCGTCGACTCGGGCGCGAGCCGCTCGAGCAGGCGCGCCAGCGGCCGGAGATCGCCGTAACGCCCGCACACGCGGCGCAGGTGATTGAGCACCACCGGCATGTCGTCCAGATAACGCGTCTTGCCGTCACGCATCGCCAGTCGCGCGAAGATGCCAAGTACCTTCAGATGACGCTGCACGCCCATCCATTCGTAGGCACGGTGAAACTCCGGAAAGTCTTCGCCCACCGGAAGCCCCAGGCCGCGCGCAGCCTCCCAGTAGCGGATCAGCAGATCGAGTTCGAATTCCTCGTCCCAGCGGATGTAGGCATCCTTGAACAGCGACACCAGATCGTAGGTGATCGGGCCGAACACCGCGTCCTGGAAGTCGATCACGCCCGGATTGGCGCCGCCGGGCAGATGCATCAGGTTGCGCGAATGGTAGTCGCGGTGCACGAACACTTGCGGCTCGGCGAGGTTGGTGTCGAGCACGCGTGCGTAGACCTTCTCCAGTGCGGCGTGCTCGGTCTCGGTGAGGCTGACGCCGTGATGCCGTTCGACATACCACTGGTCGAACAGGCGCATCTCGCGTTCGAGCAGCTCGCGCGAGTACTCGGGCAGCACGCCGGGGCGGCTGGCGGCCTGGATCGCGATCAGCGTGCCCAGTGCGTCGGCGTACAGATGGGCGGCGCTGTCGGCGTTGAGCACCTGCAGGTAGGTCGTGTCGCCCAGGTCGGACATCAGGATGAACCCCTGTTCGACATCCTCGGCATGGACCTGCGGCACATGTGCGCCGGCCTCGGCGAAGAGCGCGGCCACGGCCAGCCATGGACGGCAGTCCTCATGCTCGGGTGGGGCGTCCATGACGATCAGGGTCTCGCCCTCGTCGGGCAGCGAAACGCGAAAATAGCGGCGGAAACTTGCATCGGCCGAGGCCGGCGCGAGTTCAAGGCGGCGGCCGGGCAGGGTAGTGGCGAGCCAGGAATCGAGTTGGGCGCGTCGTTGCACCGGGTTCTCCAGTAAGCTGATGGTTTGCGACGTCGTGGCCTGTGGCGAAGCGTCGGTTGCGGTGCGGGGCGTTGCACAATGTCGTCATCGGCACGGCGCATGCGCCGTGCTGTGGCCGTTCCAGACGTTTTTTCGATGCACGCTGATGTAGAATCGCCGAGTTTATCAAAGGGCCTGGCCCGACCGTAGATGACCGCAATGGGGGAGCACTTGCGCGACACGACCTATGACAGGCGGCGGCTCAGGGTACTGTCGCTGCTGATCCTGTGTTTCCCGGGCCTGACCAATGCTGGCGCGCTCGCCCCGTTGCGGGTCGATCCTGCCCTGCTCGGGGGCCGGGCCGCCTCGCCTGCCGCGGCGACCGCAGCGGCAGGCGAGGCGGTCTCGGTCAAGCCCGAACTGAGCGACGGCGAGACCGCGGTGCGCGCATCGAGCATTCGCGGGCTGCGTACCGTCGAGGTCGTCGCCGAAGGCGAGGCCGAGATCGAGCGTGGCGACTTCAAGCTCGCCGCCAATCGCTTGACTTACAACGAACTGACCGACGAGGTCGTCGCCGAGGGCGACGTCGTGCTGCAGCGCGGCGAGGACCGTCTCGAGAGCACGCGCGGCAACCTCGTGCTGTATGAGCGCGTGGGCCAGTTCGAGTCACCCGAATACAGTTTCGTGATTCCTTCGCGTTCGGACGATATGCCGGGCCGCACCATCGTCGGCCGCGGCAAGGCGAAAAGCATCAGCCTCGAAGGGGAAAACCAGTTTCGCGCCGAAGGGGCGACTTGGACCACCTGCAAGCCGACCAGCGAGGACTGGTTCATCCGCGCCGAGGAGATCGAGCTCGATTTCGACCGTCAGGTCGGCACGGCCCACGGTTCCTCGCTGGTGTTCATGGACGTGCCGCTGCTGTACTGGCCGCGCATGAGCTTCCCGCTTGCCGAGCAGCGCCAGTCAGGCTTCCTCGTGCCGTCGGTGGCCGCGTCGAACAAGACCGGCTTCGACGTGACCGTGCCGTACTACTGGAACATCGCACCTAACTACGACGCAACCATCGTGCCGCGCGTGATGAGCCGGCGCGGCCTTCAACTCGGCGCCGAATTCCGCTACCTGACGCCGACCTACGA
>JACESY010000070.1 GCA_013911595.1 Azoarcus sp.
TGAGTGCTTGCTCGGAGACTGGGCCGCCACCGTCCAGATTGGCCTGGGCAAGCACATCGGCCTGCTCCGGCGCGCGCTCGCGCCGCGCGTTCACCAGCACGACCTCGAGGTTGCGATCTTCGATGTTGGGCGTCGGCTGCGCACCGGAGAAGGTAAGCGACAACACCACGGCGTGCACCAGCAGCGAGGCGACGATGGCAAAGGGCATCGGCAGGCTGATCGTGCCGTCGCGCAGGCCCTTGCGGGCGGCTGCGAGCAGGGAGGCGTGCGCCGATGCCCTCATGTGTGTCGATCAATGGCTCTCGAAAACAGCCTCGCCGGACTGCTCCGGCTCGGACAGGGTTTCGAGATGGCGCGCGTTCAGGTCCAGATCGATCAGGTCGCTGCCCTCGATGGCCAGGCGTACGCGCGCGCCCGGCATCTGCAGCGGCATTGACGCGACCTTCGTGACCAGCGGCGTGTGGTCGATGCGCACCACGTTGTCGCGCAGCACGCGCGCGGTGATCTCGCGCTCGGTGCGCTGGCGCAGCCAGCGCAGGCACCAGTAACGCTCCATGCCGCGCTGGAATTCGTTGTAGGCCGCGTAAGTCAGCTCGAAGTCGCGCATGGCCGCCATCAGGTCGGTCGAGCGCGGCGCGAAAGGCGGTGTTTCGCCGCGTACGGCGGCGACGAGCTGCCACTGGTTGACCAGATCCACGTAGCGGCGCAGCGGTGAGCTGGACCAGGCGTAGCAGTCCACGCCGAGCGCGTCGTGCGGCTCGGCCTTGGTGCTCATGCGCACCTTGCCGCCGTTCTGCACCCGGTACAGCCCCGGTACGCCGGCCTCGTCGAGCTGCTTTCCCCAGGTCGAGTTGGCATGGATCATCAGTTCGGCCACCAGCTTGTCGAGCGGAGAACCACGCTTGCGGTCGGTGATCGTGACGTAGCCGGGGCCGTCGGCCGTGTCGCGCGTCCAGTCCACATAGAAGCTGTAGTCGACCTGGTCCTGGTTGGCCGAGACCTTGCCGCGACCCGCCTCAAGCACGGTGGCCAGTTCCCAAAGCAGCTTCAGCTCGCGTCGGTAGGGGTAGTCCGGGCCGTCGTCCTGTCCGTGCAGCACGGCGTCGTTGAACAGCGGTTCGATGTCGTGGTGGCGAAGGTTGGCAGCAACCGGGATGCGCTCGACGCGCGTCTCGAAGCCGGTGATCGCGAGCGCCGAGGTCAGATCCAGATACAGCGAAACGGCCGGGCACTCGCGCCCGGCGCCGAGCGTGAAGCGCTCGACCATCTCGTCGGGCAGCATCGTGATCTTGTTGCCGGGCATGTAGACGGTGGACAGGCGTTGGCGCGCGATTGCCTCGAGCGTCGAGCCGCGTGCGAAGCCTAGTCCCGGCGCGGCGATATGGATGCCGATGCGCCATCCGCCGCCCTCGCGTGGCGTCACCGAGAAGGCGTCGTCGATTTCGGTGGTGGTTGCGTCGTCGATCGAGAAGGCCGCAACCGCGGCCAGGGGCAACTCGTCAGGTTCGGTGGGCGGCTCGAACTTCGGAAAGCCGGGGCCTTCCGGGAAGTGCTCGAACAGGAAGCGGTTGTAGTGGTAGTCGTAGCTTGAGCGCAGCGCGCCGCACTTGAGCAGCAGGCGCGGCGCGGACAGGCCTGCGTCGACGCAGGCGGCCTCGAGCGCCTTGACCTCGGGCCGGTTGCGATCGGGACGGTAGAGCACTTGTTCGACCATGCCCTCAAGTTCGCCCGGCAGTTTTCCGTCGACCAGATCGGCGCGCATGCGCTCGATCTGTTCGGCCTGCTGGCGTTTCTTTTCCAGCCCGGCCAGCGCCGCCTGCAGGATGTCGGGCGGCGCCTTGCGGAAGCGCCCGCGCCCCTTGCGATGGAAATGGATGGGCGCCGAATGCAGGCGCAGCAGCACCGCCGTGGCCTCGACGGCGTCGGGCGTGTGGCCGTGGTATTCGGCCGCGAAGTCCTCGAAGGCGAACTCGTCCTCTCCACACACCTCCCACAGGAAGTCGGTGTCCAGTGCCTCGGCCTCGGGCTCGGCGCGCTCGAGCAGCTCGCCTGCGGCAGGCGTGTCGAAACGCATCAGGATCTGTGCCTTCTTGAGCTTGACGCGCTTGCCGGTCGAGGTCTCGACCTGCAGGCTCGCGTCGTTGTCGGTCAGGACCGAGCCGGTCTTGAAACTGCCGCTTTCTTCGAACAGGACAAACATCATGCCGCCATGTGGAAATGAGCGTGCTAGTTTAGCAGGGTCGCCGGCCTGGCCCGGGTGCCTGCGCCATGCCGGCATTGCGCGTATACTGAAGCACGTTTGCGCCGCCGGAAATGCCTTTGCGCACCCCGTACGGGCGCCGACCCTCCGGAGAAAAATCATGCATTCCGTTTACCCTGCCCGCGCGTCCGGGCGTCTGTTTGCCGTGGTACTCGCCACCCTGATGCTGTCGGCGCTGCTTGCGGTGCAGCCTGTCCGCGCCGAGACCGTACCCAAGGTCGTGTACCACGCGGATTTCGCCGATCCCCGGCGTTTCAGCGCGATGCTCACGAGCATCAACAACATGGTCACGCAATACCAGAATGAGCTGGTCGACTACGATGTGCGCATCGTCTTCGTCGCGCATGGCATCCGCTTCGTGACCGATGATGCGCTCAAGGGCACGCCCTTCGAGGAGGACGCCGAGATGGCCGAGCGGCGCGAGAACAACGCCAGCCGTCTCAAGGCGCTGCACACCGTGCAGGGGGTGAAGCTCGAGGTGTGCGACATCACGCGCACCCAGATCGGACTGGACGCGGACAAACTCTACGACGGCGTGGAACGGGTCAATTCCGGGGTGGTCCGAATCGCCGAACTGCAGCAGCGTGAGGGCTTCGCCTACATCAAGGTCGAATGAAGCCGGCGCACTGCGCTCCCGCAACCATCACACAGAAACGAGGATAGGCATGACAGGACAAGCCATGTGGGCATTCGTCATCGTCGCCGTCGTGGCCGCAGCCCTGATCGGGTTCTTGTTCGGCCGCACCAACGGAAACGGCGCAAAGCAGAAACTCAAGGAACTCGAAGCCGATCTCCAGGGCAAGGACCGCGAACTGGCCGTCTACAAGCGCGAAGTCGACGCGCACTTCGATCAAACCGCTTCGCTGTTCGTGTCGATGGCCGGCTCATACAAGGCGCTCTTCGAACACCTGTCCGAGGGTTACGCGAAGCTGTCCGACGGCTCGGATCGAGATCTCTTCCGCGAGCGCGTCGCGACCTTGTTGATCGACGGGCCGCGGCATGAGGCCGCGCGTGAAGACGACGATTGGCGCAGCACGCGCGAGGACGTAGAAACGCCGGCTCAGGACGCGGACGATGCCGCGCGCGACGAGGCCGAGGCCACGCAGTTGCAGGCGGATGCCGACGAGGACGCGCGGGCTGCGGCCGACGCCTCGCCCGAAGTCGACGAGGAGCGTGTGTCGCCAGCCGAGGCCCATGGCCCAACCGGCAATGGGCAAGAGCCGCCCGCCGTCGACGCAGAGCCCGAGCAAGCGCCTGCGGCCGGTGCTGGGTCGGCTGCCGAGGCGGAAGACAGCGCCGGGCAGGAGCAGGGCAAGCCTGCCGTGGGGGATGACGAGGACGAGGTGCGCCCGACCTCGGCAGCCGACGCGCAAGCGGTCGAGTCCGCCCACAAGAGCTGATTCGTCGGAGTTCCGACGATTACGACGGCCTGCGCCATGGCGCAGGCCGTCCTTCGTTTACCGTTCGACCGGTACGGCGAAGTCGATGATGTCGTCGAGGTAGGCGTCCCAGCGCGAGAAGCCGTGATTGCCGCCTTCGAGCACGCTCTGGCGTGCGCCCCGGTACTTCTCGACGGCATCGCGGTAGTCGAGCACCTCGTCGCCCTGCTCGGCCAGCAGCCAGTAGCACTCGGGTCGCGTGATCGTCGCGACATCCAGGGTGCGCAGCTGCGCGACATGCTCATGCGTGAACATGAAGCGCTCGCCGGTATAGAAATTGTCCAGTTCGCCGATCCACTGTTCGAGCGAGATCGGCGCCACCACCGCCGGATTGACCAGCACTGCGGACAGGTCGTGGTGTTCGGCCAGGTGTGTCGCGTAGAAGCCGCCCAGCGAACTGCCCACCAGCGTCGGTGTGCGTTCGGGAAAACGCTCGCGTGCCTGCCCGATGGCGCGCTCGATCAGCGCTACGGCCTCCGAAGGTACGTGGGGTAACTGCTCGCACCAGAAGGCCTCGCCGAGCCCGCGTTCGTGCATGCGACGCGCGAGTACCTGCGCCTTGTGCGAGGCGGGCGCGGAGCGAAAGCCGTGCAGATAGAGGATCATCGCGCGTCGGCCTGCGTCACGACGCACTCACGCGCAGGCACCAGTCGAGCACCGCGTCGCGCTCCGGGGGCAGCAATTCGCCGAAGCCGCCGGAGAACTCATCCCACTCCGGCAGAAAGCGTCGGCCGACTGCGGTGAGCAGCGGAATGCCGGCGGCTACGGCGAGGCCGATTTCCTCGCGCAGTCCGGTGCCCAGCGCTTCCTGGGCGCCGAACTTGTTGACGCAGATGAGCTGCGCGCCGCCTTCGACTGCGCGGCGGATCTCGACCGCGGCGCGCGCCAGCGAGGCCGGATCCAGGCGGCAGGCCTCGGAGCCGCGCCCCAGCTCCTGCGACAGTGAAAAGCGCTCGCCATTGGCGAGGTTCTCCAGCTCCATCGCGCACGGATCGTCGATGCTCATGCCAATGTCGTGCTGCAGCACGCCGCCAAGGCGCACGCCACGCTCGGCGAGCGCGTGCGCGACCTCGAGCATCAGCTCCTCGACCGGATCTTCCGGGGTGTACACGATGGCGGCGAGTGGGGCGGGGGCGTCGGTGGTCATGTGCGCGAAGGTGGCGGGCGATGCTCGCGATTGTCGCATCGACCGGGCAGGTCGCGAAGTGCATCCTGCGCGAAATGCCGTTGAGAATATAGAACGAAGATTTCATTCTTTCCGGTTCTGAGCGCGCTCGTGTAGCTTCGCGCCGTGTCCCTTCCCCCGCGTGCGGGCGTGTGATGATTCCCGAACCTGTACAGCCTGTTGTCGTCGGCCTCGTCCTGGCCGCGCTGTTTGCATGTTTCGTGCGCGAATGGCTCAAGCCAGATGTTGCCGTGATGAGCGCGGTGGCCTTGCTGCTGGCCACCGGCCTGCTCGCACCGGCCCAGGTGCTGTCGGTGTTCGGCAACAGCGCGCCGGTAACCATCGCCTGTTTGTTCGTGATCAGCGGCGCGCTTGCCCGCACCGGCTGCGTGGACCGCCTGGGCGAGTGGCTGGCGACGATGGCGGACGGCTCGGAGCGGCGTCTGCTGCTCGCGATGCTGGGCGTGGGCGTTTTGGTGTCGCCGTTCATCAACAACACTCCGGTGGTGATGGTGATGATTCCGGCCGTGATCGCGATCAGCGCGCGTCAAGGAGTCGCGGCCTCGCGGCTGCTGATCCCGCTGTCGTACGCAACCATTCTCGGTGGCATGACCACCATGGTGGGTACTTCGACCAACATCCTCGTCGATGGCGTCGCGCGCGAGCTGGGGCTGGAGCCGTTCCACATGTTCGAGATCAGCGCCCCGGCGGTGCTCATCGCGCTGCTCGGCTGTGCGCTGATGTACTGGTTGGCGCCACGCCTGCTGCCCGAGCGCGACCGTCTCAGCCACCAGTTCGGCGCGAGTGGCGAGCGCCTGTTCATGACCGAGCTGTTCGTGCCGCAGGCTTCGCGGCTGGTCGGACGCACGCTGCGCGAGGCGGGCGTCGCCAATGGCACGATCAAGGTGCTGACGCTGTTGCGCGGCGAAGACGAGTATTGCGCGCCATCGCCCGACACACGGCTGGTGTCCGGCGACCGGCTGGTGGTGCACAGTCGCAGCGAGAGCATGATGGATCTGCGCATGGCCGGCTTGTCGCGTTCGGCCGGAGGCACGCATGACCTCGAGACGCTGCGGCGTAGCGGCGCGGTGATGGTGGAGACCATCGTCGGGCCGACCTCGCGCTACGCACAGCGTCCCATTCGCGATCTGGATCTGGCTGCGCGCTACGGCATCCACGTGATCGCCGTGCATCGCAAGGATGCCTCGATCGAGGACATCGGCGACGAGTTCCAGCTGCAGTTCGGCGACGTGTTGCTGGTCGAGGGCACGCCGGCGCAGATTCGGCGCTTCTGCGACAACGGCGACCTGATCGCGATCACCGAGACGCGCCCGCCGTCGAACCGTCACGCCAAGGCGCCGATCGCGCTGGCAACGATCGCGGGCGTGATGGGGCTGGCCGCCTTCGACGTGATGCCGATCGAGGGCCTGGCGCTGATCGGCGCGGTGATCGTCGTGGCGACCGGCTGTATCCGCTCGGAGGAAGCCTACAAGGCCATCGAATGGCCCATCATCGTGCTCATCTACGGCATGCTCGCGCTGTCGATCGCGATGCGCGATTCGGGGCTGGCGGACCTGCTCGCGACCGCGCTGGTTGCGGTCGGCAGCGATCTGTCCCCGTGGGCGATGCTGGCACTGGTGATCCTGCTCGCGTCGGTGATGACCGAATTCATCAGCAACAACGCGGTGGCGGTGCTGCTCACGCCGGTGGTCATCGGCGTGGCCCAGCAACTCGGCGTCGATCCACGCCCCTTCGTGGTCGGGGTGATGTTCGCCGCCAGCGCCAGCTTTGCCACGCCGATCGGCTACCAGACCAACACCCTGGTCTATAACGCCGGCAACTACCGCTTCACCGACTTCGCGCGGCTCGGGGTTCCCATGAACCTCGCCGTGTGGGCGCTGGCAACCTTGCTCATCCCGTTTTTCTGGCCACTGCTGCCGGCCTGATCAGTTCTGCCGCCAGCGTCCGAGCCAGCGCTCGGCCGGTTCCGGCCGGCCGTACAGATAGCCTTGATGCACGACGCTCGCGCGGCGCGACAGGAAGGCCGCCTGTTCCTCGGTCTCGACCCCTTCGGCGACGACGTCAAGCTGCAGGTGGCGCGCGACCGACAGGATGGTCTCGACCAGCGCGGCGTCGTTGGGGTCGTCGGGTGCGTCCTGGATGAAGCTCTTGTCGATCTTCAGCTCGTGGATCGGCAAGCGCTTGAGGTAGGCCAACGACGAATAGCCCGTGCCGAAATCGTCGATCGAGAAGCGCACGCCCAGCGCGGCCAGTTCGTTCATGCGCGCGGCGATCTCGTCGATCTCGTGCAGGAACAGGCTCTCGGTGATCTCCAGCGTGAGCCGGTGCGGATCGGCGCCGGATTCAGCGAGCAGGGCCTTGAACTGCACGACGAAATCGCGCTGGCGGAATTGACGCGGACTGATGTTGATCGAAAGACGCAGTTCGCGTCCGGAGCGGGCCTCGATGGCGATCAGCGCACAGGCTTCGTTTAGCACCCAGGAGCCGAGTTCAACGATCAGGCTGGATTCCTCGGCGATCGGGACGAAGGCATTGGGGTAGAGCAGGCCGAAGACCGGATGCTTCCAGCGCACCAGCACCTCGGCTCCGATCGGACCGCGTTCCGGGTGGATCAGCGACTGCAGGTGCAGGCACAGCTCATCGTGGGCGAGCGCATGGCGCAAGTCGCGCTCGACGCGGAAGCTCTGGGTCGCCGATTCGCCCATGACGGTGTCGAAGAAGGCAGTCTGTTCCGCACCGGCCTTGGCCCGGTGCAATGCCGTGTCGGCGCGCCGCAGTACGGCTTCGGGAGAGTCGTCGCCGCTGTCGTCGGGGAAGAGCGTGATGCCGATGCTGACCGTCACGGAGAAGTCCTCGCCCTCGATGAGCAGCGGGCGCCGCAGTTCGGCATGGATCTTCTCGCCAACGCTCAGGGCGCGGCGGCTGGCGCGGTCGGCCTTGCCGCTGACGTCCGGCAGCAGGATCGCGAACTCGTCGCCGGTCATGCGCGCGAGCGTGTCGCCGGTGCGCAGCAGATCCTGCAGGCGTTCGGCGAAAGCCTTGAGCAGCGCGTCGCCGACGCGATAGCCGCGCGCGTCGTTGACGATCTTGAAGCGGTCAATGTTGAGCAATATCAGCGCCTCGATCGCCGGTGCGCGTCGTTGAGCGGCGAGGTTCTGAGCAAGGCGGTCCATCAGCAGACTGCGGTTGGGCAGGCCGGTGAGCGTGTCGTAATAGGCCAGCCGATGCACGCGTGCCTCGGCCTGACGCCGCTCGGTGACGTCGGTGACCGCGCACTGGATGCCCTCGATCGTGCCGTCCGGTGCGCGGATGGCCGACTTGACGATTTCAACGTGCACCAGTTCGCCGGTGCGGGTGGACGGATGCGAGCCGGTCAGCGACACCGGCTCGCCCGAGGCGAGCACTTCGGCGTCGATGGAACGGTAGTGCTGGGCCAGATCGGGCGGCGCGAGCGAGTACACGCTGATGCCTATCAATTCCGCCTCGCTGCGGCCGATGGTCTGCTGGAACACGCGGTTGGCGAAGGTGAGACGGCCCTCGCGGTCGTAGCGGAAAATATTCTGCGGCAGGCTGTCGACGAGCGAACGGTAAAGCGCCTCGCTTCTTTCCAGTTCGCGTTCGCTGCGATCGCGTCGCAGGCGATTGGCCAGCAGTATGCCGAGCGCCGCCGTGGCGAGCGGATGCACGATCATCACGGGCGCTCCGATCGCGGCGATCACGCCGGCGCCGACGCCGGCCGGCAGTGTCATCATCAGCGCGATCATTACTGCATGTACGGCCAGCCCGAGCGCGTAGAACTCGCGCCCGCGCATGTCGGCCAGAGAGCCTGCGCGGCGCGCGCGCCACAGGTAGCCGATCAGGCCGGAGGCGACGATCACGAATACCCCGGTCCAGGCACCACCGCCGCCGAGCGCGAAGCGGTAGGTCGCGGCGATCGCGGCAGCGACGATGGTCGGCAGCGCGCCGAAGAACAGCCCGGACATGGCCAGGATCACCGAGCGCGTGTCGAACACGATGCCGGGCGCGAAATCGAACGGGGCCATCATCACGCCGATCGCGATCAGGCCGAGCACGCCGCCGGTCAGCACCTGTGTGCCGCGGCTGGCGTCGAGCCGGTAGCGGCTGGTGGCCAGTTCGAATACCAGCACCATCGCCAGCAGCAGGGCTGCATTGTAGAGAAGCGCGGTCAGGATCGGCCCGTGCATGGGTCAGAGGGCCCCGTCGTTCGGGATGGGTCGGGCGGCTGTCGGGGCCATCGGTCGGAGTCCGTCGAATATGGCATCCGAGTGTAGCGGAATCCGACGCTTCGAGGGGGGGCTGCTCGAGGCATGCGCGCGGCGCCGTGTTGCCGCTGGAATAAGGTTGCAGGCGCACGATGTGCGCCATCCAAACGGCCTTTGCTTGCGACACCAAGCAAAAAAACGGGCCGCCCGAAGGCGGCCCGTCGTTCATCGGCAAGGTGCGTCGATCAGATGTTGTGATAGACCTTGGCGCCGGTCTTCACGAACTCGATGGACTTCTCTTCCATGCCCTTGGCGAGCGCGGCCTGTTCGTCCATGTTCTGCTGCGCGGCGTATTCGCGCACGTCCTGCGTGATCTTCATCGAGCAGAAGTGCGGGCCACACATGGAGCAGAAGTGGGCGACCTTGGCCGAGTCCTTGGGCAGGGTCTCGTCGTGAAACTCGCGCGCGCGGTCCGGATCGAGGCCGAGGTTGAACTGGTCTTCCCAGCGGAACTCGAAGCGCGCCTTGGACAGTGCGTTGTCGCGAATCTGCGCGCCCGGATGGCCCTTGGCCAGGTCGGCGGCGTGGGCGGCGAGCTTGTAGGTGATGATGCCGTCCTTGACATCATCCTTGTTGGGCAGGCCGAGGTGCTCTTTCGGCGTCACGTAGCACAGCATGGCCGTGCCGTACCAGCCGATCTGCGCGGCGCCGATGCCCGAGGTGATGTGGTCGTAGCCCGGGGCGATGTCGGTGGTCAGCGGGCCCAGCGTGTAGAACGGCGCTTCCTTGCACCAGTCGAGCTGCAGGTCCATGTTCTCCTTGATGAGCTGCATCGGCACGTGGCCCGGGCCTTCGATCATGACCTGGCAATCGTGCTTCCACGCGATCTGGGTCAGTTCGCCCAGGGTCTTGAGCTCACCCAGCTGGGCCTCGTCGTTGGCGTCGTAGATCGAGCCGGGGCGCAGGCCGTCGCCGAGCGAGAAGCTCACGTCGTAGGCCTTCATGATCTCGCAAATGTCCTCGAAGTGCGTGTAGAGGAAGCTCTCCTTGTGGTGCGCCAGACACCATTTGGCCATGATCGAGCCGCCGCGCGAGACGATGCCGGTGAGCCGGTTGGCCGTCATCGGCACGTAGCGCAGCAGCACGCCGGCGTGGATGGTGAAGTAGTCCACACCCTGTTCGGCCTGCTCGATGAGGGTGTCCTTGAAGATCTCCCAGGTCAGTTCCTCGGCCTTGCCGTCGACCTTTTCCAGCGCCTGGTAGATCGGCACCGTGCCGATCGGCACCGGGCTGTTGCGGATGATCCACTCGCGCGTTTCGTGGATGTTCTTGCCGGTGGACAGATCCATGATGGTGTCCGAGCCCCAGCGGATGCCCCAGGTCATCTTGTCGACTTCCTCGGAGATCGACGAGGTCACGGCCGAGTTGCCGATGTTGCCGTTGATCTTCACGAGGAAGTTGCGGCCGATGATCATCGGCTCGGATTCGGGGTGGTTGATGTTGGCCGGGATGATGGCGCGGCCGCGGGCGACCTCGTCACGCACGAATTCCGGCGTGATGGTCTGCGGCAGGCTGGCGCCGTAGCTCTGGCCGGGGTGTTGGCGCAGCATCATGTCGGCCATCTTCTGGCCCTTGGGGCCGGCCGCGCGCAGCGACTCGGTGTATTTCTCGCGGTTGAGGTTCTCGCGGATGGCGATGAACTCCATCTCCGGCGTGATGATGCCCTGGCGTGCATAGTGCATCTGCGTGACGTTCTTGCCGGCCCTGGCGCGCAGCGGGTGGCGGTGCAGGTCGGGGAAGCGCAATTCATCCAGCGACTTGTCGGCGGCACGCATGCGGCCGAATTCCGACGACAGGTCCGCCAGCTGCTCGGTGTCGCCGCGTTCATCAATCCAGGCCTGACGCAGTGCCGGCAGGCCGGAGCGCACGTCGATCTTGGCATTCGGGTCGGTGTAGGGACCCGAACAGTCATACACGAAGACCGGCGGGTTGCGCTCGAAGCCCATGGATTCCGAGGTGTCGCTCTGGGTGATCTCGCGCATTGGCACGCGGATGTCCGGGCGCGAACCTTCGACGTAGATCTTGCGCGAATTGGGCAGTGGTGCGACCGCGGCCTCGTCCACGTGGGCGTTGGCGGCGATGAATTTCTCATTGGCGTTCATGAACGTCTCCTGCAGCGTTGTATGCCATGCGAATGGCGACGAGGAGCCGGGCGGAATGCGCGCGCACATGTGCTTGTGCATCAGTACACCCGGACGAGGCGGCCGGGGATGGCCGCCAGCCAGCGATCAGCGGCGCGTCAGCGCCACAGTGCGTGGAAGTGGTGTACCGGGCCATTGCCGCTGCCGACGGAGAGCTGGCCGGATGCGGCAATGGCGCGCAGCAGGTAGTCGCGTGCGCTGCGTACCGCGGTTTCGACCGGGGCGAGGCCCCCGGCGGACTGAGGCAGCAGGGCCGCGATTGCGGAGGACAGGGTGCAGCCCGTGCCGTGGGTGTTCTTGGTTTCGATGCGCTGTGTCGGCAGTTCGATCATGCGGTCGCCGTCGAACAGCAGGTCCATCAGCTCGCCGCCGGGCAGGTGGCCGCCCTTCAGTAGCACCCAACGCTGGGAGGTGGTCGGCAGCAGTTCGCGCAGGCGCTCTGCCGCGCGATACATGGCCTTCACCGAGTCGGGTTCGCTGCATTCGAGCAGCACGCCGGCTTCGGGCAGATTCGGGGTGATCATGAAGCTCTGCGGCAGCAGTGCCTCACGCAGCATGGCAACGGCCTCGCGTGCCAGCAGGTGATCGCCGCTCTTGGCCACCATCACCGGGTCGCACACCACGAACGGCGCCTTGAAGTGCTCCAGCCGGTCGGCCACGGTGCGCACGATGTCGGCCGTGCCGAGCATGCCGAGCTTGACGGCGTGGATCTCGACGTCGGCAAACAGGGTGTCTATCTGCAGCTTGAGAAAGTCGATCGGTGGCGTATGTACGCCGGTCACTGCCTGCGTGTTCTGCGCGGTGAGTGCGGCAATGACGCCGCAGCCATAGGCTCCGAGTGCGGAGAATGCCTTGAGGTCGGCCAGTACCCCGGCGCCGCCGGACGGATCGACCCCGGCGATGCTGACAACGTTCGGAATGATGCGGGTCATTGCGGGCCCCCTGTCGAACAAGGGGGCGGGGCGGGCATGCCGCGGAGCGGAGTGAGACAGGCGTTCATTGCGCGTTTTCCTACGCCGGTGCTAACCGGTTCAGGTTCCAAGGGTATTATCTCAGCCCGCTCAAGCGATTGCGGGCACCCCCAACGAAGGTGCGAAGAGTATCCCAGCACTCCCGGTACTGGCAACCACACAGATCAAGATTTCGCACCAAACCCTGTGCCTGGCGGGGCGTGGTTCCCGCGCTAACCTTGCCAGACACCGCTCAGCGCGACGATGCCGAGCACGGCGAACAGTACGGCGGCGATCGCGTGCACCAGCCGCACCGGCATGCGGTTGGCCAGGCGGTCGCCGACGAGTACTGCCGGCACGTTGGCGATCATCATGCCCAGCGTGGTGCCCAGCACCACCGCCACGAAGGCTTCGTACTGTGCGGCCAGCGCCACCGTGGCGACCTGCGTCTTGTCGCCCATCTCCGCCAGGAAGAAGGCGACCGTGGTGGTGGCGAACACGCCCATGCCGTTCTTGACCTGTACCTCATCGGCATCGAGCTTGTCGGGGATGAGAATCCACACGGCCATTGCGAGAAAGCCCAGACCCAGCACCCAGCGCAGCAGGTCGGGCCCCAGTACCTGCGTGAGCCAGGTGCCGAGTGCGCCGGCGAAGGCATGGTTGGCAATGGTCGCCACCAGGATGCCGCACACGATCGGTCCGGTGCGGCGATAGCGTGCGGCCAGCATGAAGGCCAGCAACTGTGTCTTGTCGCCGATTTCGGCCAAGGCGACGATGCCGGTGGAAACGAGAAAGGCGTCGAGGGCGAGAGTCATGGAGTTGCCGGGCGGGGCGCGTCGCGCCAATTCTTCGGATGCCGGCACGTCGCCTTGCGGGCGTTGCGTGCGCTGAGGCGCGCGCGCATTGTATCGTCGGGCCGGGGCTAAAGAAACTTGCGGCCGGGGCCGTTGTAGTGTCGGATACCGGATCACCAGCAGGCACTTCAATGCCCCTTGTCTCGCGCCTTGTCGCCCCAGCAATCGTTGTCTTCTCGCTGTTCGCCGACCCCGTTGTCGCCGAGGGCTGGGTTACGGTCGCGCGCGACAACGCGCGTCAGGTGCAGATCGATCGTGACGCGATCATCCAGTCCGATGCCGGTACGCGCGTGGCCTGGGCACGCATGCTGCTCGGCGACGAGGAGGCCGAGCGGCTCGGCTACGTCGCCGTACATGCGCTCAACCGCTACGACTGCCGCAACCGCAGCTTCATCCCGGTGCGTCGCCGCTATCTGGACGCACGCAACATCATCGTGCGCGAGGAAGAAATCGCCGATCAGACGCCGCGTCAGGTCGCACCAGGTGGTGTCGATGACCGCTTGTGGCGCGAGGTGTGCCGACCGCCGAGCACGGCCGATCTGATGGAACTCGCGCTGGAGGCCGAGCGTACGGCACGTGCGGCCGAAGAACAGGCGCGCGAGGAGACCGCGCCGCAACCGACAAAGCCGGACCCTGGCCTCGAGCGTAGCGCGCCGGCCTCCGGGCCGGCGCGGCTGGGCTCCGAGCCCCGCGGCGAGGCATCGGCGACGCGTACCGTGTCCAGGCCGGCAACGCCGGATCCGCTGGCACCGCGTCATCCGCCGATAGAATGGAGCTACGAGGACCTGACCGGACCCGAGATGTGGGGGCGGCTACGCCCGGACTGGACGGACTGCCGCGACGGCCGGCGCCAGTCGCCGATCGACCTGCACTCCGCCCTTGCCGTCAATCTCGAGGCGCCGCAGTTCGATTACCGACCGAGCTATTTTCGCGTGATCGACACCGGGCGGCTGCTGCGCATCCATGCGGGCGAGGGCCTGGGTGCGACGCTGCGCGGCGAACGCTACGAACTGGTCTACATCGAGGTGCACCGTCCGGGCGAAGCGCGCGTGGACGGTCGCATCCATGACCTGTCGGTGGACCTGCATCATCGTGCGCCCGACGGACGCATGGCCGTGGTGTCGGTGCAGTTCGAGGCCGGCAACGATGATCATCCGGTACTCGCTGAGTGGCTCGCCAGCCTGCCGCTCGAGCGCGGCGGCCAGTACGCGCCTCAGCGCACGGTCGATCTTTCAAACTTGATTCCCGGTGATCGCTCGCACTTTCTGTACAGCGGTTCGCTGACCGTGCCGCCATGCACCGAGGGCGTGCTGCGCGTGGTCTTCAAGCAGCCCATGCAAATGTCGTGGGAGCAGCTCGGCGTGATCGCCCGCCTGCACCCGCCCAGCACCCGCCGGTCATAGGTCGGCTGCAACGGGCGGGCGCTGGGCGGGTGCTGGAGTCGAGGTGACGGTC
>JACESY010000071.1 GCA_013911595.1 Azoarcus sp.
TCCTTGATGAGGGCGTCGTTGTCGAGCGTCTCGTCGGCGGCGTAGGCCCAGTGCTTGCGGCGGACCTGGGCGTGCAGCCATTCGGCGCAGGCTTCGGCCAGGCGGTCGGCGACGGACTTGAGCATGATGGCCTGGTAGTCGTCGTGCTCGGCCTCGTATTTTTCCACGTGCGGTTCGATGCCGATGCCGGCGGTACAGGCGAAGGCACCGATGTAGTCAGGCACGCAGGAATCCTTGTCGGCGACGAAGTCGGCCAGGCACCAGTGGGGCTTGCCGGAGGGGCGTTCGTGCTGCTGGCGCAGGCCGCGCCAGGTCATCAGCGGTTTGTCGCGGGCCTCCGTCTCGTAGATTTCGATGTCGTCATGGCCGACGGTGTTGGCCGGGAACAGGCCGAACACGGCGCGGGCCTGGACGAGGTTTTCGCGCACCACGCGCTCGAGCATGGCCTGACCGTCGCGGAACACGCCGCGCGCAGTCTCGCCGACGACTTCGTCTTCGAGGATCTTGGGGTAGCTGCCGGCCAGATCCCAGGTCTGGAAGAACGGGGCCCAGTCGATGTAGGGCACGAGTTCGGCCAGCGGCACGTCGACGGCGTGCACGCCCAGGGTCTGCGGCACCGGCGGCACATAGCCTGCGACGCTGTCCCAGCGGTAGCGGTTGGCGCGCGCCTCTTCGAGCTTGACCAGCGTCACGCCCTTCTTGGCGGCGTGCTGTTCGCGGATCCGCTCGTAGTCGGCGGAGATCTGCGCGGCGTAGGCGGTCTTCTGGCCTTCGGACAGCATGGAGGTGACCACGCCGACCGCGCGCGAGGCGTCAGGCACATAGATCACCGGATGGTCGTAGTGCGGCGCGATCTTGATCGCGGTGTGGGCGCGGCTGGTGGTGGCGCCACCGATGAGCAGCGGCAGGTCAAAGCCCTGGCGCTTCATCTCGGCCGCGACGTGGCTCATCTCTTCGAGTGACGGCGTGATGAGGCCGGACAGGCCGATCACCTGCGCTTCGTTCTCGCGTGCGGCAGCGAGGATCTTCTCGCACGGCACCATCACGCCCAGGTCGATGACTTCGTAGCCATTGCAGCCGAGCACCACGCCGACGATGTTCTTGCCGATGTCGTGCACGTCGCCCTTGACGGTGGCCATGATGACGCGGCCCTTGTTGGTCGCGCCGGTGCGCAGCTTCTCGGCCTCGATGTAGGGGATCAGATGCGCCACCGCGGTCTTCATGACGCGGGCGGATTTGACCACCTGCGGCAGGAACATCTTGCCCGCGCCGAACAGGTCGCCGACCACGCTCATGCCGTCCATCAGCGGGCCTTCGATGACGGTCAGCGGCGGCTTGCCTTCGGCCTCGTACTTCGCGCGCACTTCCTCGGTGTCTTCGACGACGAATTCGGTGATGCCCTTGACCAGCGCATGCGACAGGCGCTGTTCGACGTCCATCTCGCGCCAGGTCAGATCCGGGCCGGATTCCCTGGCCTTGCCCTTGACCGACTGCGCCAGATCGACCAGCGCCTCGCCGGCGCCGGGGTGGCGGTTGAGCACCACGTCTTCGACCTTCTCGCGCAGTACCGGGTCGAGATCGTCGTACACGCCCAGCTGGCCGGCGTTGACGATGCCCATGGTCAGCCCGGCCTTGACCGCGTGATACAGGAACACGGTGTGGATGGCCTCGCGCACGGCGTCGTTGCCGCGGAAGCTGAAAGACACGTTGGACACGCCGCCACTGGTCTTGGCGTGGGGCAGCTTCTGCTTGATCCACGCCACAGCCTCGATGAAGTCCACGGCGTAGTTGTCGTGTTCCTCGATGCCGGTGGCGATGGCGAAGATGTTGGGGTCGAAGATGATGTCTTCGGGCGGGAAGCCGACGCTGGTGAGCAGCTTATAGGCACGCTCGCAGATCTCGGTCTTGCGCTGGTAGGTATCGGCCTGGCCCTTCTCGTCGAAGGCCATGACGATGACGGCCGCACCGTAGTAGCGGCACAGACGCGCCTGACGCAGGAATTCCTCCTCGCCCTCCTTCATCGAGATGGAGTTGACGATGCCCTTGCCCTGGATGCACTTGAGCCCGGCCTCGATCACCTCCCACTTGGACGAGTCGATCATGATGGGCACGCGCGAGATGTCCGGCTCGGACGCGATGAGCTTGAGAAAGCGCTCCATCGCGGCCTTGGAATCGAGCATGGCCTCGTCCATGTTGATGTCGATGACCTGCGCGCCGTTCTCGACCTGCTGGCGCGCAACGGCCAGCGCATCGTCGAAGCGGTCTTCGAGGATCATGCGTGCGAAGGCGCGCGAGCCGGTGACGTTGGTGCGCTCGCCGATGTTCACGAACAGCGAGTCCGCGCCGATGTTGAACGGCTCCAGGCCCGACAGCCGGGCCTTCTTCTCGATCTGCGGAATCTTTCTCGGCGCCAGGCCTTCAACGGCCTGGGCGACTGCGGCGATGTGCTCTGGCGTGGTGCCGCAACAGCCACCGACGATGTTGAGCAGGCCGGATTCGGCCCATTCGCGGATCGCGCCGGCCAGTTCCTCCGGCGTTTCGTCATAGCCGGTGGGCGAGAGCGGGTTGGGCAGGCCGGCGTTGGGGTGGGCAGACACATGCGTGTCGCACAGGTGCGAGAGTTCCTCGACGTGCTGGCGCAATTCCTTGGCGCCCAGCGCGCAGTTGAGGCCAAACGACAGCGGCCGCGCGTGCGCGAGCGAATTCCAGAAGGCCTCGGCCGTCTGCCCCGAGAGCGTGCGCCCCGAAGCGTCGGTAATGGTGCCGGAGATCATCACCGGCAGGCGCCGGCCGATGTCGTGGAAGAGCTGCTCGAGCGCAAACACCGCGACCTTGGCGTTGAGCGTGTCGAACACCGTCTCGATCAGGATCAGGTCCGAGCCACCCTCCATCAGCGCCCTGGCCGAGTCGTAGTAATCGGCGAGCAGCGCCTCGAAGCTGATGTTGCGAAAACCCGGGTCGTTGACGTCGGGCGAGATCGACAGCGTGCGCGAGGTCGGCCCCAACACACCAGCGACGAAGCGCGGCTTGGCCGGGTCCTTGGCGGTGTACTCGTCGCACAGCTCGCGCGCGATACGCGCGCCCTCGACGTTGATTTCCCAGGCGACGTCTTCCAGCCCGTACTCGGCCTGCGACACGCGCGTGGCGTTGAAGGTGTTGGTCTCGATAATGTCGGCGCCGGCATCGAGATAGCCGCGATGAATCTCGACGATGACCTCGGGGCGGGTGATCACCAGCAGGTCGTTGTCGCCCTTGAGATCGCGCGGGTGCGCCATGAAACGCTCGGTGACGCCCTCGCCGCGGTACTCGCGCTCCGAGAGCGCGTACTGCTGGATCATCGTGCCCGTGCCGCCGTCGAGCACGAGGATGCGCTCGGACATCAGGGCGACGAGTTCTTCAGTGCGGTCGGGCTGCATGCGTATACCTTGGCGTGTCGTGAGCCGGAAGGTGCGCGGCAAAAGGAAACGGCGCGACAAATCCGGCAAGGGATTTGCGAGCGCCGTTGTTCGATTGCTGAGCCTGGCCCGGTGGCGGGTCGCAGCGCTCCTCAGCGAACCCGCGAGTTTACCGTTACTCGCTCAGGCACGCAAAACAAGGGCTTACCAGCCATACCATGGCGACCAGCCCCATGGATGACCGTAGCCGCCGTAGTAGCGCGGATAGTGATAGCCCATGCCGAAACCCCAGCCGAACGGGTGGCCGAAGCCGAACCAGCTGGAATGATCGCCACCACCGTTGCTGAAGTGGATCTGCGTGACGCTGGTTCGCTCGACGACGTCATCGATGAAGTGCACGTTGAAGTAGGTGCCCGCAAAGCCATGGTCTGTCGGGATTCTCCAGTCCCACACTTCCTCGTTCATGCGCCGGAATATCTGCACTGAATCGTGTTCGCCGAGCAGGCGCGAGACTTCCTCCTTGCTCATGCCGCGCTCGACGCGCGCACGGTTCTTGGGCGACAGCGCGTCGTGCTGCTCGATGATGCTGCCGTTGGCGTCGATGGTGTACATCCAGGTACTCGAGCCATTGGGCTGAGTGGAATATTCGTAGGTGCGCGTGCCGTCGGGGTTGTCCCAGATGCGCGTGGGCTCGCCACGCGCCGACACCAACTCGTTCGCGGTCGCGAATTCGGTGCGCAGGCTCGCGCACCCGGAGAGCAGGGCCACGGCCAGGAGCGTCAGGAACCAGCCAACAATTTTCGCATTCATTGCCACCCTCGCTTGGCCCGCCCTGCGGACCGGTTCTCATCAGGCTTCAGGGCGCAAGCCGGCTGCGAATCCACCGGCCGTCGTCCCCGAGGACGTAGGCGAAGCGGTCGTGCAGCCGCGACGAACGGCCCTGCCAGAACTCCCAGTAGTCCGGCTTCAACCGGTAGCCGCCCCAGTGCGAGGGACGCGGCGGACGCAGGCCGAACTTGAGCCCGTATTCGGCCGCGCGCGCGACGATCACGCCACGATCGGCGATCTCCTCGCTCTGGTTCGACGCCCACGCGCCGATGCGGTGCGTGAGCGGGCGGCTGGCGAAGTAGGCATCCGATTCCTCCTCGGACACTTTCTCCACAGTGCCTTCGATCCGTACAACGCGTTCCAGTTCAACCCAGTGAAACTGCAGGGCCGCAAAGGGGTTGGCCGCCAGCTCGCGGCCCTTGCGGCTGTTGTAGTTGGTGTACCAGACGACGCCGTCCCGATCGAAGCCCTTGATCAGCACGATGCGCGTGGACGGGCGGCCGTTGGCGCCGACCGTGGCCACGGTCATCGCATTGGGTTCAGGCACGTCCTGGCGCAACGCGTCGGCCAGCCAAGCCTCGAACTGGTCGAAAGGGTCGTCCGGCACCGCATGGTCCTCGAGGCTGTGCTTGCCGTAGTTCTTGCGCAGGTCGGATAGCGGCGGCTTGCTCATCGTGATGCTCCGGGAAATCGCGCGGCGCTGCATGCGCCGGAGCCGTTCATGATACCGCGGCACCCGGACGTCGCTTGCCCCGGAGGCAGGACGGCGGCAAGATGCACGCCCGTGCGCGCCAAAGCGCGCACTCCGGGCATGCCGGCCGATCTGCGTATCGGCCGCCCGGCGGCGGCAGCGACCGCCACGATGCACCGGTGCGCGCATGCGCGCACCCGATTAAACCCCGGCGCAGCCCGCACCGGGGTGGCTGGCCCGGCCCCGATGCCGGTCCATGAAAACGGGAGATTCACATGTTCCAACGATCTGCCTCGCGCAGAGGTTTTCTGCTGTCCATTGCCGCCCTGGCGACCTCGGCAGCCCTGTTCACCGGCACTGTCACCGCCGCCGAACGCCCCGAAAAGCTGATCATCACCGCCATCCCCGACGACGGCGACGCCGATCGCATGCGCGAGAACTTCGGCGCGCTGGCGAAGTACCTGGGCGAACGCGTCGGCATTCCGGTCGAGTACATGCACGTCGAAAACTACGCGGCCAGCGTCACGGCGCTGGCCACCGGACGCGCGCACATCGCATGGCTGGGCGCAGTGACCGTGGCGCAGGCGCGCATCGTCATGGGCGACGAACTCACGGTGCTGGGTTGTCGCGACATCGACAAGGGCTTCGTCAGCTACTTCATCGCCAACCCGTCCACCGGCGTGTCTGAGGTCGCCGATCTGGGCGAACTGGCGAAGGCCGCCGAGGGCCGTGACTGGAGCTTCACCTTCGGCAGCAAGAGCAGCACGTCGGGCCACCTGATGCCGCGCAGCTTCTTCCAGGAAGAGGCGGGCGTCGCGCCGGAGAAGGTATTCCGCACCGTCGCCTACTCGGGCAGTCACGACGTCACCATGCGCATGGTCAGCGACGGCACGCACCAGGTCGGTGCCCTCAACTACGCGAGCTGGGACAAGGGCTCGGATGAGCTCAAGGCGCGCGCGCCGGTCATCTACACCACGCCCGAGTACACCAACTACGCGCTGACCGCGCGCGCCGATCTGGGCGAAAACCTGATCGCTGAGCTGCGCACCGCGCTGCTCACGCTGGGCGAGAGCGACGACAACGGCAAGAAGGTGCTCGAGTATCTGAAGGCCGGCAAGTTCATCGAGGCCGACATCTCCGAATGGCAGGGCTACGTGGATCTGCTGCAGTCGGGCATCGACATCGGCGGCTGACTGCTCATCTCGCAGGTCAGGCAAGCCCTCGTAGGGCGGATTAGCGAAGCGTAATCCGCCGTATGGGTACCCAATGCGGCGCAATGCCCTTCGGTTATTGCGCCCTACGAGGCTGCGAGACCCAAACCCTCCGGACACGTCACCATGACCTCCGATCTTCCGAACCCCGTACACGTCGCGGGCGCTTCTGTCGCCTACGCCGGCAGGACCGTACTCGACCGGGTCTCGATCGACATCGCGCCGGGCGAACGCGTGGCCGTGATCGGCCCTTCCGGTGCCGGCAAGACCACGCTGTTTCGCCTCATCGCGGGGCTGGTCAAGCCGGCCGGCGGCGAGGTCGTCACGCTGGGGCGCGACACTCGCCACCTCACCGGCGGCGCGCTCGACGCCATGCGCCGCGAACTCGGCTTCCTGCAGCAGCAGGACAACCTGATCCCGCAACTGCGCGTGGTGCACAACGTGCTGATGGGCCGGCTCGGTCACTGGTGGTTGCCGCGCGCGCTGCTCTCGCTGCTGTGGCCGCAGCAGGTCGATCGCGCACTGGCTGCGCTCGCACGCGTGGAACTGGCGGACCGGCTGTGGTCCCTGCCCGATGAGCTCTCCGGCGGCCAACAGCAACGCATCGCGGTGGCGCGCCTGATCGTGCAGCAGCCGAAGCTGGTGCTGGCCGACGAACCGGTCAGCGCGCTCGACCTGCGCCTGGGGCGCGAAATCATCGAACTGCTCGGGCAACTCGCCATGCAAGACGGTGCGACCCTGCTGGTGAACCTGCATACGCTGGATCTGCTGCCGGGCCATTTCGACCGCGTCATCGCGCTCAAGGACGGACACCTGTTCTGGAGCGGTACGCCGGAGACGCTCGACCGCGCCTTGCTGCGCGAACTGTATGGCGCCGAATATCGCGCGCTGCATCTGGACGAGCTCGCGCTGCCGGCATGAACACGCCTTCGCCCCTCGCGCTGAGCCGGCGACCGTGGGGACACTTCGTCGCCATCCTCGCGGTGCTGCTCACCCTTGGCGCAGCACTCGCGGGAGCCGAATGGGACTTCGCGGCGCTGACCGACCCGGAGCGTCGCGCCGCAGCGGCCGCGCGCATCGGCGAATGGCTGGTGGCGCTCGCCTCGCCCGATTTGTCGCGAGAATTCCTGGCCCGCGCCTGGGAACTGACATTGCAGACACTCGCGGCAGCGATTCTCGGCACCTCGCTCGCGGTCGCCGCCGCCTATCCGCTGGCGATGGGCGCGAGCCGCGCAGTGTGCGTCGGCGAGGAATACGCGCGCGGTGCCTGGCGGCATTTTCCGCTGCGCTCGCCGCGCGCACTGCTGTGCGCGGCCTGCCGGCTGGTGCAGGACGTGCTGCGCGCGGTGCCCGACTTCGTGTGGGCCATCATCCTGGTGGCGATGATCGGGCTCGGTCCGCTCACCGGCGCGCTGGCACTCGCCCTCAACATCACCGGCATCCTCGCCCGCGTCTACAGCGAGCTGTGGGACGGCGTCGAGGAGACCCGCTACGCGCAGGTCCGGGCGCTCGGGGCCGGACGCATTGCCACCTTCCTGTACGGCATCCGTCCGCTGGCCTCGCGCAACGTGCTCTCCTTCACGTTGATGCGCGCCGAATGCGCGATCCGCAACGCGGCGGTGATCGGCGCGGTCGGCGGCGGCGGCCTGGGTGCGGAGATCTGGTATCAGATCCGCTTCGGCGCCTGGGACAAGGTCGGCACGCTGATCCTGTTCACGCTGCTGCTGACGCTGACCGCGGATCTGGCCGCCAACCACATCCGCCGCCAGTTGCGCGGCGACCCGAACCGCGCCGTACCATCGGCCACATGGACGGCCGCCGGGTCCGCGCGAGCGGGTCGAGCGCCGCGCGCGCCGTGGTGGGCAGCCGCCTTTGTCGGCGCCACGGTGGCCTGGTCCGTGTGGTTCATGGGTTGGGGCAATCGCGATGACGACGGCGCTGCGCGCAACCATCTGGCGCCGCTGGGGGAGTTTGTCACCGGCGAAGCGTGGGCTCGTCTGGGCTTTTTCGAGCGCCTGCTCTCGCCACAGCTCGATGTCGCATTCGTGCTGCGCGTGGTCGAATCGGCCAGCATCCCGCTGGCGATCGCAACCGTCGGCACGCTGCTCGGCACGGCCGCGGCGATCGCGATCAACCACTGGCATTCGGCCAGCTTTCAGTGGCATGCACCGCGCTTCACCGGCGAGACGCCGGGCGTACTGCGCCGCGCAGGCCGCGCCGCCCGGCTGGTCGCGGCCCGCGCGCTGGCGATGGTCTCGCGCGGCGTGCCCGAAGTGACTTGGGCCTTCCTGTTCATCGCCTTCTTCGGCCCGGGTCTGGTCGCCGGCACGCTGGCCATCGCCGTGCACACCCTGGGCGTGCTCGCGCGCGTGTTTGGCGAGGCCGTGGACAACCTGCCGCATCGTCGCTTCGAGCCGGTCGGCGCGTCGCCACTGGTGCTGTGGGGCACGGTGGCGGCGCCGATGGCCTGGCGCGACTGGATGACCTATATCTTCTTCCAATTCGAATCGAACGTTCGCGCGGCCGTCGTGCTGGGCTTGATCGGCGTCGGCGGGCTGGGCTTCGAATTCTCGTTCAACTTCGAGTGGTTCCGCTTCGAGCGGGCCTCGACGTATCTGCTGATGATGGTGCTGCTGACGGTGCTGATCGATCGCGGATCGCGCATGCTGCGGCTGGCGCGCGTCGGGGCGTAAGCGCTGCGGGGTCCGAAAGCGTGTCCAAATACGCTAATATGCCGGTCCTTGAGCAGAGGCATACGCGATGAACCATTTCACGCCGAAAGAGGCGCACAGCTTCCTGCAGAGCAACCCCGAGGCGCTGCTGATCGACGTGCGCAGCGAGATCGAATACCTGTTCGTCGGGCATCCCACCGGCGCCATCCACGTGTCGTGGAACGACGGCCCGGACTGGGACGTGAACCCGCATTTCGTCGGCGAGATCCGCAAGCTCGCCGGCCACGGCACGGAGCGCCCGGTGGTGCTGATCTGCCGCAGCGGCAGCCGTTCGGTGAGCGCCGGCGAGGCCCTCGCCGAGGCGGGCTTCAAGAACGTCTTCAACGTCCTCTACGGCTTCGAAGGCGAACTCGACGACAAGCACCACCGCGGCACGGTGAATGGCTGGCGCCACGACGGCCTGCCGTGGGAGCAGTGCTGAGGCTCTGAGTCGAGCGTCGTGAGAAAAGCGTGTAGAGACTCGCTCATTCCCCGCTCGACTCTCCTACACAGCGAAGCACCGCAGGATCGTAGGGCGGATTAGCCGTAGCGTAATCCGCCGTATGAATGCTCTATGCGGCGCAATGCCCTTCGGTTATTGCGCCCTACGCCTACGCCTTGCGCTCCCGGCTTCCCCACGCCACGAAACACAGCAGCCCCAATGCGACGAACACGCTCGCACCCGCGCCCAGCGTGAGCGGCGACCCCCACAGCAGCGGCGCGAACAGGCCGGCCGTGAGCGCGTTGAGGCCCACCTGCGCAAAGCTCTGACAGCTCGATGCAAGCCCGCGACGTGCCGGAAACAGGTCGAGCGCATACAGCGTGAGTGTGGGCATCGCCAGCGCCATGCCAAAAGTATAGATTCCCACCGGCAACACCGACCACGGCAGCGACGGCGCGAAGGCGGCTGCGTGCGCGACGTTGAAACTCACCGCCGCAAACATCACGACGAAGGCGGTCACGACGGTACGCCGGCCGCTCCATTGCCCGGCCACGTGTCCGGACAGCCAGGAACCACCCATCATGCCCACGACCGCGGGCACGAACAGCCACGCGAAACTGCCCGGCCCTAGCCCAAGATGTTCGATGACGAACACCGGCGCCGAGAGCACGTACAGGAAAAATCCGTTGAAATTGAGCGCGACGGCCGCGATCAGCAACAGGAAGGGCAGGCTCGAGAGCACCTCGCGGTAGGCGCGCACCAGGCCCGCCGGATGCAGTGACTGACGCTGCTCCGGCGGCAGGGTCTCGGGCAGGAGGCGAGCGCTCATCCACACCAGCGCGCCGGCAAAGAGTGCGAGGAACACGAAGATCGAGCGCCAGCCGAAGGCCAGCAATAAGACGCCGCCAACCATCGGCGCGACGGCCGGTGCGATGCCGAAGATCATCATCACGCGCGACATCAGCTTCTGCGCACGCGCGCCATCGAAGATGTCGCGAATCACCGCGCGGCCCACGACCATGCCGGCGCCGGCACTCATGCCCTGCAATGCGCGCCCGGCCCACAGCCATTCGATGGAGGTCGCAAACGCGCACAGCAACGAGGCGACGCCAAACAGCGAGGTTGCCACCAGGATCACGTTGCGACGCCCGAAGCGGTCGGACAGCGCCCCGTGCCACAGCGCCATCACGGCGAAGGTCACCATGTAGGCGGTGAGCGTCTGCTGCACCTCGATACGCGTGGCGCCCAGATCCGCGGCCATTTCCGGAAAGGCCGGCAGGTAGGTGTCGATCGAGAACGGACCGATCGCCGCGAGTGCTGCGAGCAGCGCTGCGATCCAGGGATGAGTAGCAGGCATTCAGGCTTCCGGGGTTCGCACGGCCGGGCGCCGGCGAGCCGCTACAGGATACCGTCCGCGTCGCCACCGCGATAGCGCCGTTCAGGCGCGACGGCGCACGTCCAGCGCGCGCCGGTAGGCCACCGCCTCGGCAACATGGGCCACGCCCACGCGCTCCTGCCCGGCCAGATCGGCGATGCTGCGCGCGACCTTGAGCAAGCGGTGATAGCCACGCGCAGACAGCCCCAGCCCGGCGGCGGCGTCTTCGAGCAACTTGCGTGCGGCCGCGTCGGGTGCGCAGTGGCGTTCGATCGCCCGCGGAGCGAGTACGGCGTTGACGCAGGACTGCCGGGCACTCTGGCGAGCGCGCGCCTCAAGCACGCGCGCGGCCACGGCCGCGCTGGTCTCGCCTGGTGCGGCCGTGGCCAGTTCGCTCGCTTCCAGCGCGGGCACCTCGACCACCAGATCGATACGGTCGAGCAGCGGCCCCGACAGCTTGCCCAGGTAGCGCGCAATACGCTCGGGCGTACACCGGCAGCGGCCGCCCGGCGCACCAAAGTATCCACAGGGGCAGGGATTCATTGCCGCGACCAGTTGAAATCGTGCAGGGAACTCGGCGCGCCGACCGGCACGCGAGACGGTGATGCGGCCGGTCTCGAGCGGTTCGCGCAGGGCTTCGAGAACGCGCCGGTCGAACTCGGGCAATTCGTCGAGAAACAGCACGCCGTGATGGGCCAGGCTGATCTCGCCCGGACGCGGCACGCTGCCCCCGCCCACCAGCGCCGGCGCCGAAGCCGAGTGATGCGGCGCGCGAAACGGGCGACGATGCCAGCAGGCCGGGTCGAAGCCGCCCTCGATGGACTGCACGGCCGCGCTGGCGACCGCTTCGTCCTCGCTCATCGGCGGCAACAGGCCGGGCAGGCGCTGGGCGAGCATGGACTTGCCGGTCCCGGGCGGGCCGAACAGCAGCACGGAATGCGCGCCGGCGGCGGCCACCTCGAGCGCGCGACGCGCGCGCACCTGCCCCTTGACGTCGACCAGGTCGGGCATCGTGCCGTCCGGCGCGGCCACCTCGCGACGCGCGTGGGGCAGGATCTCGGATCGGGCCTCGAGATGCGCGCACACTTCGAGCAGACCATTGGCCGGCAGTACGCAGGCGGCGCGCGCGAGCGCCGCTTCGTCGGCGTTGCCGGTGGGCACCACCAGGCTGTGGGCGTCGGCAGATGCGGCCAGGGCGATGGCCAGCGCCCCGCGCACCGGTCGCAGACGCGCGTCGAGTGACAGCTCCCCGACGAATTCATGCCCGTCGAGCGCCTCGACGTGGATCTGCCCGGACGCGGCGAGAATCCCCAGCGCAATCGGCAGATCGAAGGCGCCGCCCTCCTTGGGCAGATCGGCCGGCGCGAGATTGACCGTGATTCGCCGCTGCGGGAATTCGAACTGCGCGACGGCCAGCGCCGCGCGCACGCGATCACGCGCCTCGCGCACCTCGACATCGGGCAAGCCAACCAGATTGAAGGCCGGCAGGCCGTTGGCCAGGTGCACCTCGACGGTCACCGGCAGTGCCTCCAGGCCGCACAAGGCCCGGGTGTGGACGATGGCCAGCGACATCGGATCCTCCGCTGCGCAAACATGACAAAAGAGTTTTCCGCACAGCGTGCATGACAATGCAATGAAGGACAACTCCTTCATGCGTCGATGCTGCTATCATTCTTCGCGATTGCCCGACCGGATGGTCCGGCACCTGACGTGACGCAGCGCTGCGGAGGCCAGCATGTCGCAATCGACCTACAGTCTCACCTACGAGGGCGGCTTCCGCGAAGGCTTCGACGCGACCGCCGTGCGACAACGAGTGGTCGCTGTGCTGGGCTTGAGCCCGGAGCAGGAGGGCAAGGTCTTCAGCGGGCGCGACGTCGTGCTGCGCCACGGCCTGTCCGAGGACGATGCGCTGCGCTACTGCGCCCGCCTCAATTCGATCGGCATGGCGGTCAAGCTTCGGCTCGATGCCGAACGGCCGTTGCGCCCGATGATCCCGAGAGACGGTCGGCGCGAGCCCGGCTTCGGTGCGCCCGCGGTCACACACGATGGCGCTGACGAAGGCGAAGCCCGCGTGGTCGCGTTCGAATTCCGCGGCGAGGGCGCAGAGTTCTTCCGCATCTGGATCGTCAATATCCTGCTCAGCATCGTCACGCTGGGCATCTACTCGGCGTGGGCCAAGGTGCGCACGATGCGCTACTTCTACGGCAACACCCGACTCGACGGCTCCACCTTCGAGTATCTGGCGGACCCGATCCGCCTTCTCAAGGGACGCGCGATCGCGTTTGTGCTGTTGCTGCTCTACACCTTTTCCGACCAGTTCTCGCCGCTGCTCGGTTTCGCCACGTTCGCGCTGTTCATGCTCGCCCTGCCGTGGATCGTCCGTCAGGGCCTGGCCTTCCGAAATCACAACAGCGCCTGGCGTGGCGTGCGTTTCGGCTTCGACGGCAGCCTCGGCGACGCCTACAAGGCCTGGCTGATGTGGCCACTGTTCGGCGTGCTCAGCCTCGGCATCCTGATGCCATACGCGTTCGCGCAACAGGCGCGCTACGCGATCGGCAACGGACGTTTCGGCACCTCGCGCTTCGCCTTCGACGGGCCGGTCAAGCGCGTCTACATCATCTTCGGCGCCGCCGGCGGCGTGATGATTGCCGGTGTGGCCCTGTCGACAATCGTCGGATTCGCCCTCCCCCCACTGTCCTGGCTGGTACTCCTTGCGGGCTATCTGATGGCCTTCGCGCTGTTCGGGGCGTGGATGACCAACTGGCGCTTCAACCATGCGCGCCTGGACGGCCATCTGTTCGAAGCCGATTACGACGCGCTCTCCTACGCGAAGCTGGTGTTCACCAACACGCTGCTGATGGTTCTGACGCTGGGTCTGTTCTACCCGTGGGCGCGGGTGCGCACCGCGCGCTACGCGGCCGAGCACACGCGCGTCGTCGCCGACGGCAATCTCGATGCCTTCGTCGCTGCCCGCCAGCAGGATCAGACGGCCACCGGTGCCGAGATTGGCGACCTGTTCGACGTGGAGATCGGACTCTGATGGCGGTGGTCGGCAGCTTCGGCCATGGCGACAGCACGCGGCTGCAGCCGGCCCGTCTGCAGGTCGAAGGCGAACACGCGCGTGTGCTCGCCCTCGACGGCACGGCACTGACCGGCGCCGTGCCGCTGAACAAACTGCAGATTCCCTCGCGCGTCGGCTCCACGCCACGCACGCTCCGCTTTCCCGACGGCGCCTGCTTCACCACCGAGGACAACGACGCGCTCGAGCGGCTGCTCGCACCCGCGCGCAGCCCCTCGGGCCTGGCGTACGCGCTCGAGTCGCGCTGGCGCATGGTCGCGCTGGCGCTGCTGGTCACCGTCGCAACCGTGGCCGCGTTGATCCACTGGGGCATTCCGGCTGCGGCGCGACACGTCGCATTCACGCTGCCGGCGACAGTCATGGAGCAATCCGAGGAGACCGCGTTGCGCGTGCTCGACGGGGGGCTTCTTCACCCAAGCCGGCTCGAAGCCGACGAGCACGTTCGTCTGCAGGCGACCTTCCGCCCCATGCTCGACGCCCACGACGACACGCAACCGCTGCGCGTGATCTTCCGTGACGCAAAGCACTCGATCGGTGCCAACGCGCTGGCGCTGCCGGCCGGCACCATCGTGTTCACCGACCAGCTGGTGGAGTTTGCGCGCGATGACGAAGAGCTGCTCGCCATCCTCGCCCACGAGATCGGCCATGTCG
>JACESY010000072.1 GCA_013911595.1 Azoarcus sp.
GGTTTGGGGTGGGGCGGGAATGTGAGCGGGCAATTTGGCCCGAAACATCCGGCGCAATGCGCTTCGCTTATTGGACCTACACAGCTGTACACCTTTTCGTACGTAAATCGATACGGACGAACGCGCGAGAATGGACCCCGTGGCTGCGTGTTGCCGTGATCTCACCACTACGATTGCTTCGTGTATAGGGCCGCTTCAGGCCGAGCATGACAGGGACCGACGGCGGGGACGCATCCCGGCCCCGCGGACGCCGGGAAGGAGGTCGCATGTTTGTCGTGGTGTATTGGTGGCGAGTCAAGCCCGGCAAGGAAGCGCAGTTCCGCGAGGCGTGGCGTCGCGGCACGCGCGAGATTGCGCGGATCTACGGGGGCCTTGGCTCTCGTCTGCACAGGGAGGCGGACGGACGCTTCGTGGCGATCGCCGAGTGGCCGGATCGGGAGACCTGGCAGCGCGCCTACGACGCGAAGATGATCTACGATGACAAAGAGGCTAGGGCGATGTTCGTGGACGCCATCGCTGAAGTTCCGCCCGACAACAGGCCTGTTTTCATGATGGAGGTCACCGACGACCTGCTCGGGCTGGACGTCCCGCATTCTCCGCAAGCAGACTGATCCGCCGAGGTCACGGGAGCCCGCACTCAGGCCTTTCCAGCCGGGCGGATACGCATACCCGCCGAGGCGTTCCCGGGGCAGGAAGAATCGCCTGGCCGCCATTCGACATGGCCGAAGACGGTCCCCACGTCTGGCCAAGTTTCCTGCAAGCAATGGAGGTATGAGATGACGATCCGCATCGGCGCCGAAGCGCCCGATTTCACCGCAGAAACCACCCAGGGCACGATCCACTTTCATGACTGGATCGGCGACGGGTGGGCCATCCTGTTCTCCCACCCCAAGGATTTCACGCCGGTATGCACCACCGAACTGGGCTACATGGCGAAGCTCAAGCCCGAGTTCGACAAGCGCAACTGCAAGATCATCGGGCTCAGCGTGGACCCGGTGAGCGATCATCACCGATGGGCCAAGGACATCGAGGAAACTCAGGGCCATGCCCCGAACTACCCGATGATCGGCGACGGCGACCTGCAGGTGGCCAAGCTCTACGACATGCTGCCCGAGAGCGCCGGACAGACGTCCGAAGGGCGCACCGCGATGGACAACCAGACCGTGCGTTCCGTCTTCGTGGTCGGCCCCGACAAGAAGATCAAGGCCACACTTTCCTACCCCATGAGTACCGGGCGAAACTTCGACGAAGTACTGCGCTTGCTCGACTCGGTGCAGCTTACCGCCAGGCACAAGGTCGCGACCCCGGTGAACTGGCAGCAAGGGGGCGATGTCATCATCGTGCCCGCCGTATCCGACGAGGATGCGAGGGCGAAATTCCCGCAAGGCTGGAAGGCCCCGAAGCCGTATCTTAGGATCGTGCCCCAGCCCGACTGAAGCTCACCCGCAACACCCAGGGAGCACCGCCTGTGAGCGCTACCGAGTACCGTCGAGACGGTGCTCGGGGGTCGCGCGGCGGCGTTCGCGCGTTCGGAGTCGGGCCAGCCTAGACCACCGGCGGCGGCATCGGCATGGTCTCGCCCTGGCCGAGCACCCACCAGCCGCGGGCGACGCGGTAGAGGACCCACAGGCCGGCGACGATGAGCACACCCAGGCCGATGAAGAAGCCGATGACGGTGAAGATCAGCGCCCATCCGACGATGAACCACAGCAGCGCGAACCAGAAGGTGCGGATCTGCCAGCGAAAGTGGCTCTCCAGCCAGGTGCCGCGCGCGGAGGCGCGCTTGTAGTAGTTGAGGATGACGGCGGCGATCGACGGCAGGGTGCCGATGAAGCTGGCGAGAATCGTCGCCGCGCCGAAGATCGCGGTGAGCAGCGCGAAGGCGTGCAGGCCGTAGACGACATGGGTGATCAGCCGCAGGTTGTCCAGATTCATCACCGGTCCGGGGCCGCGGGGTTGCAGGTCTTCGCTCATCGATTGGTCTCCGTCACAGTCCGAGTTGGTCCCACATTTCGTCCACACGCACCTTCACGGCCTCGTCCATGACGATGGGCGTGCCCCATTCGCGGGTGGTCTCGCCGGGCCACTTGTTGGTGGCGTCGATGCCCATCTTGCTGCCCAGGCCCGCCACCGGGCTGGCGAAATCGAGGTAGTCGATGGGGGTGTTGTCGACCAGCGTAGTGTCACGCGTGGCGTCCACGCGCGTGGTCATGGCCCAGATCACCTCTTTCCAGTCCCGGATGTTCACGTCCTCGTCCACGACGATGATGAACTTGGTGTACATGAACTGGCGCAAAAAGCTCCAGATGCCGAACATCACGCGCTTGGCGTGGCCGGGGTACTGCTTGCGGATGCTGACCACGGCCAGCCGATAGGAGCAGCCCTCGGGCGGCAGGTAGAAGTCGGTGATCTCGGTGAACTGGCGCTGCAGCAGCGGCACGAACACCTCATTGAGTGCCAGCCCCAGCATGGCCGGCTCGTCGGGCGGTTTGCCCGTGTAGGTGGAATGGTAGATCGGGGCTTTCCGCATCGTGATGCGCTGGATCGTGAACACCGGGAACTCGGAGACTTCGTTGTAGTAGCCGGTGTGGTCGCCATACGGGCCTTCCGGCGCCATGTCGCCGGGGTGGATCACGCCCTCCAGAACGATCTCGGCGGAGGCCGGCACCTGCAGGTCCGAATCCATACACTTCACCAGTTCGGTCTTGGAACCGCGCAAGAGGCCCGCGAACTGGTATTCGGACAGCGAATCCGGCACCGGCGTGACCGCGCCGAGGATGGTCGCCGGGTCGCAGCCCAGCACCACCGCCACCGGGAAGGGCTCGCCGGGGTAAGCCAACTGGTGATCGCGGAAATCCAGCGCGCCGCCACGGTGCGCCAGCCAGCGCATGATCACGCGATTTTTGCCGATGACCTGCTGACGGTAGATGCCCAGATTCTGGCGCTTCTTGCCCGGTCCGCGCGTGACCACCAGCCCCCAGGTGATCAGCGGCGCGGCATCCCCCGGCCAGCAATGCTGGATCGGGAGTTTGGCCAGATCGACGGCGTCGCCTTCCCACACCACCTGCTGGCAGGGCGCGGAGCGAACGACCTTGGGCGCCATGTTGAGCACCTGACGGAACACCGGCAGCTTGTCCCAGGCGTCGCGGAAACCCTTGGGTGGCTCGGGCTCCTTGAGGAAGGCGAGCAGCTTCCCGACCTCGCGCAGGGATTCCTTCCAGTCACCGGACTCACCCATGCCGTAGGCCACGCGCTGCGGCGTGCCGAACAGGTTGGCGAGCACCGGGATGTCCTGCGGCACGCCGTGTGTCACCGGCTTTTCGAAGAGCAGCGCCGGCCCGCCGGCGCGCAGCACGCGGTCGGCGATCTCGGTCATTTCCAGATGGGTGTCCACCGGCACGGAGATGCGCTTGAGTTCGCCCATTTCTTCGAGGCGGGACACGAAGTCGCGCAGGTCGTCGTATTTCATCGGCAGCGGTTGATCGCCGTTTTTGTGGACTGGGCGGAAAAGCGCGCGGCCGCCGCGAAGTCTTCGCCATCGCTGGCGTACAGGATGGCGCGCGAGGAGTTGATGATCAGGCCGGTGCCGTCGCGGCTGCGACCGGCCGCGAGCACGGCGGCGATGTCACCGCCCTGCGCGCCGATGCCCGGCACCAGCAGCGGCATGTCGCCGGTGATCTGGCGCACGCGCGCGATCTCGTCGGGGAAGGTCGCGCCAACGACCAGACCGAGGTTGCCGCTGGCATTCCACTCGTTCGCGGCCAGGCGCGCGACCCGCTCGTAGAGTTTCTCGCCACCGACGTCGAGAAACTGCAGGTCGCTGCCGCCAGCGTTCGAGGTGCGGCACAGCAGGATCACGCCGCGGTCGGCATACTCCAGATACGGCTCGATGGAGTCGCGCCCCATGTAGGGATTGACCGTCACGGCATCCGCCGCATAGCGCCGGAAGGCCTCGCGCGCGTACTGCGCGGCGGTGCTGCCGATGTCACCGCGCTTGGCGTCGAGGATCACCGGGATACAGGGATGGCGCTCGTGGATGTGGCGGATCAGCTCTTCGAGCTGGTCCTCGGCGCGCGCGGCAGCGAAGTAGGCGATCTGCGGCTTGAAGCAGCACACCGCGTCGGCCGTGGCGTCGACGATCTCGCGGCAGAAGGCGAGGATGGCGTCTGGGCGCTCACGCAAATGGGCCGGCAGACGCGCCGGGTCCGGGTCGAGGCCGACGCACAGCAGGCTGTCGGCTCGCTGCCAGCGCTCGGCGAGGGCGTTCATGAAATGCATCGGGCGTTTTCCGTATCGTCGGAGCCAGCATGATAAGCGCTCCGCTCGCCGACCAGAAACGCACAGGGGCCTTGCGGCCCCTGTGCGTTGCGAAACGAACGGCTACCTACTTCTTCTCAATGCCGAGAATCACCATGGCCTGATGCAGCGTGTCGACCGACTCGCCATGCTTGCCGGCCTTGTGCAATTCCTCGCCCTTGGCGCGCAGCGACTTCACTTCGGTCATCTGCGCCTCAGTCAGCTGCGGGCTGGCGGACAGCGCCTCGTCGATCTTCTTCATGTCGGCCGGGCAGTGCGCGGCGAAGGCCGCGCCCGATGCGAACAGTGCGGTGAGCGCGATGAGCAGTGTCTTCTTCATGCAGACCTCCATTTGGGATACGCGGAAACGTCCGCGCACGGCGTGGACAGGCGCACGGCGCGTTTGTTCGCGCCGGCGCCTAAGCTCAGCCTAGCAGCGTATCGAGTACCACGCCGGCGAAGATCGTCGCGCCACACCAGTTGTTGTGCAGGAAGGCGCGAAAGCACTCGGCGCGTTCGCGATCCCGGATCAGCCCGTAGTGGTGCCAGGCGATCCCGGCCGCGCCACCCAGGCCGAACACGTAGAACATCGGCCCCATGCCGACAATCGCCCCGGCCACCGCCATCAGCACCAGCATCGCCGCGTAGCAGCCCATCACCGCCGAGACGTCGTAGCGGCCGAAGGTGATGGCCGCGCTCTTGACGCCGATCTTCAGGTCGTCCGGGCGGTCGACCATGGCGTATTCGGTATCGTAGGCCATCGCCCAGAACACGTTGGCCAGCACCATCAGCCACGCCACGCCGGGCACCTCACCCTGCACCGCGGCGAAACCCATCGGGATGCCGAAACCGAAGGCGATGCCCAGCCACGCCTGCGGAATCGCCAGCACGCGCTTGGTGAACGGGTAGATCGCCGCGATCAGCACCGCCGGGATCGACAGCGCGATCACCAGTGGATCTAGGAACAGCACCAGGAACAGCGCCGCCAGCGCGAGGATGGCCGCAACGATCAGCGCCTCGGCCGGCATCACGTCGCCGGTCACGATGGGGCGCGCGCGCGTGCGCTCGACATGGCCGTCGATATTGCGGTCGGCGTAGTCGTTGATCGCGCAGCCGGCCGAGCGCATCAGCACCGTGCCGGCGACGAAGATCGCCAGCACGTGCAGCGGCGGCAGGCCGTCGGCGGCGATCCACAGCCCCCACAGCGTCGGCCACATCAGCAGCAGGATGCCGATCGGGCGATCCAGCCGCGTCAGGCGCAGGTAATGGGGAAGGCGTTCGGAGAAGCGGAAAGTCTTGTCGGTCATGCAGGCAGATCGAGAATGGCAGGGAGGAAGATTTCGCTGACGAGCAGGCGACGCCCGCGCAGGCGGAACACCGAACGTCGCCCCCACAGCTCATGCGGCAGGGACCGTGATGCGAGCGCCGCGGCCGCCGCACGATGACGCGCGTCGCGCGCATCCAGCCGCGCGCAGGCCAGACGCCCGCGCTCGACACGCGGATTGGCGAACAGCGCCGCACCCAGCGGGCGCGAGCCGATGGTCGCGAACAGGCGCGAGCCGGCCCGTACCGTAGCACGCGGCATTACCGAGCGCGCATACACCACCGGCACGCCATCGGCCAGCAGCAGCACCTCGCGCACCCACGCCCAGTCGCCCGGAGCGAGTCCCAGCAGCGGGGCCTCGTCGGCCAGAACGCGGCCCAGGCGCTGGCGCAGCACGCGCACCGCGAAGGTGTCGCAACGTGCGCGAATGCGCGCCGTCAGCGACCCCGGATCGCGCAACCAGCCGTCCATCCCGCGCGGCAGCAGGGCCGGCAGAAGATGGCTACGCCACCGGTCGGACGGGGTTCGAGAGGACATGGGAATACGCGATCGAAACGGCGCTCATGGTACCCGATGCGCCCGCTGCGCTCACGCTGCGCGCACTTCGCGCTGGCCGGCGAGCCAGGCCTTGAAGCTCTCGACCACCGACAGCAGGGCCGGGATGAAGAACAGCACGAGCGCAGCCGAAAAGCCCAGACCGAAGGCGATCGAGGCCGCCATCGGGATCAGGAACTGGGCCTGCAGCGAAGTCTCGAAGAGCAACGGCGTGAGCCCGCCGATGGTGGTCAGCGAGGTCAGCATGACCGCACGCAGCCGCCCGCAGGCGGCGCCGATCAGGGCGTCGTCGAGCGCCATGCCCTTGCCTCGCAATTCCTTGAACAGGCTCACCAGGATGATGGAGTTGTTGACCACGATGCCGGCCAGCGCGAACAGGCCGAACATCGACAATATGGTCAGGTCCAGCCCCATCGCCCAGTGGCCGAAGATCGCGCCGACCAGCCCCAGCGGGATTGCCGCCATCACCACCAGCGGCCAGCTCCACGACGCGAAGGCCCACACCAGCGTCAGGTAGATCAGGCCCAAGCCCAGCATCAGGCCGGCCTGCATGTCATCCATGGTCTCGCGCTGATCGGCCGCACGTCCCTCGAAGCTGTAGTCCACACCGTAACGTTGCGACAGTTGCGGCAACACCTCGCGCAGCAACTCGGCACGGATCGCGTCGGCGCCGGTCTGCTCGGTGTCAACCTCACCCGAGACCTCGACGGCGAGACGCCCGTCTGCGTGGCGCAGCGCCTCGAAGCCGCGCCGCGACTCCCAGCGCACGACCGCGCCCAACGGCACGAATTGCTGGCCGGGCACCTGCACATTGATCCGCTCGAACACGTCGAGGCGCTCGCGCTCGTCGCGTGGCAGCAGCACGCGCACCTCGAGTTCCTCGCGTCCGTCCTGCACGAGTTGCGCCAGATGCCCGTCGAAGGCGGCACGCAACTGCCGCCCCAGGCTCTCGGTGGTCAGGCCCAGCGCCTCGGCCGCCGGCGTGAGGCGATAGACGAGCTGCTCGCGCCCGTAGGGCATGTCGTCCTCGACGTCGCTGACGCCCGCGATCGAGCGCGCGCTCTCAGCCAGCGACAGCGCGGCGCTCTTGAGCCGCTCGGGGTCGTCGCCGGTCAGGCGCACATTCAGGTCGCGCCCCGGCGGGCCGGACTGGCGCGAGGTCAGGGTCAGGTTCTCCAGGCCCGGCGAGGATCCGGCACGCTCGCGCCAGGCGCGCAGGAATGCCTCGTTGCGCACCTCGCGCCGCTCGGACGGAACCAGTTCGACCATCATCGACGCGAGCTGGTCGCCACGCGCCGAACCCCCGCCTTCGGCGCCGATCGCCCCGCCCAGGCGCGACACCGCGGTCTGCACGATGTCGCCACCCAGATCGCGCTCGGCCTCGAGCAGGGCGGCTTCGAGTTCACTCAGAAAGGCGGCCGTGTGCTCGCGCGGCGTGCCCGCCGCGAAGGCGGCGTTGGCGTAAAGCACCTGGCTCTCCGGCGTCGGGAAGAACACGAAGCCGATGCGCCCGCCGGCGACCACGCCGACCGCGAGAATCATCGTCGCCAGCGTGATCGCGATGGTGGTGCCGCGCCAGGCCAGCGCATGCGTGACCAGCGGGCGGAAGCGGCGCTCGCGGAAGTTGTCGAAGATCGCGTCCAGCCGCTGGCGCAGGCGCGAGCTCTGTTGCGCGGCTTCGCCGTGCAGCGCGCTCTTCAGATGCGCGGGCAGGATCAGGAAGCTCTCGAGCAGCGCCGCGGTGATGACCATGATCATCACGAACGGGATGTCGAACAGGATGTTGCCGATGATGCCGCCGACGAGCATCAGCGGCATGAAGGCGGCGATGGTCGTCACCGATGCCGCCACCACCGGCCAGAACATGCGCCGCGCCCCGCCCAGCGCCGCCTGCGCCGGCCCTTCGCCCATGCGTCGATGGGTGTCGGCGTCTTCGGAGACGACGATGGCGTCGTCGACGATGATGCCCAGCGCCATGATCAGCGCGAACAGGCTGATCATGTTGATCGAGCCCCCGAACACCAGCATCAGCCCGAGCGTGGCGAGAAACGCGGTGGGAATGCCCACCATCACCCAGAACGCGATGCGCGCGGGCAGGAACAGATAGAGGACGCCGACCACCAGCAGCAGGCCGCCCAGGCCGTTCTTGACAAGCAGGTTGATGCGGTCGCGGATCAGCTCCCACTGCGTGTCGTAAGTCTCGACCTGAATGCTCGGCGGCAGGGTGGGCAGGGTCTGCGCAAGCCAGTCCTGCAGCACCTGGGCCGAACGCAGCGAGTGACCGTTCTCGGCACGCTGCAGGATCATCTCGACCGCCGCGTCGCCATTCTCGGAGAGCGCGAGCTGCCCGGGGCGCGCTTCGCGCGCGATGCCCGCGATGTCACCCAGGCGGATCAGCCCGCCCTCGTCGCTGACCACCGGCAGGTTCTCGAAATCGCGCGCGGCGCGGCGCTGTTCCAGACCGCGGATCTCGCGCGCGCCGTCCTGTTCGCCGGCCACACCGGCCGGCACGTCCTGCGCGAGATCGGCGACGCGCTCGCCGATCTCGATGAGCGAAAGGTTGAGCGTCTCCAGCGCGGCCGCGGGCACCTCGATCGCGATGCGCTCCTCGGGCAGACCGGTGATGTCGATGCGGTCGATGCCGGCGGCCAGCAACTCGGTCTCGAAGCGGCGTATCCACGGGCGCAGCGCCTCGACCGAATCGCCATGCACGAGCAGGCGCGCGATCGGCTCGTAGCGCGACACGCGCGCGACTTCGGGGGTTTCGGCGTCGCGCGGCAGATTGCGGAACTCGTCGACGCGCTGGCGCACCTGGTCGAGCGCGAGCAGCGGGTCCGTGCCCTCGTTGAGTTCCAGCGTGATGCTCGACACCCCCTGCGCCGAGGTCGAAGTCATCTTCTTGAGGCCGTCGACGGTCTTCAGGCGCTCTTCGAGTGGCGTCGTGATGCCGATCTCGACGTCTTCGGCGGCTGCACCCGACCACACCACGCGCACCGTGACGAAATCGAGCTGGAAGTTCGGGAAGAACTGCACGTTCATGCGCACCACGCCGGCGACGCCGACGAGGAAGGCGAGCAGCATCAGCACGTTGGCCGCGACGCGATGCTGCAGCAGCAGGGCAATCACGCCGCGCTGCTTCATTGCTCCAGCGACTCCACCGCGAGGCCGTCGATGGCGTTGGGCAAGTGCGTGATCATCACCGTACTGCCCGGCGGCAGCGACGGCGCGCGCAGCAGCACGCGCGGCTCACCGTCGACGCGATGCTCGCCGACGCGTTCGACCTGCACCGCGGCCAGGCGGCCGTCTTCGATGCGGTAGATGCGATCCCCGCCGTGCAGCGCGGAGAACGGCAGGGACAGCACTTCACTGACGACGGGCCGGTCCATCTCGGCGCTGACGAAGGCGCCGACCGGCACGCTGCGCCCGGCCTCGACGCGCAGCAGCGCCTCGACCCCGCGCGCGTCGGCCTCGCCGGCGATGCGTTCCAGGCGCGCCGCGATTCCCGTCTCGCCATACTCGGCATGGGCCACCAGCGTCTCGCCGGCGGCCAGTGCCGCACGCAGTTCGGCCGCGCGCTGGGCAGGAACACGCGCACGCAGGAACAAATCATCCGATGGATACAGGGTCATCAGCGTAGCGCCAGCCTGCACCTGATCTCCGGCGGCGGCCTCGACGACGCCGATGCGGGCCGCAAACGGCGCGGTGATCTCGCCGCGCTCGACATCGCGCTCGGCTTCGGCCAGCTCGGTGCGAGCCTGGGCCAAGCGCGCCGGATGTTCGGCCAGCGACTGTTCGCGCTGGTTCACGGCCAGTCGCGCACGGGCAACGTCCTCGCGCGCCTGGTCGGTGGTGGCGGCCGAGCCGAAGTTCTCGCGCGTGAGCCGCTCGAAGCGCGCCAGCTTGGCCTTGGACAGTTCGAGCAGGCGACGCTCGTCGACGAGTGCGCGACGGTCATGTTCGGCGCGCAGGACTTCTCGTTCGAGATCGGCGCGGGCGCGCTCGACGCGCGGTTGCAGGTCTCGCGGATCAAGCTGCGCGAGCACCGCGCCAGCCTCCACGAAATCACCGTCGCGCACCGCGAGCGTCAGGATACGGCCCGCCACCGGCGCCGACGCGCGCACACGGTCGGGTGCCTCGATACGGCCGTAGAGGGTCAACGTGGGGCGCGCGGACTGCGGTACGGCTTGCGCCACGGCCACCGGCCAGACCCGCTCGCGCACCTCGACTGCCGGGGGTTCGGGGCGCGTCGCGCGCAAGGCGATGAAGCCGGCCACGGCCAGCAACAGGATTCCCAGCGCGAGCAGGCGACGCATGCATCCTCCGGTGTCGGGGACCGCCGGCCGCGGGCACGACGGTCGCAATTGGATTAGCCCATCATGATACTCGGGTCAGGCCCGTAACAGACCCTCGCGAGCCCCCAGCCAGCGCTGCAGCAGCCGCTCGGCGGCTTGCGGCGCATCGGCGAGCAGACGCTCGGCCAGCGCGCGCGCGGGCTCGACCAGATCAGCGTCGCGCTCGAGATCCGCGTGGCGCAGCAAGGGCACGCCGCTCTGGCGCGCACCGACGAATTCGCCGGGTCCGCGGATGCGCAGATCCTCGCGCGCGATCTCGAAACCGTCCGTGTGTTCATAGATGACCTTGAGCCGCGCGCGCGCCGTGTCCGACAGCGGGTGGTCGGCTGCGAAGAGCAGCACGCAGGTCGATTCGGCCGTGCCGCGCCCGACGCGCCCACGCAACTGGTGCAGTTGCGCCAGGCCGAAGCGCTCGGCGTGCTCGATCACCATCAGGCTGGCGTTGGGCACGTCGACGCCGACCTCGATGACCGTCGTGGCCACCAGCAGGTCGACTTCCCCGGCCGCGAAGGCGGCCATCGTCGCGGACTTCTCGGCGCTCTTGAGGCGGCCGTGCACCAGCCCTACGCGCAGCTGGGGCAGTTCGGCGGAGAGGCGCTCGAACGTCTCCTGCGCGGTCTGCAGCTGCAGCGCCTCGGATTCCTCGATCAGAGGACACACCCAGTAGGCCTGGCGACCGTCGGCACAGGCGGCGGCCACGCGTGCGACGACTTCGCCACGACGTACGTCCGAGACCAGGCGCGTACTCACCGGCGTGCGCCCGGGCGGCAACTCATCGAGCACGGAGACGTCGAGATCGGCGTAGTGCGTCATCGCCAGCGTGCGCGGAATCGGCGTGGCCGACATCATCAGCATGTGCGGATTGAAGCCGCCGGCGGCCTTCTCGCGCAAGGCCAGTCGCTGACGCACGCCGAAGCGGTGCTGCTCATCGACCACGGCCAGTCCCAGGCGCGGCAACGTCACCGGGTCTTCGATCAGCGCGTGTGTACCGACCGCCAGCAAACTCTCGCCCGAGGCCAGCCGGGCCTGCGCTGCCTCGCGCTCCTTCCTGGCGCGGCTGCCGGCCAACCATTCGACGCGCAGGCCGAGCGGCGCGAGCCAGGCGTCGAGCTTGAGCCAGTGCTGTTCGGCGAGGATTTCGGTGGGCGCCATCAGCGCGGCCTGATGACCGTTCTCGAGCGCCTGCATCATCGCCAAGGCGGCGACGATGGTCTTGCCGCTGCCGACATCCCCCTGCAGCAGGCGCTGCATCGGATGCGGCACGGCGAGATCGCGCGCGATCTCGGCCACGGCGCGGCACTGCGCGCCGGTGAGCGCGAACGGCAGGGCATCGACGAGTTGCCGGGTCAGTTCGTTGCGGGGTTTCAGTGCAGGCGCGCGCTTGGCGCGGCGCGCGTTGTAGGCGCGGCGCAGCGAGATCTGCTGCACCAGCAGTTCCTCGAAGTGAATGCGCCGCCAGGCCGGATGCTCGTGCGCCTCGAGGGCAGCCACGGACATCTGCGGGCCGGGCCGGTGCAGCGCGTCGAGCGCGGCGGAAAAGGTCGGCAGGCGCAGATCGTGCAGCACCTCCGGCGGCAGCAGTTCTTCCTCTACATGGGCGTCGAGTGCACGTCCAACGAGCTTGCGCAGGGCCGATTGCGCCAGCCCCGCGGTGGTCGGATAGACCGGCGTGAGCGCCTCGGGCAGCGGCTCGCCGGCGTCGACGTTGCGCACGCGCGGGTGCACCATCTCGGCACCGAAGAAACCGTGACGCAGCTCGCCGAACAGCCGCACCCGCCGCCCCGGCGCCATCTGGCGCTGCTGCGACGGGTAAAAGTTGAGCCAGCGCGCGACCAGCACGCCGGTGTCGTCGCGTACGCGCGCGACGAGCTGGCGACGCCCGCGCGCAACGACCTCGCAGGATTCGACCTCGCCCTCGACCTGCACCGGCTCGCCCTCGCGCGCGTCGCGGATGGCGCTGATGCGCGTCTCGTCCTCGTAGCGCAACGGCAGGTGCAGCAGCAGGTCCTGCTGACGGTGGATGTCGAGCTTGGCCAGTCGTCGGGCGAGCGCGTCGCCGGATTTTGCGGCGGCAGCGGGCGGACGCACGCTCATCGAATCGGGTGGCGGCTCAGTCCAGCACGAGGATGGCGTCGGCCTCGACCAGCGCGCCGCGCGGCAGCGACTTGACGCCGACCGCGGCGCGCGCCGGATAGGGCTCGTCGAAATAGCGCGACATGATCTCGTTGACCTGGCCGAAGTTGTCCAGATCGACCAGATAGATGGTCAGGCGCACGGCCTTGCCAAGCGAGCCGCCGGAGGCCTCGGCCACCGCCTTGAGGTTGTCGAACACGCGCACGGCCTGGGCCTCGAAGCCATCGACCAGCTCCATGGTGTCCGGGTCCAGACCGATCTGGCCCGACATGTAGACCGTGTTGCCGGCGCGCACGGCCTGCGAGTAGGTGCCGATTGCGGTCGGTGCGGCCTGCGTGGAAACGATGCTGCGACTCATGTTCGGTATCCTCTTCGAATGCATGCAAACAGAGTGATTCTAAACCGGGAGGCTGCATGAAACCGATGATCGAGAATCTGGAGAAGCTCGTCGGCGGGCCACGCGACGGCGCGCTGCTGCGCATGTCGCTGGGCAATGCCTGGCTGGACGAGGACGCGGCCCGCGCGGCGGATCACTACCGCGACGCGCTGGGCTTCGACGCGACCCTCTCGGCGGCCTGGAAGGGACTGGGCAAGGCACTGGAGAAGGCCGGCGACGACGCGGGCGCGCTGGCGGCCTGGCGCGAGGGCATCGCGGTGGCCGAAAAACGTGGCGACCGTCAAGCCGGGAAGGAGATGACGGTGTTCGCGCGCCGCGTCGAAAAGCGGCTCGGAGCGCTCTGAGCCCCGCTCACACCGAGCGCAACGTGACTTCGCAGTCGACGCGCGTCATGACCTTCTGCAGGCCGCGGCGCGTGACCAAATTGAGCACCAGTGGCGCCATATAGTTGGCCATGAGGCCGGCCGTTTCGGGTTTGTCCGGATCGGCCTCGGTGCGCCGTAGGATCACCAGCACGACCGCGCCCGCCGGGTCGTCCAGCCCGATCGTCGCCGATTCCTCGTCGGTCAGGGACAGCTCGAAATGCACCGAGATGTTGGCGGGTTCGGTGACCGAGAACACGAGATCCGGCGAATCGACGGCCAGCAGCAGGTGCAGGCCGGGCGTTCCGGCATCTTCGTCGTGCAGCAGCGCAAAACGCCGCAGATCCTCGAAACCGGACAAGCCGTTCGGAAACTCGATGAGTTTGTCTTCGGCGATATCAAGCGCGCCGAGCACCGGACTTTCGATCTTCATGCGAACTCCTCTCGGTTGTTTCGCCGCTTCGTCACGGCGCGACGACGCGGGCCTGCTCCAGCGGACGCCCAAGTGCACTGCGTACCGCGACCAGCACCTGCTCGGCCGCCACACGTCCGGCGAAGGGCCCCAGATCGACGCGCCCTTGCACGACGGCCGCACGCCCCTCGGCCGACATCTTCTCACGCAGCCCCTCGGCATTGTCGGCGTCGGCGAACACGCCGAGCTGCACCCACCATTCGTCGCTACCGCCGATCAGGATGCCGCGCGTGCCCGAGCGCGCACTGCGGGCCTCGGCACGCGCAGCGAAGGGGCCGAGCAGGACGCGATGGAGCACACGCGCCGGATAGCCCGCGTCAGCCGAAGCCTGCTGCAGCGCGCGCGCGTCGCTGATCGGCATGAAGCCGCCCAGACGCACACGATGATCGTTGACCGCCGGCACCGGCGGCGGAGGGGGCGGGTCGTCCGGGCCCGGCGCAGCATCCTTCGGGATCACGGTGACGATGCGGGCGTCGGCC
>JACESY010000073.1 GCA_013911595.1 Azoarcus sp.
GTGCGGCGTGGTCGATGCCGGCCTCGTCGAGCAGCCGGCGGCTGCCGACGCGGGTCAAGCGGGCGTCCACCTCGCCCTGTACGCCGCGTGCGGTAATGGCCTTGAAGGACTGTACGGTGGGGACCTCGATGCCGCGTTCGCGTGCGCCGGCGACGATGGACTGCCCCAGCGGATGCTCGGAGCCGGCCTCGACGCTGGCCGCCGCGCGCAGCACCGCAGCCTCGTCGAAGCCGTCGGCGGCGATGACGTCGGTGAGCGCGGGCTGGCCGCGGGTGATGGTGCCGGTCTTGTCGAGCACCACCACCTTGATGTCCTTGAGCGTCTGGATGGCTTCGCCCGAGCGGATCAGCACGCCGCGCTCGGCACCCAGCCCGGAGCCGACCATCAGCGCGGTCGGCGTGGCCAGGCCCAGCGCGCACGGGCAGGCGATGACCAGCACCGCCACCGCCGACAGCGTCGCGACGGTGAGCCGGCCCAGGCCCGGATCGACCCACGGCAGGAAGGCCGCGCCCCAGTCGAGCACCGGACGCAGCGTCTCGAAGAACACCAGCCACAGCGCGAAGCTCGCCAGGCTGACGACGATCACGGCCGGCACGAAACGCCCGGTGACGCGGTCGGCGAACTCCTGGATCGGCACCTTGGAGCCCTGCGCCTGTTCGACCAGACGGATCACCTGCGACAGGAATGTGTCGGCGCCGATGCGCGTGGCACGCACGCGCAGCAGGCCCTCCTTGTTGAGGGTCGCGCCGATCACGGCGTCGCCCGGCCCCTTCTCGACCGGCACCGATTCACCGGTGGCGATGGATTCGTCGAGGTGACTGTCGCCTGCGACGATCTCGCCGTCGGTCGGCACCTTGGCGCCGGGGCGTACCACCATCACGTCGCCGATCTGCAGTTCGGCCACCGGAACCTCGATCTCGGCGCCGTCACGGTCCACCGTCGCGGTCTTGGCACCCAGCGTGACGAGCTTGCGGATGGCCTGCGAGGCGCGTCCCTTGGCGCGCGTCTCCAGATAGCGGCCGAGCAGGTGGAAGGTCATGATGGTCGCGGCCATCTCGATGAACGAGGTCATCGGATAGAAGAAGCCGAGCAGGCCGATCAGGTAGGGCGGCAGGCTGCCGAGCGAGATCAGCACGTCCATGTTGGCCGTGCGGTTGGTCAGCGAGCGCCAGGCCGAGCGGTGCGTGGCCAGCCCGCCGTGCGTGAACACCACCGGCAAGGCCAGCAGCGCGACGATGGCCAGATAGCCGGGCACCGGCTGCCAGAACATGTGCGGCACCATCAGCAGCATGATCAGCGTGGTCGGCACCGCGGCGATCCACAGGCGCTTGCTGGCCTGCGCGAGATAGCGTTCCTCGGAGTCGGTCTGTGTTGCGCTGGCGTCCTGTGCCTGCGTGCGCACGTCGTCGACGTCGTAACCTGCGCGCTCGACCGCGCGCCGGATCGCGTCCGGGCCGGTGGCCGCGGCGTCGTATCCGACCTCGACGCGATGGCTGGCGATGCTGGTGTCGATGCGGCCGATGCCGTCGAGCCGGCGGATCGATGCGCTCACCAGCCCGGCGCAGTGGTCGCTGCCCATGCCGGGCACGATCAGCGTGAGTCGGGACTCGCTCGCCTCGGAGGGGTTCGCGGCGTGGTTCATGACGGTTCCTGTGCGTTGGTTGTGGTTGGCGGTGAGCGGCGCAGGTCCTGCGCGAGCCAATAAGCCCATTGTGCGACCGCGCCCCTGAGCGATGGATTACGGGAAGGTTACGGAATTGTCATGTTGCGAGCCGGTCTTTGGAGTGCCGTGACCCGCACGGGCGGCGTTCGCCTGCGCATGTTCATGCATCCCGATCCTCGTCCCTGGTGGCCGGCCAGTCCGCGAACGCGATAAAATAGAGGAGCACGAGATTGACCACCGGAATCAGTATCAGCAGACCAATCCAACCCGGATGGCCCGTGCGCCGGCAGATGCGCCAGACCGGGATGACGACGACGATGGCGACGACCAGCATCCACAGCCAGTGCCCCGCCCACATCGTGTTGGCAAACATTGGATCTCCCATCATGGCTTCAACCTCTCTTTGTCTTCCGGGTGTCAGTGGTGTTGTGCATGCGGGTCCTCGTCACCCTCCTGCCTGGCGTCCGCCAACTTCTTCAGGAAGATTTGCTCGCCGATTGCGATGACGGTCATCGTGGCTGCGGCGACGCCAATCACGAAGGGGTCGGAATTTAGCTTGACCCAGACGAAGCCGCCAAGCGCCAGCAGATCGAGAAAAATGGCTGTGGCTGGCACCCACGTTTTGGCCTGGATGTCCTCGCGAAGATAGCGAATGACGCCCCAGTGGATGGCAATGTCCATGATCAGGTAGAACACGATACCCAGCGCCGCGATCCGCGAAAGATCAAAGAATGCGGTCAGGATCAGGCCGAGGACCACCGTGTAGACCAGGGTATGTTTCTGGATGCTGCCCGGCATGCCGAAGTGGCGGTGGGGCACCAGTTTCATTTCGGTGAGCATCGCCAGCATGCGCGAGACTGCGAAGATGCTCGCCAGAATGCCGCCGGCGGTGGCCATCATTGCAAGCGCCACGGTAAACCAGACGCCGTGATCGCCCAGTGCCGGTCGGGCGGCCGCGGCAAGGGAGTAGTCCTGTGTCCGGATGATTTCGGCGAGCGAAAGATTGCTTGCAACAGCAAAGCCGACCAGGGTGTAGATCACTACGCACGCCGCAATCGAAATCACGATGGCGCGGCCAACATTGCGATGTGGGTCCCTGACCTCCGAGCCGCTGTTGGTAATTGTCGTGAAGCCCTTGAATGCCAGTATCCCGAGCGCGGTCGCAGCGAGGAAATTGCCGGCCGATCCGGTCTCTTTGACGGTGGAGAAGTCGACCGAGATGCTGTCCGCAATCCAAACGCCCACAACACCGAACACCAGAATGCCCGCGATCTTCAGGATTCCGATGAAGGAGGCCACGCCCTGAATCAGTCGATTGCCCGCGAGGTTGATCAGAAAGGCCGCAAGAATGAGCGACACCCCGAGAACCGGCACCATGCGACCGCTCTCGTCTCCGCCGAAGAGTTGCATCGTGTAAGCGCCGAACGTGCGGGCAAGAAAGCTTTGGGCGATCACCATCGAGAAGTACATCAGCAAGGCATTGAAGGCGGTCGGCAAGCGGTCGCCGTAGGCCTTGTGCAGGTACATGCCGATGCCACCGGCAGACGGATAGGCGTTGGAAATCTTGATGTAGGAATAGGCGCTAAAGGCGACGATCACGGCAGCGGCCAGAAACGCCAGCGGAAACAGCGCGCCCGTCATCTGTGCCATCTGCCCGGTCAGCGCGAAGATGCCGGCTCCGATCATGACACCGGTTCCCAGCATCACGGTTCCCGCCAGGGTCAGGCTGCCTTCCCTGTAATGCGTCGCTCTGTCTTCGGTCGTGGCCATGAAGCCTCCGGCTTGTTGATTTCCACGCAGAACTGCCCCGGGGTTTTCATCTAAAACCGACCCGCCGGTTTAGGCGCCTAGTATAGCTACACAGGGTCGTTGATGGATTCGTTTTCCGGGGACTCGTCTCCTTGATGTTTGGGGTTTCGAGCACGGCCCGGCTGCAGCCGGGCCGTGCTCGTCTTGAAGCGCCAGGACTCGTTGCCGGTCTCGACGATGTGACAGTGATGTGTGAGGCGGTCGAGCATGGCGGTCGTCATCTTGGCGTCGCCGAACACGCTGCCCCACTCGGCAAACGACAGATTTGTCGTAATCATCACACTGGTGTGCTCATAAGGGGTATCCCGTTAAGGAAACGCTGATTTATTCCGAACCGACCACCCCGCGGGGTCGATGCGTTTGAGATAATTGCGGCTACCGATGAACAGCGAGCCATCCCATGCAATCGAGCTTTTCGGACCTTGAGTACGCTGCGAAGAAGAAGCTCACGCGGCGCGACCGGTTTCTGGCTGAGATTGAGGCGGTGACGCCTTGGTCGGCGATGGTAGCGGTGCTCGAACCATTCTACCCGAAGGGTGAAGGTCGGGGGCGTCCGCCGATCGGGCTGGAGCGGATGCTGCGCATGTACGTGGCGCAGCAGTGCTTCGGGCTGTCGGACGAGGGGATTGAAGACGCGATCTACGACAGCCAGTCGATCCGCCACTTCGTGGGCATTGATCTGGCGCGCGAGAGCGCCCCGGATGCGACCACGTTGCTCAAGTTCCGCCGTCTGCTCGAGACCCACGGCCTCACAAAGAGGATCTTCGAGACGATCAACGGCCACCTTGCACAGAAGGGCCTGATGATGCGTGAAGGCACGATCGTCGATGCCACGATCATCGCCGCACCGCCCTCGACCAAGAACCGGGGCAAGGCACGAGACCCCGAGATGCACCAGGCCAAGAAGGGCAACCAGTGGCACTTCGGGATGAAGGCCCACATCGGTGTTGATCTCGAGTCTGGCTTGGTCCATACGCTCGTGGGTACCGCGGCCAACGTCTCGGACGTAACCCAGGCGCATGCGCTGCTCCATGGTGATGAGGCTGCCGTTCTCGGTGACTCGGGCTACCAGGGGGTGGACAAGCGTGAAGAGAACCAGGACTCGCTGATCGACTGGCACATCGCCATGCGCCCGGGCAAGCGCAAGCGGTTGGGCACGGATCGACTGGGCCGACTTCGCGAGCAGTACGAACAGGCCAAGGCGCGTATCCGGGCGAAAGTCGAGCATCCCTTCCATGTTGTGAAGAACCTGTTTGGTCATCGCAAGACCCGCTACCGGGGCCTGGCCAAGAACACCGCGCAACTGTTATCGCTGTTCGGCTTGGCCAATCTGGCGATGGCGCGTCGGCGATTACTGACGATCAACACCCGAGGTGCCTCCTGAGAGGCGGAAAATGAGGGGCATTCGATGAAATCGAGCACGATTGGGCCCATTCGAACCCCGCGAGCAACACTTGTCGATGCGTCGCTGATGCGTTCGCTCATGCCTGCCATGTCGGGCGTGGCAAACATCATTTGTTCAGCACTTCCTTTACGATTTATTTGCCAACCGGGGCAGGATCAAGCAAATCGGCGAGCCGCGTAAGCGGTCCACGCCCAGGGCGACCCGTTCGTAACACCGCCTAACCTCGTCGAGCTGTTCGAGACGGGCGGGCAGATCACGATTGGCCAAATGTCCCCGGCTGGAGACGCCCGTCGATCGGTTCCTTGTCATGCATCGTGAACCCCCGTGCACCGCGGGGTCATCTGTCTCGGTCGATGCTGCGTCCCTCGCCGACCCGCTGCAGGCCCTTGCCGGCCTGCGCGAGGTACCCGCCTTCGCTGGTGTGTCGAGCGCGAAGCGGTCGGGATCGTCCGGATAAGCCGCCAGCGCCGTGGGTTCGCCGGTGACGCCGTCGAAGGTGTGCTGGCCCCACGTGAAGCCGTCGTTGGGGCTGGAGAAGATTTTAGCCTGGCCTTGCCCTGGCAGCAGAAATCGGAGCACGAGGTGTTGGTGTGGGGGGCGTCCTTCCCCGCGTCTGTGGCAACCGCGGGACAGTCGGTATGACGTTCCGCTCCCGCTTGCCAGCGCGACGCCGAGAAGCATGACTGGCAGGAAGCGCGTGGTGAGGATGGGCCGGCTCAGCGGTTCATACCGAGCGGAGCGGGACACGAGTCGTTCATTTCGGTTGTCCGCACCGACGTCCTTGCTGCATCGCGCCCGGCGGCGGTGCCGAGCAGCATGGCGACACCGGCGCATCGCGGTAGGCGCGTTCGTTCTCGCGACACCAGGCACGCAGGCTGCAAAGCCAGTCGCGGATCCCTTGCATGAGTTTCATGTTGGCGCCTCCTTTCATGGCCGCCCGACTGCGGGCGCGTGGCCTGTGAGTAAATGCGGACCTCGTATGCTCATATTGCGCGCAGGTTGCTGACCTGCAGCTTGCATGTTGATTACGACTGCGTAATCCGATGGCGAACCGGCACGCGCTTGGCGACGAGCAGCGTCGCCGCGAGCGGAACGACGGCCCATTGTGCGAGCGGCGCCAGGCCGATATCGAGGATCGTCGGCATTGAGGGTGAATACGCCCAGGAGCCCAGCACGTGGACGTTGCGCCATTCGCTTGGCCCACGTCCGCGACGATCAGCAACGTCGGCGGCCACGGCATGGTGGTCGAATGAAACGACTTGGATGCCGTCATCAGAGCGGTGTTGGTGATGACGGCATCCGGGAGCGGGTACGTTCACTCGACCTACTCGGTCACGGTCACCTTGCCGATCATGCCCGCTTCCATGTGACCGGGAATGAGGCAAGCGAAGTCGACCGTTCCCGGTGTGTCGAATTTCCACACAATGCCGCCGCGCTGGCCGGGTTTGAGCGTGATCATGTTGGGTTCTGCATGTTGCATGCCGGAGGCGTTTTGCATCATCTTGGCGTGGGCCTTGAGGTCCGCCATCGAACCGATCACCATTTCATGGTCGACCTTGCCCGAATTGCGCAGGAAGAAGCGGACTGTTTCCCCCGCCTTGACCGTGATGTCCTCTGGCACGAAGCGCATGTTGTCGTCCATCAGCACTTCGATCGTCCGGGCGACATCGGCCGGATTCCCGGGGGTGCCGACGCTCGCCGCGTGGCCGCCTGCGTGAGGCGTTTCTTGCATGTGTCCGGCGTTACCCTGGTGCATCGGCATGTCGTGCTCGCCACCGTGGCCGGGGGCAGCGAGCGCAAAAGCGGGTAGCAGGCTGATGGCGATGACCGAGAGAATTATCTTCATGTCGTGGATTTCCTAGATGGTGAATGTTGCAGGTTGTGCTGCATGGATCAGGTTGCTCATCAGAACCAGAAGCGCACGCCGGCGACCCAGCGCGTCTCGCGGACACGTTCTCCTTCGTCGCGTGCGAGATCGGCCGTCTGACCGAACTTGTTGCTCCATTCCACGCCGATGTAGGGCGCGAACTGGCGTGTAAACTCGTATCGGAGCCGCAAGCCGACCGTGGCTTCGTTCAGTCCTCTGCCGATTCCGTTGGCCTCGTCCTTCTTGCCGTAAGCGCTGATCTCGGCACGTGGCTGAAGCACGAGCCGTTGGGTGATCAGAAATTCGTACTCGGCTTCTAGGGACAGCGCGGTCCGCCCTTCGCTGCCGACGTAGCCCGTGGCATCCACTTCGAACCAGTAGGGCGCCAGGCCCTGGACGCCGAAGGCAAGCCACTTCCGGTCCGTGCCTTCGTTCTTGTCGTAGCGCACGCCGAGTTGGGTGTCCCAATAGCTCGCAATCGCGTGACCCCAGAGCACTTCGGTGCTGGCTTCTTCGATGCGGCCGCCTGCGTAATCGCCTTCGAGCTTGAGTACCAATCTGTCGTAGTCGCGACCGAACCAAGCCTGCGTGTCGAATTCGGTCCACGAGGCATCGCGGCCGTACACCCGCTCGAACCGATCGACCAGCAGCGTGCCGAAAGCGTGTTCGTCGGCTAGGCGCAGCTGGCGCGGGCCGGCGAGTGCGTACTTGCCCTCGCCCAGCGTGTAGCCGCCGGAATAAGCATGGGGGTCGCGCGCGTCGGCGGGCGCCGATCCTCCCTGCATATTCATCTCGCGGTGATCCATGGCGCCCATCGACATGTCCGCGCCGGGTGCCGCCTGAGCGTCTTTCATGGGCGTGGCGCTGGCGGGAGCAGTGTCGGCATCGGCTGATGTCATCGAGTGGCCGCTGTGGGGGTCGGCGGCCATCGCGAAGGATGAAGTGATGCCGAGCGCTAAAAGCGACGCGGCAACGATTGACATGTTCTTCATGTTATTTCCCTGACTGGTCGTTGTCTTCATGCCACCACCACCTCGCGGAACATGCCCGCGTCCATGTGGAACAACAGATGGCAATGCCATGCCCATCGTCCGAGGGCGTCGGCAGTGACCAGAAAGCTGATGCGCTGGGCGGGCTGTACCGGAATGGTGTGGCGTCGTGCCTGGAAGCTGCCGTCGGCCGCTTCGAGTTCGCTCCACATGCCGTGCAGATGCATGGGGTGGGTCATCATCGTGTCGTTGTGCAGGATCACGCGCACACGCTCGCCGTACCGAAAGTGGACCGGCGTGGAGCTACCGAACTCGAGGCCGTCGAAGGACCAGGTGTAGCGCTCCATATTGCCCGTGAGATGCAGTTCGATCTCGCGTTCGGCGCCGCGTGGGTCCAGCGGACCGCCGATCGTGGACAGGTCGGCGAGTGTGAGCACGCGGCGGCCGTTGTTGCGCAGGCCGATGCCGGGATCGTCGAGATTGGTGCGCGGCATGTCGACGCGCATGTCGGTGCTCGCACCGTACTCCGTGCGCGCGTGTCGAACGGCTTGGCTCGGCGTCGCCAACGGGTTGGCGGCCATGCCGTGCTGGCTGTGGTCCATCGCCATTCCGCCGTGATTCATGCCGGTCATGTCGTGCTGCATCGGGTTGGCGCCGTGGTTCATGCCCGCCATGCCGCCCATCGCGGCATGGTCCATTCCGGGCATCGAACCGTGGTTCATACCGCTCATGCCACCCATTGCGCCGTGATCCATGCCGCCCATCGCGCCCATCATGTCGGTCATCGTCAGCCACTCGACCTTGTCGGGTTCCGGTACTGGCGCCTCCAGCCCCGCCTGTGTCGCGAGCGTGCCGCGGGCGTAGCCGGTGCGCTCCATCGACTGCGCAAACAGCGTGTAGGCGTCGTCGCTCGGTTCGACCAGCACATCGTAGGTCTCGCCCGGCCCAAAGCGGAATTCATCGACCGTCACCGGTTCGACGTCGACGCCGTCGGCCTGGATCACCGTCATCTTGAGGCCAGGAATCCTCACGTCATAGAAGGTATTGCCCGCCCCGTTGATGAAGCGCAGGCGAATCCGCTCGCCCGGGCGGAACAACCCGGTCCAGTTGCCGGCGGGTGTCGTGCCGTTCATCAGATAGGTCAGTGTCGCACTCGACAGGTCAGCCAGGTCAGTCGGGCTCATGCGCATTGTGCTCCACATCTTGCGCTTGTCGAACGCGGCCTTGAGCCCGTCGCGGGATGCGTCGCGGAAGAAGTCGATTACCGTCGGCTGGTTGTAGTTGTAGAAGTCGCCCTGCACCTTGAGCTTCGAAAATACGCTCATCGGGTCTTCATCCGTCCAGTCTGACAACTGCACCACGTAGTCGCGGTCGGCGCGCACGGACTCGCCTTCGCGCGGCTCGACGACGATCGCGCCGTACATGCCCGTTATTTCCTGGAAACCGGAGTGTGAGTGGTACCAGTACGTGCCCGTCTGCTCGAGCTTGAAACGGTAGGTGAAGGTCTCGCCCGGCGGAATTCCCGCAAAGCTGATGCCGGGAACGCCGTCCATCTGGTAGGGCAGGATGATGCCGTGCCAGTGGATCGAGGTCGATTCACGCAGGCGGTTGGTGACCCGAATGGTGACGGTGTCGCCCTCGCGCAGGCGCAGGGTCGGTGCGGGAATCGATCCGTTGATCGTCGTCGCCATGCGCGGGTAGCCGGTGAAGTTCACCGGTGACTCGGCGACCACCAGATCGATTTCGGTACCGCTCAGCACGGGAGCGGTACCGGTGACCGTTTGCATTGCGTCGCTGCCGGCGGCTTGCAGCAGTCCCGGCAGGCTCGCGAGAACGCCGCCGGCAGCCAGTCCTTGTACGAATCGGCGGCGGTTCAAGGCGATGGGTCTTCCAATCGGGGGAAAGCGTGCAGACATGATGGCTCCTGTGGTTGGGTAGCGTAATTTGGTGCGCGTCGTAATGTGTCTTAGCGCTAGTGTAGCCAGACTCCGCTGACGGCAACATATCCCGGTTATTACCATGTTGTAATCTAGGGCCTGTTCACAATTGCCAAGCCCTTCGGGTGGGCCTGTATGGCCGCGCCGGCTGCGTTGCGCTTGTTGTCAAGGGGGCGGTCATTGACCGCCTCAGGCGCCTTGCCGGCACAGCCATACAGACCCACGCGATCCGCCAGCGCACGTTCATGCATCCCGATCCTCGTCCTTGGTGGCCGGCCAGTCCGCGAACGCGATGAAATAGAGCAGCGGGAGGTTGACCAAGGGAATCAGTATCATAAGCCCGATCCAACCCGGATGGCCGGTGCGCCGGCAGATGCGCCAGACCGGGATGACGACGACGATGGCGACGACCAGCATCCACAGCCAGTGCCCCGCCCACATCGTGTTGGCAAACATCGGATCTCCCATCATGGCTTCAGCCTCCCTATGTCTTCCGGTTTTCAGTGGTGGTGTGCATGAGACGCCTCCTCACCCGTCCGGCCTTGCGGCCGCGACGGGATCATCGTTCCTGATCGATGCCGCGGCCGTCGCGGGCGATCGCACGCCAGTTCCTGCCCGCGACGCCGTCGAGCGCGTGCTGCCGCCACGAGAAGCCGTCGTTGAGGCTGGAGTAGAGACCGGCCGACTTCATGCGCGAGTTCGGCGCAGGGTTGTACGCGTAGATCGCGTTCGTGCGCCAGCCCGCGGCGAGCAGGTGGAAGTCGGTCTCGCCGGACAGGCCGAGCGAGGCCCACTTGCGGTCGCCGTCGTCACTGCGGATCACGCCGCACGGGTTGGTGAGTCCGCTGCCGCGGGCGGGATGGCCGCTGCTGTAGAGCGCTTCGGCCGTGGCCACGAAGCCCATGTAGTCGTGCTCCGGGCCGGGGGCCTTGCTCCACTTGCCGTCGCTGAATACTGCCAGGCCGTGGTGGCTGGGGATCATCAGGCGTTCGCCGTCGGCGCTGTAGGCCAGACCGTGCACATGGGTCAGCGTGACCTCGTCTGGGGCGGCGACGGCGGGCGAGAGTGCAGCGACCAAGGCGATCGTCGCAGCGAGGTGGCGGACAGCTTGCATCAGGGTTTCCTGTCTTCGGGTTCGGTCAGTCGCATCGCGGCAGTGACCGGGCCTGTTCTTGGATGCGCCTGCCTGGAAGGCCCGCATGTCGCTGTCGCTGCGGTAGCTGTCCGGCATCAGGCCGTATTTGGTGATGCCGAACGGCACCGCGTCCGTATGGTGCAACGTGTGGCCGCTGGTATCGTGCGGCGGTGCGGGCATGCGCCCGTTGGCGCACGGCTGTCGGCAGTCGGGCTGTCCTTGCAGGTTCGCGCCGTGGCAGGCCGCGCAAGGTGTGGAATAGATTTCCCCGCCGTATGCGACCTGGGCGGTGTCGTCCGGGTCGATGCGCTTGCGCGCATCCCACATCGCGACGGCGATCGCGCCGACGAGGAACAATGTGGCCGCGCCGAGCAGCCAGAGAAATACGCGTTGCTGTGCGTTGTCCGACAAGATCAGATCTCCTGCGGACGCCCGGACCATGCTGGGCGTCCGTGTTTCATTTCCCGGTGTCGACGCGGTCGGCGTAACCGACTGCGATCTCGCCGATCTTCTGCAGCATTTCGGCGTGCATGCGGAACTGCAGCGCTTCGTTGCCCGGCGGCAGTTCGGGCAGGCGAACCTGACCGGCCGAATCCTCGCCCATCATCTTCTTACATTGGGACATCATGTTTCCCATCATCCCGTTCATCATTCCGCCACCCATCATCGAGTGCCCGTCGCCCTTGTCCGACTGCGCGAAGGCGATGCCGCCGGTCAGGACGGTGAGGGCGGCGAGCGCCGCGAGGGCGAGTTTTTGAGTCTTGTTCATCTGGATCTCCTTGCTGGTTGAAAAGTGGTGACGTCACTGCGTCATCCACGGGGGTCTTCCGGTGGAAGGGAAGATGTAGGGTGCTTAGTGCCGTGACGCATGCACAGCCCCGCCGCGCACATCAGCGCGCACGGCAGCAGGGCGAGTGCCAGCGACGACAGACCGATTCCTGCGAGCCAGTCCTTCCCGAGGAATGCCGCGACGGCGGCCAGCGCGAGGGCAGCCATGCCGAAGCAGCGTAGCCAGTGGGTTGTTGCGCTGTTCATTTGCGGTTCTCCGGGAGTTCGCATTCGCTATTGATGAAGGTGGAAATTTCCGCGGGAGCGGCGAAGACGATCTGGGCGCGGTCGCCGCGCATGCCTTGGCCGACGATTACCGGCTGGCCCGGGAGCGGGCCACGTGCGGAAGTGTCGGTCTTGAAGCGCAGGTTGAATTCCCAGAACGGATGTTCCGAACCGTCGCCAACGGTGACGTAGTAGCTGTCGCCACAATGGCGGATGGCCTGGACCGACTGCAGCGCGGACAGTTGCTTGAGGTCGGGCAGTGGCGGTGTGACGGCGGCGCGCGGGGTGTTGCCGTTTCGGGCGAGCGTTTCGAGATAGCCGATCAGCGCATGGCGCGCCTCTGCCTCCGGGATGCCAGGGAACGCCATGGTCGTGCCGGGTACCAGTCCGGCGGGATTTTCCAGCCAGCGGTCTAGGGTGGCCGCGTCCCAGTTCAGGCCCGATTCGCGCAGCGCGCTCGAGTAACGCGGGAAATCCTCGATCGTGCCGGCCGTGCGACCGAAGATGCGAGCCAGGCTGGGGCCGGTGCGATGGTCGCCCGGTTCAGTCGAATGACAGGCCGCGCAGCCCCGAAAATGTTGCTGGCCGTCGGCCTGGGCGCGCACGCCCAACGCCGTCGTGGCCAGTGTCGCGAGTAGGACGGTTTGCAGCCCGAGGCCGCGGATGCGCCTAGCTGTCGAGAAGTATTTGCAGATCATGTGCGATGACCTCCGCTTGGGTGTCGCCCTTCATGTAGAGGCGCAGGAATCCGTCGGCGTCGAAGACGTAGATCGCCGCCATGTGGTCGATGGTGTACTGATTGGCGTGATCGGCGGCGCGTTTTTCGTGAAAGGTCCTGAAATCGGCTGCCGTGCCCGCGATTTCCTCCGGCGTGCCGTACAGGCCGAGAAAGTCCTCATGGAAGGCCGTGGTGTAGGCCGACAGGACATCGGGTGTGTCGCGTTCGGGGTCGAGCGTGGCGAACAGCCCCTGCACGCGCGTACCGTCGGTTCCGAGCCGTTCGACCGCCTCGGCCATGCTGGCGAGCGTGGTCGGGCAGATGTGGTAGACTCCCTCATCTTTTCGTTCGCGATTGCGCCGGGAATCTCGATGCGCCTGAACCGCCTTTTCCGTCTGCTGCTGTGCCTCGCCCTTGCCCTGCAAGGCATTGCGAGCGCTCAGTTTGTGGCCGAACCCTGCCCGATGGAGATGTTCGAGGCCACGGCGGGTGAGGGCGCTGCCGCGCACGCCTGTTGCAACGACGAAGACACCCGTACTACGACCGGAAAGCCATGCAAGAGCGGCCAGGAATGTCCGCCCGTGCCCGCGCTGACGATCGTGTCGGGCGCGGTATTTCCGGTGCCCCGCAGTGCGGGGCTGCGCCCCGTCGATCTGTCGGACGGCAAGTCCATCGACTCGCTCGACGTCTGGCGCCCTCCGATTCTCTCCTGACGCTTCCGCTTTCCGGTTTCGCTTGCTGCGGCTGCCTGCCGCGCTGAGCGAGGGTTCGTGTGCGGACCGAGTTCGTCCGCGCACTCCGTCAGGAGTTCGTTCATGCTTGCCCTGTTCCAGTCTTCGCCGGTTCCGGCGGGGCGTCGCGCGCCGTGCGCGCAGTCTTTTCGCTTTCCCCTGCTCGCCAGCCTCGCGGCCTGCGTGCTGCTCGCCTGGATTCCATCGGCGTCCGCCGCGCCGGACGCGCGTCCTCTCTCGCTCGCTGCCGCACTGAGTCTTGCGGAGGCGCGCTCGTACGCGCTCAGCGCGCAGGATCATGCCGCGTCGGCTGCGCGCGATCTCGCCGTCGAGGCCGGGCGTCTGCCCGATCCGGTGCTGCGCATGTCGCTCGACAACGTGCCCATCGACGGGCCGATGCGTTTCAGCTTGTCCGAGGACTTCATGACCATGCAGTCGGTCGGCATCACACAGACCCTGACCGGTGCCGACAAGCGCGCGGCGCGCAGCGCGCGCTTCGAGCGCGAAGCCGATGCCGCCTACGACGAGCGTGTTCGCGCGCTGACGGCCTTGCGGCAGGCCACGGCGTGGGCGTGGTTCGAGCGCCACTTTGCGCAGGATCGCCTCGGTCTGCTGCAGCGCCGCGCCGATGAAGCGCGGCTGCAGGTCGAGGCGGCCGAGGCGGCCTATCGCGGCACGCGCGGTGCGCAGGCCGATGTCTTCCTGGCC
>JACESY010000074.1 GCA_013911595.1 Azoarcus sp.
GCTCGCGGACCTCCGGGGAAAATCTGCTTTGTCTGCTCATGGCTCCATCTTCTCAAGAGTTGGAGCCTCCGGGGTTCCCGGCTTGATTCACCGCTTTGCGCAAGCCTTCAAACTTGGGCGTGCGATCCGGTCTCACCTGACATCCCCCGAGACCTTCTTTGGCTCCCACCTTCTCGTCTTCACCAGAGCGAGCTCGCTCCCCATGGCCGCAAAACACGCCAACAAAAAGCCTGCGCTGAACGTGCCGCGGTTAGTTCGCCGGTTCAGCGCGGCGGCACTGCGTCGCACCCCGATCTTCGCCAGTGCGTCCGACAGTTCCTCGTAACCCCAACCCAAACGGTCCATTTCCCGCTTGATGAACAGCCCGGCGGTCCAGCCCCAGTGCTCGTTCGCGTCCGTTTCGCTACGCGTGCTGCGCTCATCGATGCTCAGCGAAATTGGCCTGCCTCGCTTGCTCAATCTCTTCTCCGTTGCCCAGGGCCGGTAATCAGCCCGTCCATAATAGAGTCAATTTTGACACAGGAGTCTGTGTCAGCAGCGCGCTCTTCATATACCGATGCCCAACAACATCGAGTGTGAAGAAGATGCTCGCATCACCTGAGCGCATGAGGCTTCTCGACCGACTAGGTCTGCCTGTCGCAGGACTGAAGCTGATCACGGACGCGGTCCGTCTCGCCCCTGTTCGGCCAGTTGCGTCGAAGGGCGGTGGCAACGTGATCACGACGTATCAGAGCAGAAAAATGCAGCGGCCAATCGACACCGAGAGCCGCCATATCGAGTTTCCGGCCGCCGTGCGCCTGGAGCACGACCCCGATGTGCTCGAGTACTACCCGCAGCCCTTCCGTGTGCGCATTGAGTGCATCGACGCGGACGGCGAGATTCATCAGATCGACCATACGCCAGACTTCCTGGTCATCCAGGAACGCGAGATCTGGGTTGAGGAATGGAAGCCGCACAGCAAACTCGAACGGCTTGCAAAGCTATATCCCTGGCGATACCAGATCGATCCGGAAGGCCACTGCCGTGCGCCGTTGATCGAGCAATGGTTCGCTAAGCGCGGGCTGGGCTATCGAATCTTGAGCGACCGAGACATTCCACGTCGGCGGATCGAGAGCATTTTGTTCCTCGAGGACTATCTCCACCCGGCCGCCCTGCCATGCCCTATCGATGTGGAACTCGCCGTTAGCAAGGCGCTTGGCGATCAGGCAACGATGTATCTCGCCGAACTGCATGAGTCGCTGGATTGCCGTCCGGACGATCTCTTCAAGCTGATTGCCGATGGTTTGCTGGTCGCTGAAATCGATACACAAGCGCTCAATGAGCCCACCCGCTGCCGGGTGTTCCGCGACACCGCAGTGCGCGAGTTCGAGCTGCAGCGCAGCGCCCAAAAGCCTTTCGAGCTGGCCGGATCGTTCGTCCTGAAGCCTGGCGCGCAGATCACCTACGACCACCAGCCGTACAAGGTAGTCATGACTGGCGCGTCCCACGCGGTGCTCGAAGGGCCCGACGGGCACCCCATTGACGTCCCCATTGAAACGCTGGTCAAGCTCGCTGCCAGCAGCAACGTATCCACGCTTGAGCCCATTGCTGGCACAGAGCGTAGGAGCTTGTCCGACTTCAGCGAGAAGCAGCTGAGCGAAGGCCTGAAGCGCGCCCAGGCGCTTGAGGTCGCCACGGACCTCACCCGTAGTCAGCGCAGGCATCTTGGCAGAGTACAGCGCGCCCGTATCGAGGGGGTGGATGAGCGGATTGCACTCATTCCGCGCACCCACGACCGCGGCAATCGCACCTCCCGCCTGACCGGCGAACAAGAGGCGGCCATCGAACAGGCTCTACGTGAAGAGCACCTGACAAGCCGCGCGCCCATTGCCAAGCACTGCCACAACAGACTTCAAGCGATCTGCGCCCAGCGCGGCATCAAAGCACCCAGCTATCCGACACTGATTGCGCGCATCAAAGCGTTGTCGCAGCAGCAATCAGATCGAGCCCGACACGGCTCGCGCACGACTTACCAGAACGCCGAATTCGTCGACATGCTGTATGCGGACACACCGGTGCACGGCACCCGTCCATTTCAGTACGTGCACATGGATCACACGCAGCTCGATATCGAGCTGATCTGCGCCCGTACTGGCGTCGCGCTCGGCCGGCCTTGGCTGTCGCTTGCTATCGACGCGTTCACGCGCCGCATCCTTGGCATCTACCTGTCGTACGACAGCCCGTCCTATCGTTCGAACATGATGCTGCTGCGCGACATCGTCCGACGCCACCAGCGTCTTCCACAGTTCATCGTGGTGGATAACGGCGCGGACTTTCGTTCCGAGAACTTCGGGCTTTTCGCCCAACTGATGGGCATCAATGTCCGTTACCGACCTGCCGGGCAACCGCGCATGGGGTCGGTGATGGAGCGCGTGTTCGGAACCGCGAATTCGGTCTACGTGCACAACCTCGCTGGCAACACCAAGGCGCTGAGGAACGTCCGGACCACCACCGGCAAGTTTCTGCCCTCGCGGCTGGCAGAGTGGGATCTGAGCGCGCTCTACTTGGGCATTGAGTACTGGGCGTTCGAACACTACGACACGACCAAGCACGCAACCCTTGGCGTAAGTCCCCGAGACGCGTTCGAGCGCAGCATGAAGCTGTCCGGCCAGCGCGAACATCGAATCGTAACGCTCACCCAGGACTTCCTGATCCTGAGCTGCCCGCTCGTGAGCCGCGGCGGCACGCGCACGGTCGACCGTCAACGCGGCATCAAGCTCAACAACAACTTCTACTTCTGGTGCCCGGAATTCAGGGATACCAAGCTCCATGGCGTGAAAGTCCCGGTGCGGTACGACCCGTGGGACTGCTCCAAGGTATTCGTGCAGGTCAACAACCGCTGGGTCGCCGCGCACTGCCGCGCTCTGGCGAGCCTGCGCGGTTTGACCGAAAAGGAACGAGCGCTGATCTCGAACGAAATGCTTGCCATGCGGCGAGTTCGCGAGAACGAGGAAATCACTGCGCAACGCCTCGTCGAGTTCATGCGCACCTTCACGCCCGAAGGCGCCGTCGCGCTGACACTTGAGCGTCAGCAGGCAAACCGCGACCTCTATCAAGACATCGGAATCGGCGCGGTGGCCGTCCGCGACGCACTACCACCGATTGAAATCAGGACATCAGACCCTGCGCCCAGTGCGCATCCCGAGGACAGCCAAGCGGCAATGACGCCCGCTACGAACGCTCTGCCCCACTCGCCCGATCAGGGCGATGCGGCAGGTTTCGACATACCGGACTTTGACACTTTCTGAACTCGGAGAACCAATGACTTACCCCGAACACGGCGCAGCGCTGACCTGCGCCAGCATCCCCCGCATCAAACACCCTTTTATCGGAAACGCCATCGATGAAGTGATGTTGATGCTCGACGCCCGAAACGACGCCAACATCCTCGTGCTCTGCGGACCTACCGGGGTCGGCAAAACGACCTTGGGCGAGTACCTCATCGAAGCCGAACTCGACCATCAGTCCGGCGCGATGCAAAACAACCCTGGCCTGATCCCGGCGATCCGCATCGAAGCGCCAGCCTCGGGCGAGCGAGACTTCTCATGGCGTCTTTTCTACCAGAGCATCCTGGAGTCGCTCGAAGGCGATCTCAACGTGCCCCGCGCCTCATACGGAGTGGACCCGGAGACTGGCCGCGTCAGCCGGTCACAGGGCCCTCACCAGAACCGCCTGTCCGACATGCGAACTGCGGTGGAGCGCTCTTTGCGCAACCGTGGCACCCGCTTCGTGGTGATCGACGAGGCTGCACACATCATGATGCAGTGCCGGCCGCAGGATCTGGTGAAGCACATCAACACGCTCAAGTCGTTGTCGAACAAGTGCGGCACGCAGTGGATCCTGCTCGGCTCGTACGATCTGCTTGAGACTGTGTCGCTCTCCGCACAGCTCTCGCGCCGAATCCACGTGATTCACTTCGGCCGCTATCGGCAGGACGTCCCGGCCGACGTTCTTGCCTTCCGGGGTTGTCTGAACAAGCTCGCTGGCTACTTCCCGAACCTGAAGGAGGTCGATCTGCTGCGCTACGCAGACGAACTGCAGGTGAACACACTCGGGTGCGTGGGTACCTTGCGCTCGATTCTGGGCCGACTGAATCTGCTGGTCGGAAAGTACGGCTGGTCGGAGGAAATGCTGCGTCGCGCGCTGCTCGCTGACGCACAGGTGACACAGATCACACGTGAGATTCTCGAGGGTGAGTCGCGCATTGCTCCAGGACTTGAGCGGCACCTGCTTCGCCCCGCTGCGGCTGAGAAGCGGAGGGTTGTCTGATGCCTCGCACCACGAATCCGCGCACCACACTTCACGCGCTGCCCCCTATCGGTATCGGCACGGCCGGAGTCGAGAGTCTGACGAGCTACATCGCGCGCTTGGCGCATTCCCACAGCATGACGGCGCAAAAGCTGACCGACTGGGTCCTGGACCACTTCGGCGAGGATGTCTGCGCCAAGTACGCATGGCATCAGCGAACTCTCTCCGGTGCATCCAACCAGAGCGAGCTGTGGGCATCCAGACTCGCGGAGCTGACCGGCGTCGAGAATCTCGACCGTCTGACCCTGAGCCCGTGGCAGCACCTGGTCGGCACTCCGGGCCTTGCGCCGAAATCGGATCGCTGGTGCCCCTGCTGCCTGGAAGAAGATCGTGAGGAGGGACGGGAGCCTTATCTGAGGCTCGCATGGGATGTCGCACCGGTAACGGCGTGCTCGAAACACAGGGTGGAACTGGTCTCGACCTGCCCGCACTGCGAACGCTCGAATGTGCGCAACCGCGCAAGCATTGTTGTCCCGGGCTACTGCACGCATTGCGGGGGTTTTCTCGGAGATGCGCAAGCGGAAGACGCTACTCCGGAGCGCCTATGGATCGCCCGCACTGTTGGACAGATGCTGACGAAGGCTCCGCAGGTCGGCGATGAAGGCCGCCTGCCGCTGATCGAAACCGTGATCGAGCGTATGGCCTACGGCAGGATGACGCAGTTTGCTTCACGCTATGGCTTCTCGAAGAGCGGTGTCTCGCACTGGCTCAACAAGGGAGGACTGCCCAACTTCAAAGCGTGGCTCACGATTGCCCTGCATGGCGGTATCGGTCTGGACCGTCTGTTTGCGGGTGAAGTCGAAGACTGGGTGATGCCTGTCGACCCGCCTCAGCTGTCTATCGACCTTGGCAGCAGCCCCCGCGCGGGGATTGTTTCTCGCGAGCTCGACTGGGAGGCAATTCGCGCCGAGCTGCGCAAGATGATGCTCACGCTCACGCCGATCTCGATTTCTGAAGCGGCCGAGCAACTTGGAGTGGGACGCAAGCACCTTTATCTGCGGGCAAACGCGGAGGCACGGGCGCTGGCCGAGCGACACAGTCGCTTCCGGGCCGCTCATGGCGAACAGAGTCGGCAGAAACTGCAGGCACGTATCGCGCAGATGCTCGACGAGCGGCTATCCGAGGGGTACGCAGGCATCAGCGCGAGGGATGTGTGGGAGGCTCTGGACGAAGACGCGCGCAAGGCACCCCATGTCTTCAGTCACATCAGCGAAGTCATCCGCAACCGCTACACCTGATCAACGCTGCAGCGCCAACAAAAACGGGACCCGAAGGTCCCGTTTTTTTTTACTGCCTGATTTTTGTCAGAAGGGAAAAACTCCCAAACTGACAAGCAAAAACCTCAAACCCTAGCATGGAAATCACGATAAAACATAATGTGTCCTATCGTGAAATCAAGCATAAACAAGGCATTTGGCCACTTTATGCTTAACGGCACACCGGTCAAGGTCGGGCTTTTCAGTATCTGTGGTGGACCGAATGAGGATCGAACTCACGACCTCCGCATTGCGAACGCGGCGCTCTCCCAGCTGAGCTATCGGCCCACGAAGGCCCGCATTATAGCGGCCCTCCCGAGCTTTGTGAAGGACCGCATCAGGTTTGCCCGTCTTCTCCCGAACCGGTCTCGGCGCGTCCCAACCGGTCAGCCACGGCCTGCCATTCGGCGGTCTCCGGCAGGGCTTCGACGACGATGAGGTCAGCACCCAGCGCGTCGAGATCGCGCAGGGCCGCGTAGAGGTCGTGGGCGTAGCCAACCGGATCATTCGGCGCGGTACGCCAATGGAAGACTGCCTGCGGGTCGCTCGTGCGGGCCAGCACGGCGATGCGCCCATCACGGCGGACAGCCTCGGCCAACCGCTCGGCCGGGACGAGGACCAGCGGCGTGCGCGGGGCGTAGTGGGCGGCGAGTGCGCCGGACACGCGCGGCGTCTCGCCCTGCATTTGTTCGCGCGTGCGCGGCTGGCGGCCGATGACGGCGGCGATGGCAGCGGCCGAGATCGCCCCGGGGCGCAGCAGCACCGGGGCGTCGCCGGACAGATCGACGATGGTCGATTCGATGCCGACATCGCAGGCGCCGCCGTCGAGCACGATGGAGACCTGTTCGCCCAACTCCTCGACGACGTGCTGCGCGGTCGTGGGGCTAATGCGGCCGAAACGGTTGGCGCTGGGCGCGGCGATGCCCGAATCGAAAACGGCGAGTAGCGCCAGTGCGACCGGATGGCCGGGTACGCGCAGGCCGACCGTATCCTGCCCGCCCGTAACCTCGTCGGGCACGTCTTCGGCGCGCTTGAGGATCATTGTCAGCGGGCCGGGCCAGAAGGCACGTGCGAGCGCAACGGCCTCCTTCGGGATGCTGCTCGCCCATCGCGGCAGATGCTCGGCCGAGGGCAGGTGCACGATCAGCGGGTGGTCGGCCGGGCGGCCCTTGGCGGCGAAGATGGCGCGCACGGCGTCGGCATCGAGCGCGTCGGCGGCCAGACCATAGACCGTTTCGGTGGGCATGCCCACCGAAACGGTCTATGGTCTGGCCGCCGACGCGCTCGATGCCGACGCCGTGCGCGCCATCTTCGCCGCCAAGGGCCGCCCGGCCGACCACCCGCTGATCGTGCACCTGCCCTCGGCCGAGCATCTGCCGCGATGGGCGAGCAGCATCCCGAAGGAGGCCGTTGCGCTCGCACGTGCCTTCTGGCCCGGCCCGCTGACAATGATCCTCAAGCGCGCCGAAGACGTGCCCGACGAGGTTACGGGCGGGCAGGATACGGTCGGCCTGCGCGTACCCGGCCATCCGGTCGCACTGGCGCTACTCGCCGTTTTCGATTCGGGCATCGCCGCGCCCAGCGCCAACCGTTTCGGCCGCATTAGCCCCACGACCGCGCAGCACGTCGTCGAGGAGTTGGGCGAACAGGTCTCCATCGTGCTCGACGGCGGCGCCTGCGATGTCGGCATCGAATCGACCATCGTCGATCTGTCCGGCGACGCCCCGGTGCTGCTGCGCCCCGGGGCGATCTCGGCCGCTGCCATCGCCGCCGTCATCGGCCGCCAGCCGCGCACGCGCGAACAAATGCAGGGCGAGACGCCGCGCGTGTCCGGCGCACTCGCCGCCCACTACGCCCCGCGCACGCCGCTGGTCCTCGTCCCGGCCGAGCGGTTGGCCGAGGCTGTCCGCCGTGATGGGCGCATCGCCGTGCTGGCCCGCACGAGCGACCCGCAGGCAGTCTTCCATTGGCGTACCGCGCCGAATGATCCGGTTGGCTACGCCCACGACCTCTACGCGGCCCTGCGCGATCTCGACGCGCTGGGTGCTGACCTCATCGTCGTCGAAGCCCTGCCGGAGACCGCCGAATGGCAGGCCGTGGCTGACCGGTTGGGACGCGCCGAGACCGGTTCGGGAGAAGACGGGCAAACCTGATGCGGTCCTTCACAAAGCTCGGGAGGGCCGCTATAATGCGGGCCTTCGTGGGCCGATAGCTCAGCTGGGAGAGCGCCGCGTTCGCAATGCGGAGGTCGTGAGTTCGATCCTCATTCGGTCCACCACAGATACTGAAAAGCCCGACCTTGACCGGTGTGCCGTTAAGCATAAAGTGGCCAAATGCCTTGTTTATGCTTGATTTCACGATAGGACACATTATGTTTTATCGTGATTTCCATGCTAGGGTTTGAGGTTTTTGCTTGTCAGTTTGGGAGTTTTTCCCTTCTGACAAAAATCAGGCAGTAAAAAAAAACGGGACCTTCGGGTCCCGTTTTTGTTGGCGCTGCAGCGTTGATCAGGTGTAGCGGTTGCGGATGACTTCGCTGATGTGACTGAAGACATGGGGTGCCTTGCGCGCGTCTTCGTCCAGAGCCTCCCACACATCCCTCGCGCTGATGCCTGCGTACCCCTCGGATAGCCGCTCGTCGAGCATCTGCGCGATACGTGCCTGCAGTTTCTGCCGACTCTGTTCGCCATGAGCGGCCCGGAAGCGACTGTGTCGCTCGGCCAGCGCCCGTGCCTCCGCGTTTGCCCGCAGATAAAGGTGCTTGCGTCCCACTCCAAGTTGCTCGGCCGCTTCAGAAATCGAGATCGGCGTGAGCGTGAGCATCATCTTGCGCAGCTCGGCGCGAATTGCCTCCCAGTCGAGCTCGCGAGAAACAATCCCCGCGCGGGGGCTGCTGCCAAGGTCGATAGACAGCTGAGGCGGGTCGACAGGCATCACCCAGTCTTCGACTTCACCCGCAAACAGACGGTCCAGACCGATACCGCCATGCAGGGCAATCGTGAGCCACGCTTTGAAGTTGGGCAGTCCTCCCTTGTTGAGCCAGTGCGAGACACCGCTCTTCGAGAAGCCATAGCGTGAAGCAAACTGCGTCATCCTGCCGTAGGCCATACGCTCGATCACGGTTTCGATCAGCGGCAGGCGGCCTTCATCGCCGACCTGCGGAGCCTTCGTCAGCATCTGTCCAACAGTGCGGGCGATCCATAGGCGCTCCGGAGTAGCGTCTTCCGCTTGCGCATCTCCGAGAAAACCCCCGCAATGCGTGCAGTAGCCCGGGACAACAATGCTTGCGCGGTTGCGCACATTCGAGCGTTCGCAGTGCGGGCAGGTCGAGACCAGTTCCACCCTGTGTTTCGAGCACGCCGTTACCGGTGCGACATCCCATGCGAGCCTCAGATAAGGCTCCCGTCCCTCCTCACGATCTTCTTCCAGGCAGCAGGGGCACCAGCGATCCGATTTCGGCGCAAGGCCCGGAGTGCCGACCAGGTGCTGCCACGGGCTCAGGGTCAGACGGTCGAGATTCTCGACGCCGGTCAGCTCCGCGAGTCTGGATGCCCACAGCTCGCTCTGGTTGGATGCACCGGAGAGAGTTCGCTGATGCCATGCGTACTTGGCGCAGACATCCTCGCCGAAGTGGTCCAGGACCCAGTCGGTCAGCTTTTGCGCCGTCATGCTGTGGGAATGCGCCAAGCGCGCGATGTAGCTCGTCAGACTCTCGACTCCGGCCGTGCCGATACCGATAGGGGGCAGCGCGTGAAGTGTGGTGCGCGGATTCGTGGTGCGAGGCATCAGACAACCCTCCGCTTCTCAGCCGCAGCGGGGCGAAGCAGGTGCCGCTCAAGTCCTGGAGCAATGCGCGACTCACCCTCGAGAATCTCACGTGTGATCTGTGTCACCTGTGCGTCAGCGAGCAGCGCGCGACGCAGCATTTCCTCCGACCAGCCGTACTTTCCGACCAGCAGATTCAGTCGGCCCAGAATCGAGCGCAAGGTACCCACGCACCCGAGTGTGTTCACCTGCAGTTCGTCTGCGTAGCGCAGCAGATCGACCTCCTTCAGGTTCGGGAAGTAGCCAGCGAGCTTGTTCAGACAACCCCGGAAGGCAAGAACGTCGGCCGGGACGTCCTGCCGATAGCGGCCGAAGTGAATCACGTGGATTCGGCGCGAGAGCTGTGCGGAGAGCGACACAGTCTCAAGCAGATCGTACGAGCCGAGCAGGATCCACTGCGTGCCGCACTTGTTCGACAACGACTTGAGCGTGTTGATGTGCTTCACCAGATCCTGCGGCCGGCACTGCATCATGATGTGTGCAGCCTCGTCGATCACCACGAAGCGGGTGCCACGGTTGCGCAAAGAGCGCTCCACCGCAGTTCGCATGTCGGACAGGCGGTTCTGGTGAGGGCCCTGTGACCGGCTGACGCGGCCAGTCTCCGGGTCCACTCCGTATGAGGCGCGGGGCACGTTGAGATCGCCTTCGAGCGACTCCAGGATGCTCTGGTAGAAAAGACGCCATGAGAAGTCTCGCTCGCCCGAGGCTGGCGCTTCGATGCGGATCGCCGGGATCAGGCCAGGGTTGTTTTGCATCGCGCCGGACTGATGGTCGAGTTCGGCTTCGATGAGGTACTCGCCCAAGGTCGTTTTGCCGACCCCGGTAGGTCCGCAGAGCACGAGGATGTTGGCGTCGTTTCGGGCGTCGAGCATCAACATCACTTCATCGATGGCGTTTCCGATAAAAGGGTGTTTGATGCGGGGGATGCTGGCGCAGGTCAGCGCTGCGCCGTGTTCGGGGTAAGTCATTGGTTCTCCGAGTTCAGAAAGTGTCAAAGTCCGGTATGTCGAAACCTGCCGCATCGCCCTGATCGGGCGAGTGGGGCAGAGCGTTCGTAGCGGGCGTCATTGCCGCTTGGCTGTCCTCGGGATGCGCACTGGGCGCAGGGTCTGATGTCCTGATTTCAATCGGTGGTAGTGCGTCGCGGACGGCCACCGCGCCGATTCCGATGTCTTGATAGAGGTCGCGGTTTGCCTGCTGACGCTCAAGTGTCAGCGCGACGGCGCCTTCGGGCGTGAAGGTGCGCATGAACTCGACGAGGCGTTGCGCAGTGATTTCCTCGTTCTCGCGAACTCGCCGCATGGCAAGCATTTCGTTCGAGATCAGCGCTCGTTCCTTTTCGGTCAAACCGCGCAGGCTCGCCAGAGCGCGGCAGTGCGCGGCGACCCAGCGGTTGTTGACCTGCACGAATACCTTGGAGCAGTCCCACGGGTCGTACCGCACCGGGACTTTCACGCCATGGAGCTTGGTATCCCTGAATTCCGGGCACCAGAAGTAGAAGTTGTTGTTGAGCTTGATGCCGCGTTGACGGTCGACCGTGCGCGTGCCGCCGCGGCTCACGAGCGGGCAGCTCAGGATCAGGAAGTCCTGGGTGAGCGTTACGATTCGATGTTCGCGCTGGCCGGACAGCTTCATGCTGCGCTCGAACGCGTCTCGGGGACTTACGCCAAGGGTTGCGTGCTTGGTCGTGTCGTAGTGTTCGAACGCCCAGTACTCAATGCCCAAGTAGAGCGCGCTCAGATCCCACTCTGCCAGCCGCGAGGGCAGAAACTTGCCGGTGGTGGTCCGGACGTTCCTCAGCGCCTTGGTGTTGCCAGCGAGGTTGTGCACGTAGACCGAATTCGCGGTTCCGAACACGCGCTCCATCACCGACCCCATGCGCGGTTGCCCGGCAGGTCGGTAACGGACATTGATGCCCATCAGTTGGGCGAAAAGCCCGAAGTTCTCGGAACGAAAGTCCGCGCCGTTATCCACCACGATGAACTGTGGAAGACGCTGGTGGCGTCGGACGATGTCGCGCAGCAGCATCATGTTCGAACGATAGGACGGGCTGTCGTACGACAGGTAGATGCCAAGGATGCGGCGCGTGAACGCGTCGATAGCAAGCGACAGCCAAGGCCGGCCGAGCGCGACGCCAGTACGGGCGCAGATCAGCTCGATATCGAGCTGCGTGTGATCCATGTGCACGTACTGAAATGGACGGGTGCCGTGCACCGGTGTGTCCGCATACAGCATGTCGACGAATTCGGCGTTCTGGTAAGTCGTGCGCGAGCCGTGTCGGGCTCGATCTGATTGCTGCTGCGACAACGCTTTGATGCGCGCAATCAGTGTCGGATAGCTGGGTGCTTTGATGCCGCGCTGGGCGCAGATCGCTTGAAGTCTGTTGTGGCAGTGCTTGGCAATGGGCGCGCGGCTTGTCAGGTGCTCTTCACGTAGAGCCTGTTCGATGGCCGCCTCTTGTTCGCCGGTCAGGCGGGAGGTGCGATTGCCGCGGTCGTGGGTGCGCGGAATGAGTGCAATCCGCTCATCCACCCCCTCGATACGGGCGCGCTGTACTCTGCCAAGATGCCTGCGCTGACTACGGGTGAGGTCCGTGGCGACCTCAAGCGCCTGGGCGCGCTTCAGGCCTTCGCTCAGCTGCTTCTCGCTGAAGTCGGACAAGCTCCTACGCTCTGTGCCAGCAATGGGCTCAAGCGTGGATACGTTGCTGCTGGCAGCGAGCTTGACCAGCGTTTCAATGGGGACGTCAATGGGGTGCCCGTCGGGCCCTTCGAGCACCGCGTGGGACGCGCCAGTCATGACTACCTTGTACGGCTGGTGGTCGTAGGTGATCTGCGCGCCAGGCTTCAGGACGAACGATCCGGCCAGCTCGAAAGGCTTTTGGGCGCTGCGCTGCAGCTCGAACTCGCGCACTGCGGTGTCGCGGAACACCCGGCAGCGGGTGGGCTCATTGAGCGCTTGTGTATCGATTTCAGCGACCAGCAAACCATCGGCAATCAGCTTGAAGAGATCGTCCGGACGGCAATCCAGCGACTCATGCAGTTCGGCGAGATACATCGTTGCCTGATCGCCAAGCGCCTTGCTAACGGCGAGTTCCACATCGATAGGGCATGGCAGGGCGGCCGGGTGGAGATAGTCCTCGAGGAACAAAATGCTCTCGATCCGCCGACGTGGAATGTCTCGGTCGCTCAAGATTCGATAGCCCAGCCCGCGCTTAGCGAACCATTGCTCGATCAACGGCGCACGGCAGTGGCCTTCCGGATCGATCTGGTATCGCCAGGGATATAGCTTTGCAAGCCGTTCGAGTTTGCTGTGCGGCTTCCATTCCTCAACCCAGATCTCGCGTTCCTGGATGACCAGGAAGTCTGGCGTATGGTCGATCTGATGAATCTCGCCGTCCGCGTCGATGCACTCAATGCGCACACGGAAGGGCTGCGGGTAGTACTCGAGCACATCGGGGTCGTGCTCCAGGCGCACGGCGGCCGGAAACTCGATATGGCGGCTCTCGGTGTCGATTGGCCGCTGCATTTTTCTGCTCTGATACGTCGTGATCACGTTGCCACCGCCCTTCGACGCAACTGGCCGAACAGGGGCGAGACGGACCGCGTCCGTGATCAGCTTCAGTCCTGCGACAGGCAGACCTAGTCGGTCGAGAAGCCTCATGCGCTCAGGTGATGCGAGCATCTTCTTCACACTCGATGTTGTTGGGCATCGGTATATGAAGAGCGCGCTGCTGACACAGACTCCTGTGTCAAAATTGACTCTATTATGGACGGGCTGATTACCGGCCCTGGGCAACGGAGAAGAGATTGAGCAAGCGAGGCAGGCCAATTTCGCTGAGCATCGATGAGCGCAGCACGCGTAGCGAAACGGACGCGAACGAGCACTGGGGCTGGACCGCCGGGCTGTTCATCAAGCGGGAAATGGACCGTTTGGGTTGGGGTTACGAGGAACTGTCGGACGCACTGGCGAAGATCGGGGTGCGACGCAGTGCCGCCGCGCTGAACCGGCGAACTAACCGCGGCACGTTCAGCGCAGGCTTTTTGTTGGCGTGTTTTGCGGCCATGGGGAGCGAGCTCGCTCTGGTGAAGACGAGAAGGTGGGAGCCAAAGAAGGTCTCGGGGGATGTCAGGTGAGACCGGATCGCACGCCCAAGTTTGAAGGCTTGCGCAAAGCGGTGAATCAAGCCGGGAACCCCGGAGGCTCCAACTCTTGAGAAGATGGAGCCATGAGCAGACAAAGCAGATTTTCCCCGGAGGTCCGCGAGC
>JACESY010000075.1 GCA_013911595.1 Azoarcus sp.
GTGCACGCTGCCGGTGACGATTCCGGCCAATCCCGCCTACTCGTCGCTGAATCTCGCCTCCGCCGTGCAACTGCTGTGCTACGAACTGCGCCTGGCCGCGCTCGCCCCGGAACTGCCCGAGGCGCCGGCCGAGGCCGCACGCTTCGAGGATATCGAGGGTTTCTACGCCCATCTCGAAGAGGTCATGCGTGCGGCCGAGTTCTACGACCCGGCCACATCCAAGCGGCTGCTGCCGCGCGTGCGCCGTTTGTTTGGTCGCACCCGCCTGGAGCGCGATGAAATCAACATCCTGCGCGGCCTGCTGGCTGCATTGCAGCGCAAACTTGATTAAAATACTCGGCTATTGAGACACGACATCCGGCGCACTGCGCCGGAGCTGCCGGGAGAGAAGCGTCCATGTTCAGTCGACTGCGTGAAGACCTTGCCAGCGTGCGCGAGCGCGACCCCGCCGCGCGCTCCACCTGGGAGGTGCTGACGTGCTATCCGGGCGTGCATGCGCTGCTGGTGCACCGACTTGCCCACTGGGCATGGACGCGCCGCCTGTACTGGCTGGGGCGCTTCGTAAGCAACCTGGGCCGCTTCCTCACCGGCATCGAGATCCACCCCGGCGCGGTGATCGGTCGGCGCGTGTTCATCGATCACGGCATGGGGGTGGTGATCGGCGAGACCGCCGAGGTTGGTGATGAGTGCACGATCTACCAGGCCGTAACGCTGGGCGGCACCTCGCTGTATCGCGGCGAAAAGCGCCATCCGACGCTGGGCAAGGGCGTGGTGGTCGGCGCGGGCGCGAAAGTACTGGGCGGCTTCGAAGTGGGCGATGGGGCGAAGATCGGATCGAACGCCGTCGTGATCAAGCCGGTGCCTGCCGGTGCAACCGCGGTGGGCAACCCGGCGCGCATCCTCGACAGCGAGCGTAGCGACCGCGGTGAGGCGCGTGACGAGCGTGAGGCGCGTGACGAGCGTGAGGCGCGCGACCCGCGAGACGCGGCGCGCGAAAAGAAGGCCGAGGAAATCGGCTTTTCGGCCTACGGCGTGACGCGCGGCATGGACGACCCGCTGGCCAAGGCCATGCATTCCTTGCTCGATCATGCGGTGGAGACCGACCGGCGCATCCAGGTACTGGTCGAACGCCTCGAGAAGGCCGGCATCCAGCTCGACGCAACGATCGAAACCAGTGACGAATTCGACCCGCAGAAGGTGTCCAGGATGGTCGATTGATTAGTTGACCGTTTTTGTCGGGTACCTTATAGTTGACCGAAATGTTCGGGTATTGCCCCGACACGGCTTACAGCGCGAGGATCCACCATGAGACTGACCACCAAAGGACGTTTCGCAGTGACTGCGATGATCGATCTGGCGTCGCGCGAAGGCGACGGGCCGGTGACGCTCGCGGGCATCGCGGACCGCCAGAAGATTTCGCTCTCATATCTTGAACAGCTGTTCGGCAAGCTGCGCCGCTACAAGCTCGTCTCGAGCGTGCGCGGACCGGGTGGTGGCTATCGGCTGGCACGTGACATCAATGGAATCACGGTGGCCGACATCATCGTCGCTGTAGACGAGCCGCTCGATGCGACGCAGTGCGGCGGCAAGCTCAACTGTCACGACGAGCACCGCTGCATGACCCACGACCTGTGGGCCAACCTGAACAAACGCATGTACGAGTATCTTGATTCGGTGACGCTGTCCGCGCTCGTGAATCAGGAAATCAAGGCCGATCCGGACGTCAACGTGATCAAGGACGTACGTCGGCGCGCCACGATTTCGCTGCGCGAGGCCGCGGCGATCTGAGGATGGGAAAGATGTTCGCTCCCGCATATCTCGACTGGAACGCCACGTCGCCGCTAGCACCCGAGGTGCGTGAGGCGATGCTGCCATGGCTAGGCGAGCGCTTCGGCAACGCGTCCAGCCGCCACGAGTACGGCCGCCAGGCGCGCGCCGCGATCGACGAGGCGCGCGAGCGCGTCGCGGCGGCGGTCGGCGCGCACCCCACCGAAGTGGTGTTCACGAGCGGCGGTTCGGAGGCGAACAACCTGTTCATCAAGGGTGCGGCTGCATGCATGAAGCCGGGTCTGCTCGCGATCAGCGCAATCGAGCACCCCTGTGTGCGCGAGCCGGCGAAGCAATTGCGGCGCGCCGGCTGGGACGTGGTCGAGCTCGCGGTCGATACGGCCGGGTGCATCGATCGCAACCATTGGCAGGCGGTGCTCGAGCGTCGGCCGACGCTGCTGTCGGTGATGTTCGCGAACAATGAATCGGGCGTACTGCAGCCGATTGCCGAGCTGGCTTCCGAAGCTCGTGAGGCACGGGGCTGGCTGCATACCGACGCCGTGCAGGCGCTGGGCAAGATCGAGGTCGATTTCCGCGCGCTCGGCGTGCATGCGATGACGCTCTCGTCGCACAAGATCGGCGGGCCGATCGGCGCCGGTGCGCTGGTGCTCGACAAGCGGGTGGAACTTGCGCCGCTGATCGCCGGCGGGGGCCAGGAACGCGGACTGCGCTCGGGCACCGAGAACGTCGCGGCCATCGTCGGATTCGGCGTGGCCTGCGAACTCGCTGCGGCGAGGGCGCAGGACGAGCACCATCGATTGAGCGCCTTGCGCGACCGGCTGGAGATCCTGCTCGCCGAGACGGGCACGCGAATCTTCTCGCGTGAGGCCGAGAGGCTGCCCAACACCAGCTTCTTCGCGGTCGATGGCATCGACGGCGAGACGCTGGTCGGCAAGCTTGATCGCGCCGGCTTCGCCTGCGCCAGCGGTTCGGCCTGCTCCAGCGCCAACCCCGAGCCTTCGCACACCCTTACGGCGATGGGTGTGGATGAGACGCTGGCGCGCAACGCCGTGCGCGTGAGTCTGGGCCCGACAACAACGGCCGACGACATTGAACGCTTTGCCGAGACCTTTGCACGCCAGGTCAAGGAATTGAAAGAACTGGCTGCGGTAGCGGCCTGACGAACACGATCAACACAGGTTCTGGAGATACATGATGCTGAAGTTCCCGATCTATCTCGACTATTCGGCCACGACCCCGGTCGATCCGCGCGTTGCAGAGAAGATGATTCCCTGGCTGACCGAGCAGTTCGGCAACCCGGCGAGCCGCTCGCATGCGTTCGGCTGGGACGCCGAGAAGGCCGTCGAGGACGCGCGTGGCGAAGTCGCCGCGCTGGTCGGTGCCGATCCGCGCGAGATCATCTGGACCTCGGGCGCGACCGAGTCCAACAATCTTGCAATCAAGGGCGCGGCCCAGTTCTACAAGGGCAAGGGCAAGCACATCCTGACGGTCAAGACCGAACACAAGGCGGTGCTCGACACCGTGCGGGAGCTCGAGCGTCTGGGCTTCGAGGCGACCTATCTGGATGTGCAGGAAGATGGCCTGATCGACATTGAACAGTTCAAGGCGGCCTTGCGTCCGGACACCATCGTGGTGTCGGTCATGATGGTCAACAACGAGATCGGCGTGATCCAGCCGATCGCCGAGATCGGTGAAATCTGTCGTGACAAGGGCATCGTCTTCCATGTCGATGCCGCGCAGGCCACGGGTAAGGTCGCGATCGACCTGAAGGAACTGAAAGTCGATCTGATGTCGTTCTCCGCGCACAAGACCTACGGCCCCAAGGGCATGGGTGCGCTGTACGTGCGCCGCAAGCCGCGTGTGCGCCTGGAGGCCCAGATGCACGGCGGCGGCCACGAGCGCGGTCTGCGTTCGGGCACGCTGGCCACGCACCAGATCGTCGGCATGGGCGAGGCCTTTCGCCTCGCACGCCTCGAAATGGGCGCCGAGAACGAGCGCATCCGCATGCTGCGCGACCGCCTGCTCGACGGTTTCAAGGATATGGAAGCCGTGTATGTGAACGGCGACCTTGAGCACCGCGTGCCGCACAACCTGAACATCTCGTTCGCCTATGTCGAAGGCGAGTCGCTGATCATGGCGATCAAGGATGTCGCCGTGTCTTCGGGTTCGGCCTGCACTTCGGCGAGTCTGGAGCCGTCCTACGTGCTCCGCGCGCTGGGCCGCAACGACGAACTTGCACACAGCTCGATCCGCTTTACGATCGGTCGCTTCACGACGGTCGAGGAAATCGACTTTGCGATCGACCTGCTGCACAAGCGCATCGGAAAGCTGCGCGAGCTGTCCCCGCTGTGGGAGATGGTTCAGGAAGGCATCGATCTCGATACCGTACAATGGGCGGCTCACTAAGAGCCGGCCGGATTCACCAGGAGAGACAACCATGGCATATAGCGAAAAACTACTCGACCATTACGAGAACCCCCGCAACGTCGGTTCCCTCACGAAGGAAGACAATGACGTGGGTACCGGCATGGTGGGCGCTCCGGCCTGTGGCGACGTGATGAAGCTGCAGATCAAAGTCGGCACGAACGGCATCATCGAAGACGCCAAGTTCAAGACCTACGGCTGCGGTTCGGCGATCGCGTCGAGCTCGCTGGTCACCGAGTGGGTCAAGGGCAAGACCGTCGATGAGGCCTTGTCGATCAAGAACACGCAGATCGCCGAAGAACTGGCCTTGCCGCCGGTCAAGATCCACTGTTCGATCCTCGCCGAGGACGCCATCAAGGCGGCCATCGCCGATTACAAGAAAAAGCACGAGGCCTGATCGAATGGCCGAGATCGCGACCCGTGGCGTGACGCTGTCCGAGCGGGCGGCGAAACACGTCGGTAACTATCTGACCAAGCGCGGCAAGGGCTTCGGCATCCGCCTCGGTGTGCGCACCAGCGGATGCTCGGGCATGGCCTACAAGCTCGAGTTCGTCGACGAGGCCCTGCCCGAGGATCTGGTGTTCGAAAGCCACGGCGTGCGCGTCGTCATCGATCCGAAGAGCGCGCCGTATCTCGAAGGCACCGAGCTCGACTTCGTGCGCGAGGGGCTGAACGAAGGTTTCAAGTTCAACAACCCCAACGTCAAGGACGAGTGCGGCTGCGGCGAGAGCTTCAACGTCTGAGAGCGTTTGAAGAAAGAGCCTTGATGAGCAACGACCTGCAGCAGGACTTCTTCGCACTGTTCGGATTGGCGCGGTGTTTCCGCATCGATGAAGCGACGCTGGAATCGGCCTATCACGAGCTGCATTCCACGGTTCATCCCGACCGCCACGCGCATCTGCCCGACGCCGACCGGCGCCGGGCGATGCAGTGGGCCACCCGCGTCAACGAAGCCTTCGACACGTTGAAGAAGCCCTTGTCGCGCGCACGTTATCTGGTCGAACTGGCCGGGCACGACGTCGGCGTCGAGACCAACACCGCGATGTCGCCCGAGTTCCTGATGGAACAGATGGAATGGCGTGAAGCGGTCGAAGAGGCCGAACAGGCCGCCGACGCGAGCGCGCTCGAACACCTGCACCATCGGCTGCGTGGCCATTCACGCGATCTCGTTGATCAGCTCGCCCATCAGCTCGATGACGAGGAAGACGTCGCCGGCGCGGCCGAGTCCGTGCGCCGGCTGATGTTCCTCGACAAACTCAGACACGAAATAGACGACGCCCTAGAGGCGCTGGACAACTGACTCATGGCATTACTGCAGATCGCCGAACCGGGCGAGGCGACCGAGCCGCATCGGCATCGCCTGGCAGCCGGTATCGACCTCGGCACCACCAATTCGCTTGTTGCGACCGTGCGCAGCGGCAGCGCCGAATGTCTGCCTGACGCGCAGGGCGGCATCCTGCTGCCTTCGGTCGTGCATTACCGTGCGGACGGCAGCGTGGACGTCGGCGTCGACGCGCTGGCGCATGCGTCGACCGATCCGGGCAACACCATCGCATCGGTCAAGCGCTTCATGGGGCGTGGTCTGGCCGACCTGACCCATCCCGAATCTCTGCCCTACGAATTCGCCGATGGCGAGGGCATGCTGCGATTGCGCACCTGCCAGGGCGTCAAGAGCCCGGTGGAGGTCTCGGCGGAAATCCTCAAATCGCTCGTGCAACGTGCCGAGGAAAGCCTGGGTGGCGCACTCACCGGTGTCGTCATCACGGTGCCGGCGTATTTCGACGACGCACAGCGCCAGGCGACCAAGGATGCGGCCCGGCTGGCCGGCGTCGAGGTGCTGCGCTTGCTCAACGAGCCGACCGCCGCGGCCGTCGCCTACGGTCTGGACAACGCCTCCGAAGGCGTGTTTGCCGTCTACGACCTGGGCGGCGGCACCTTCGACATTTCCATCCTCAAGCTATCTCGCGGCATCTTCGAGGTGTTGGCCACTAATGGCGACAGCGCGCTTGGCGGCGACGATTTTGACCACCGCATCTATGAGTGGATCGTCGAGACGGCAGGCATTGCCCTGCCGGATGATGGCGACGTGCGCACCCTGTTGCAACAGGCCCGCGCGGCCAAGGAAACGCTGTCGACAAGCGAGCGCACGCAGGTGCGCGCGACGCTTGCCGACGGCCAGCAGTTCGACCTGGAACTCACTCGCGAAACCTTCGAGCGCATTACGGCCGATCTGGTGCGCCGCACCCTTGCGCCGGTTCGCAAGGCCCTGCGTGACGCGGGCCTGGACCCCGAAGATGTCGCCGGTGTGGTGATGGTCGGCGGCGCCACGCGGATGCCGCACGTGCAGGCCGCGGTTGCCAGCCACTTCGGTCGCGCGCCGCTCAACAATCTTGACCCGGATCGGGTGGTTGCGATGGGTGCCGCGATCCAGGCCAACGTGCTGGCCGGAAATCGCAGTGCCGACGAGGACTGGCTGTTGCTCGACGTGATCCCGTTGTCTCTCGGCATCGAGACCATGGGCGGGCTGGCCGAGCGCATCGTACCGCGCAACTCCACCTTGCCGACCGCACGCGCGCAGGAGTTCACGACCTTCAAGGACGGCCAGACCGCGATGGCCATCCATGTCGTGCAGGGGGAGCGCGAACTGGTCTCGGATTGTCGCTCGCTGGCGCGTTTCGAGCTGCGCGGCATCCCGCCGATGACGGCCGGTGCGGCACGCATCCGCGTGACATTCCAGGTCGACGCCGACGGCCTGTTGTCGGTGTCCGCGCGCGAACTGTCCTCGGGCGTCGAAGCAAGCATCGCGGTCAAGCCGTCCTATGGCCTGGGCGATGACGAGATCGCGTCCATGCTGCGCGCAGGCATGGAGCACGCCGGCGAGGACATGAACGCGCGAGCCCTGCGCGAACAGGTGGTCGAGGCCGAGCGCGCGATCGAAGCCGTCGAGCAGGCACTGCGTGCCGACGGAGAACTGATCACCGACAACGAGCGTGCGCGCATCGATGCAGCGGTAGCCGAACTGCAGGGCTTGCGTGAGGGCGACGACCATCTCGCGATCAAGGCAGGCCTCGAGCGTCTTTCTCAGGCGACTGACGAATTCGCCGCGCGACGCATGGACAAAAGCATCCGGGCCGCGCTTGCGGGCCGCAACGTCAACGAGATTTCCCTATGACCCAAATCATCGTCCTGCCGCATGTCGAGCTGTGCCCGGACGGCACCGTCATCGAGGCCGAACCCGGTACCTCGATCTGTGACAGCCTGCTTGCCAACGACATCGAGATCGAGCACGCCTGCGAAAAATCCTGCGCGTGCACGACCTGCCACGTCATCGTGCGAGAGGGCTTCGAGGCGCTGAACGAGGCGACCGAGGATGAAGAGGACCTGCTCGACAAGGCCTGGGGGCTGGAGCCGCAATCGCGCCTGTCGTGCCAGGCACTGGTCACCGACACGCCGCTGGTGGTCGAGATTCCCCGCTACACCATCAACATGGCACGGGAGAATCACTGATGAAGTGGACCGACGTACAGGAAATCGGGATCCAGCTCGCCGACCGTCACCCCGATGTCGACCCGCTGCGCATCAACTTTGTGGACCTGATGAACTGGGTGGTCGAACTACCCGAGTTCGACGACGATCCCAAGCACTGCGGCGAACGCATCCTCGAGGCCATTCAGCAGGCCTGGATCGACGAGGCCGAATAAGTCGCAACGCGAGACGCAAGAGAACGGCGCCATTTGGCGCCGTTCCTTTTTTCGAACTCGGATTTACCTCGGCGGCCTCACAAATCTCCTGCCTGTACCAGGAACACCATGTCGTCGCCGCCGGAGGTCGGCAACCAGATCAACGGTAGATCGGGGAAGGCCGCCTCGACGAAGGCGCGGTTGTGGCCGACCTCGACGACCAGCAGGCCGTCGTCGGTGAGGTGGTCACGCGCACCGGCGAGAATGCGTCGTACCACGTCCATGCCGTCGTCGCCCGCGGCCAGCGCCATGCGCGGCTCGTGCAGATACTCGGCGGGCAGGGCGTCCATCGCCGCTGCGGTGACATAGGGGGGGTTGGACACGATCAGGTCGAAGCGCCGCCCCTGCAGGCCGTCAAAGACGTCCGAGCGCAGCAGCTCGACCCGATTGTCGAGGCCGTAGTCGTCCACGTTGCGTCGCGCCACCGCCAGAGCGTCCTCGGACAGGTCCGCGCCGACGACCTGCGCGTTCGGGAAGACATGCGCAATCAGGATCGCCAGGCAGCCCGAGCCGGTGCACAGGTCCAGCGCATTGCCGACTTCGCCATGTTCGTGCAGCCACGGCGACAGGCCGTCGCTGAGCAGTTCGGCGAAGAACGAACGCGGCACGATCACGCGCGGATCGACGTAGAAGCGGAAATCCCCCAGCCAGGCCTCATTGACCAGATAGGCCGTGGGAATGCGCTCGGTCGCGCGCCGCTCGATGATCTCGTGCAGGACCTCGCGTTCGTCGGCGGTGATCGACGCGTCGAGAAAGGGCTCGAGCCGGTCCAGCGGCAGCGACAGCGTGTGCAGAAGCAGCCAGGCGGCTTCGTCGAAGGCGTCATTGCAGCCGTGGCCGAAGTGCAGGCCGGCGCGGTTGAATCGGGTGACCGCGTAACGCAGCCAGTCGCGCAGCGTTACCAACTCGGCGAGCGGGCCGAAGTCATGATCGTGGTGGTCGTGGTCGTGGTCGGTCATATCAGGCCTTGGACGCGAGCAGGTTCGAGAGCGTGCGTGCGTAGATCGCCGAGAGCGGCTCGATGGAATCGACCGGCACGCATTCGTTGAGTTGATGGATGGTCGCGTTGATCGGGCCGAACTCGACGACCTCGCGGCTGATGCGCGCAATGAAGCGCCCGTCCGAAGTGCCGCCGGTGGTCGATAGCTCGGTGTCGATGCCCGCGACGTCGCGGATTGCGCTGGAGAGGGCCTCGACCAGTGCGCCGCGCCCGGTGAGGTAGGGGTTGCCGGACAGGTGCCATGCAAGCTCGTAATCGACGTCGTGGCGATCGAGGATCTCGTGCGCGCGCGCTTTCAGTTCCTCGGCGGTGGTGACTGAGGCGAAGCGGAAGTTGAACAGCACCTCGCACTCGCCGGGAATCACGTTGTTCGCGCCGGTGCCGGCGTGGATGTTGGACACCTGAAAGGTGGTGGGGGGGAAGAACTCGTTGCCGTCATCCCAGTGCGTTGCGGCCAGTTCCGCCAACGCCGGTGCGAAGGTGTGTACCGGGTTCGTGGCCAGATGCGGATAGGCCACATGCCCCTGCTTTCCCTTGACGCGCAGCGTGCCCGACAGCGACCCGCGACGGCCATTCTTGATCATGTCACCCAGCGTCTTCACCGAGGTCGGCTCGCCGACGATGCAGTAGTCGAGACGCTCACCGCGCGCTTCGAGCGCGTCGACGACCTTGACCGTTCCATCGCTGGCCACGCCTTCCTCGTCGGATGTGAGCAGCAGCGCGATCGAGCCCGCATGGTCCGGGTGATCCGCGACGAAGGTCTCGATTGCGGTGACGAAGGCCGCGAGCGAGGTCTTCATGTCGGCCGCGCCACGCCCGTAGAGTTTGCCGTCACGGATGGTCGGTTCGAAGGGATCCGAATCCCAGCGATCGAGCGGACCAGTGGGCACAACATCGGTGTGGCCGGCGAAGCACAGCACGGGCGAGGCCGTGCCGCGCCGTGCCCACAGGTTGCACACGCCCGCCGAGTCGATGCGTTCGAGGCGGAAATCCAGCGCCTTTAGGCGTTGTGCGAGCAGTTCGAGACAGCCCGCGTCTTCCGGCGTGACCGAGCGGCGCGCGATCAGCGCGCGGGCGAGTTCGAGCGTGGGGGTGACTTCCGATACGGACATGAAAACTCTCACGGGTCCCGGTGCGCAACCGGGACGGGGTCAGTGGGTCGACGAGTCGTCGTTGCTCAGATCGAAGCCGCTGAACGAGGCTCCGTGTGCGCCCGAGGAGGCGCCGGGTTCGCGCGGCGTGGTCGCGCCGCTGCGGCTGTCCTTGGCCTGGGCGTTGTTGATCAGCCAGTTCAGGTTGGTCGGCGAGTCGGCGTTGGCGAGCGCCTCCTCGAGGCTGATGACCTTCTCGCTGTACATGCGGTACAGATCCTGCTCGAAGGTCTGCGAGCCCGGCGACAGGCTCTGCTCCATCGCTTCCTTGATCTCGTTGAGATTGCCGGTCTCGATCAGTTCCGCGATGTAGCGCGTGTTCATCAGGACCTCGACGGCGGGAATGCGCTCGCCGTTGGGCTTGCGCACCAGCCGTTGCGAGGCGATGCACTTGAGGGCGACGGCCAGGTCCAGGTATAGCAGCGAGCGGTTCTCCAGCGGGAAGAAGTTCACGATGCGGTTCAGCGCGTGATAGGCATTGTTCGCGTGCAGTGTGCCCAGGCACAGGTGGCCGGTCTGCGAATAGGCCAGCGCCGCCTGCATGGTCTCGCGATCGCGGATCTCGCCGATCAGGATGCAGTCGGGCGCCTGGCGCATGGCGTTGCGCAGCGCGTCGTGCCAGCTGTGCGTGTCGATGCCGACTTCGCGCTGATTGACGATCGACTTCTTGTGCGCGAACAGATACTCGATCGGATCCTCGACGGTGAGGATGTGGCCCGACTGACGCTGGTTGCGGTGGTCGATCATCGAGGCGAGCGTGGTCGACTTGCCCGAGCCGGTGGCGCCGACGATCAGCACCAGGCCGCGCTTCTCGACCACGATGTCGGAGAGCACCTGCGGCAGGCCGAGCTTGTCGAGCGTCGGGATGTCGCCCTGGATGTAGCGCACCACCAGCGCGATGCTGTTGCGCTGCCAGAAGATGTTGATGCGGAAGTTGCCCAGGTTGCGCGCGCCGCGCGAGATGTTCAGTTCGCGCTCGGCGTCGAAGCGCTCGAGCTGGTCGGGCGTGACCAGCTCCTCGACCATCTTACGGATGCCTGCCGGATCCATCACCTGTTGATTGACGGGGATGGTGTTGCCCTGGATCTTGATGTGAATGGGCGCGCCGGCACTGATGAAGATGTCGGAGGCCTTCTTTTCGGCCATCAACTGGAACAGCTTGTCGAAGATCATCTCGGACTGGCTCCGGGCAACAGGGCAGGGGGCGTGCGCCCCCGGGAACACGCGTCAGGCGCCGCGCAGCAGTTCGTTGATGCCGGTCTTGGAGCGCGTCTGCGCGTCGACCTTCTTGACGATCACCGCGCAGTACAGGCTGTACTTGCCGTCGGCCGACGGCAGACTGCCCGGCACCACGACCGAGCCGGCGGGCACGCGACCATAGTGCACCTGACCCGTCTCGCGGTCATAGATGCGCGTGCTCATGCCGATGTATACACCCATCGAGATCACCGCGTTTTCCTCGACCACCACGCCCTCGACGATTTCCGAGCGTGCGCCGACGAAGACGTTGTCTTCGATGATCACCGGCCCGGCCTGAATCGGCTCGAGCACGCCGCCGATGCCCACGCCGCCCGACAGGTGCACGTTCTTGCCGATCTGCGCGCACGAGCCCACCGTCGCCCAGGTGTCGACCATGGTGCCCTCGTCGACATAGGCGCCGATGTTCACGTAGCAAGGCATCATCACCACGTTGCGGCCGATGAACGAGCCACGGCGCGCGACCGCCGGCGGCACGACACGGAAGCCGCCCTCGCGGAACTGTTCCGGCGTGTAGTCGGCGAACTTGGTCGGTACCTTGTCGAAGTACTGCGTGGAGCCGCCCGGCATGGGCTGGTTGTCGGCCAGCCGGAACGAGATCAGCACGGCCTTCTTGACCCACTGGTTGACCACCCACTGGCCATCGCGCTTCTCGGCCACGCGCAGGGTGCCCGCGTCCAGCCCGGCGATGACCTTGGCGACGGCGTCGCGCACTTCGCTCGGCGCGGAGGAGGGGGAGAGATTGGCACGCGCCTCGAAGGCGTCGTCGATGATCTTCTGCAGTTCTTGCATTGAATGGTTCCGTATCGATTCGGGTTTCACAGGGATCGGCACAGCGCGGCGATGCGCTCGGCGCCTTCGATGCATTCGGCCGGCTCGGCCACCAGCGCGATGCGCACAAAACCTGCACCGGGATTGATGCCGCCGCATTCGCGGGCGAGGAAGCTGCCCGGCAGGACCGCCACATTATATTCGGCGACCAGCCGGCGGGCGAACTCGGTGTCCGTGATTGGCGCACATCTGCGTACATCGGCCCACAGGTAGAAGCCGGCGTCGGGCTGCTGCACACCCAGCCTGGGTGCGAGCATCGGGGTGATGCGGGCGAACTTCTCGCGGTACAGGCGACGGTTCTCGGCGACATGCGCCTCGTCATTCCAGGCCGCGATCGACGCCGCCTGCACGGCCGGGCCCATCGCGCAGCCGTGGTAGGTGCGGTAGGCGTGAAAGGCGGCGAGCAGCTTCGCGTCACCGGCGACGAAGCCCGAGCGCAGGCCCGGCACGTTGGAGCGTTTGGACAGGCTGGAGAACATCACGATGTTCGCGAAGTCGTCGCGCCCCAGTTCGACCGCGGCCTGCAGGGCGCCCACCGGTGGCGCGTCATCGTCGAAATAGATTTCCGAATAGCACTCGTCCGAGGCGATCACGAAGCCGTAGCGGTCGGACAGCTCGAACAGCCGTGCCCACTCGGGCACCGTCATCACGCGCCCGGTCGGATTGCCCGGCGAACAAACGTACACTAGTTGCACATCGCGCCACACGGCCTCGGGCAGCGCATCGAAATCCGACGCGAAGCCGCTCTCCGGCAGGTTGTTGATGAACACCGCCTCGGCCCCGGCGAGCAGGGCTGCGCCTTCGTAGATCTGATAGAACGGGTTCGGGCACAGCACTTTCGCACCGGGGCGGGTGCCGTCGATGACGCATTGCGCGAACGCGAACAGCGCCTCGCGCGTGCCCGTCACCGGCAGCACCTGGCTTGCGACATCGGGTGCGGCGATGCGATAGCGACGCGCGATCCAGGCAGCGATTGCCTCGCGCAACGCCTCGGAGCCCTGCGTCGTGGGATAGGTCGCCAGACCGTCGAGATGGTCGGCCAGCGCCTCACGTATGAAGGCCGGCGTGGCGTGGCGTGGCTCGCCGATGGACAGGCGGATCGGCGCAAGATGCGACGCAGGCGTGACGCCGTCGAGCAACGTGCGCAGCTTCTCGAACGGGTAAGGGTGGAGGCGTTGTAGATTCGGATTCACGGCAATGGCGGAAGCATTTTGAAAGGCCGTCATCGTGAGGCACGACGGGCGCGCAATGGTATCATGGCGCGCCTGCCCACCCCCCTCGTCGACCCCTGTCGGATCT
>JACESY010000076.1 GCA_013911595.1 Azoarcus sp.
GTGCTCAATGCGTCCACGCGCGTCACCAGCCTGGCCAGGGCGCCTGGCTGGCCGGTGTCGGGCGGGTTGATGTCGTTCTTGCTCATGGCGATGACCTGTTCGGGGTTGAATTGGTCGGGCGCCGCCGGACGGGTTGCGTCGCGGCGGCGCAGAGCTCAGGCCTTTGTCGGGCCATCGCCGAAGTAGTGCTTGTAGGCCAGCGTCTGGCTGGGGGAGACCTCGTTGTGCCAGTACACGACGCGGCTTGCCCACGCCCGCTGCGACTCGATGACCTTGGCGAACAGGGGGTTCTCGCCGGCGCGCTTCTCGACCACCTTGTTCCACGCCATGAGCTGGGCCTCCAGGATGGGTTCCGGCGTGCGGTAGCTGGTGACCTTGCCGGTGGCCTTGAGCTCGACGTAGTCCTGCGACATGCGGTCCATGTTCTTCCACTGCATGTCGGCACTGGCCGCGTGGGAGGCGTACTTGAGGACGGTCTTGAGTTCCTCCGGCAGTGCGTCGTAGCGGCGCTGGTTGATCATCACCTCGCACACGTTGTTGGCCATGTGGTAGCTGTGCTGCAGGTAGAACTTGGCAACGTCGGGAAAGCCCATCACGCGGTCGTCGGTCGCGCTGGCGAACTCCGCCGCGTCGAGCAGGCCGCGGTCGAGCGCCGGGATGATGTCGGCCGGCGCCATCTGCACCGGCGACATGCCCAGTTCGCGGAACATGTCGACCGCCAGCCCCGCCGTGCGAAAGCGCAAGCCCTTGAGATCGTCGAGTGTCTTGATCTCCTTGTTGAACCAGCCCATGGGCTCGGGCGGAACCGGGCCGAGCAGGAAGCTCTTGAGGTTCAGGCGTGCGGCTGCCTGGATCTCGGTGTACAGCTCCATGCCGCCGCCGTACTCGATCCAGCCCAGCATCTGGTTGGCGTTCATGCCGAAGTCCGGCCCCGCGCCATACAGACCGAAAGCGGTGTTCTTGCCGAACCAGAAACCCGGCAGGCCGTGGCCGCCGTCGAGCACGCCCTGATGCGCGGCGTCGATGATCTGCAGGCCCGGCACCACCGAGTTGGCCGGCATCATCTCGATCTTCAGCGCCCCGCCGGACATCTCGTCGACCTTCTTGGTCCAGTCGACCGCGACCTCCTGGTACAGGAAACGCGCCGGCCAGGTGCTCTGAAAGCGCCAGCGGATCGGCGACTGTGCCTTGGCGATGTAGGGGAAGCCCAGCACGCCTGCGCCTGCAGCGGCGGTACTCGCCGCGGCGGTGCCGAGAAAGCGGCGACGCGTGAGCGGGGTTTCCTGCTGGGAAGAATTCTCTGTCGCATGCTTCGAGTGGAGCTGATCCATTGTCCTGGCCTCCTGAGGGAAGTTGCAGGCTTTCGCCCGCGATTCGCACCCGGTATGCGGCGACCTGGTTCCGGCGCCGCGTGGTGGTACGCCAGTGATTCTCAGCAGGAAACATGCCAGAAAATTCTGAAATCACGATCAAAAGTTAGTAGTTATAAATCAACACTCTAAAATCACTTCAGGTAGTAGAATGGTTGTGCGTTGCACCAATTATGTTTCTTGTGCAGAAACTTTCGCCCAATGATAGTGCGTTCAAACGCCTGGAGGAAATCGGCAATGCGGTTTGGAATATTCATCTACGACGGCGTCGAGCCGATCGACCTTGCGACCTTTAGCGTGCTGTCCATGGCGCGGCGTGTCGCCCCGGAAATCGAGATCGTCACGGTCGCGCCCGAGGGTGGGCCGGTGAAGTGCTCGAACGGTCTGGTCGTACTGGCCCCGTACGGGGTGGAAGACGCCCCGGAGCTCGATGTGCTCATCGTCACCGGCGGGCCGGGCTGGCAGGACCAGGTCGCGCATGCGCCCACGCTCGCCTATCTGGGCGCGCGCGCGAAACGTCACCTGGTGGCGTCGGTGTGCACCGGGGGCATGATTCTGGCGGCCAGCGGTGCGCTGGACGGGCACCGCGCGACGACCAAGCAGCAGGTCATCGAGGGCAAGGAAATCCCGCCGCTGAAACTACTGGGCGAACGTCATCCAGCCGTCGAGGCCGTCAGCGCGCGACTGGTCGATGACGGACAGGTAGTGACGGGCGGGGGCGTGAGCCTGTGCATCGACGTGACACTGCACCTGCTGCAGCGCTTGCTGGGTGCGCAGGTTGCCAATGAGACGGCACGGATCATGGAGTATTCTGCTGCCTGGGCCGCGAACGCGGCGTACTGGGATGACCGCCCTTCCTGAGAGACGCATGGCCGAACAGACACTTTCATCCGCGGCGCGGGACGTGGAACTCAACATCAGTACCCGCGTGCTTGCGCTGCGCTCCGAACGCGGCATGACCCAGGGCCAACTTGCGGAGGCGGCGGGTGTCACGAAGGGCTATATGTCCAAGATCGAGAACGCGCGCATCGTGCCGCCCATTGGCACGCTGGTGCGAATCGCACATGCGCTGCACACCGATGTGGCGGCCTTCCTGCAGCCGGTCAACGATCCCTTCGAGGATGTCGTCAGCGTCGTGCGGGCAAGTGAGCGTCAGCCCGCGGTGCGTGGTGCCAGCGCCTTCGGTTACGACTACATCAGTCTCGCGCACCGGAAACGCAACAAGCGCATGGAGCCGTTCATCTTCTCGTTCCCCGAGGTGCAAAAGGAGGTTTTCTTCGAGCACGAAGGAGAGGAGTTCCTGTTCATCCTCAGCGGCCAGGTCGAGTGGGAAATGCTGATCGATGGCGAGCCGCGCGTGTGGGTGCTGGAAGAAGGCGACAGTCTGTACTTCGAGTCACGCATTCCCCACCGCGGGCGCGGCCTGGGGCCAGGCGCGCGGGCGCTGATCGTCATCCACACGCCGGACTGATCCGACGCACGTCCGCGTCAGCCGCGGCGTTCCAGCCAGTAGCGCGCCACGTCCACCATGCGGTTGGCAAAACCCCATTCGTTGTCGAACCAGATCAGCAGGTTGACCAGACGCCCGTTGCTCACGCGCGTCTGGCTGCCGTCGACGATGGCGGAGTGGCCGTCGTGGTTGAAGTCGATCGACGCGTGCGGCTCTTCCGAGTACTCGATGCGCCCGGCCTGCGGGCCTTCGGCCGCGGCGCGCAGCAGCGCGTTGACCTCGGCCACCGTGACCTCGCGCGACAGCTCCACGACCAGGTCGATGGCCGAGACGTTGTGCGTGGGCACGCGAATGGCCTTGGCCTGGACGCGCCCGCCAAGTGCCGGCAGCAGGCGTTCGACGCCGCGCGCGAGCCCCGTCGACACCGGGATGATGGACTGCATCGCCGAGCGCGTGCGGCGCAGGTCGGCGTGGTGGTAGCCGTCGATCAGTGGCTGGTCGTTCATCGCCGCGTGCAGCGTGGTCAGCAGCACCTGCTCGACGCCGACCTCGCGCAGCAGCACGTCGAGCACCGGTACCACCGCATTGGTGGTGCATGAGGCGTTCGACACGATGCGCTCGCCGCCGCCAAGTACGCCTTCATTGCAGCCGTAGACGATGGTGGCGTCGACATCCTCGGCGCTGTTGGCGGGGTGCGATACCAGCACGCGCGAGCAGCCGGCGTCGATGAAACGCGTGAGTTCGGCGCGGCTGCCGTACTGGCCGGAGCATTCGACGACCAGATCCACCCCTTCGGCGCGCCAGTCCACCTCTTCCGGGGTCGAGGCGTGGGTTACCGCGATCTCGCGAGCGTCGATGAGCAACCGCCCGTCGCCGGCCTCGACCTTGCCGGGGAAGCGCCCATGGGTGGAATCGAAGCGCGTCAGGTAAACGATGCCGCGGAAGTCGGCGGGCTCGTTGATCGCGACCACCTGCAGGTGGTCGGCCACGCCGGCCTCGATCAGTGCGCGCAAAAAGCAGCGACCGATGCGGCCGTAGCCGTTGATGGCAAGTCGAAACGGGGCGGAAGTCGTCACGGCGGGCTCGTTTGTGCAGTGCAAGGCGTGATTGTAACGGCTCGGCCCGGACTCACGTCTGTGCGACCTGTTCGCGCGTCGCACGAGCGATCACGGATTCCTCGTCGGTCGGCACCACGCCGACCGCCACGGCGCTGTCGTCGGTCTCGATGCGTGGGCCGTGGGCGGCGTTGCGCCCGGCCTCCAGGTTCACGCCGGCCCAGGCCATCAGCTCGCACACCCGCGCGCGCACCGGCGCCGAGTGCTCGCCCACGCCGGCAGTGAACACGATTGCGTCCAGCCCGCCCAGCGCGGACATCATCGAGCCGATCTCGCGTGCCACGCGGTAGCAGTAAAGCTCCACCGCCTGCGCCGCGTCCGGCGCGTCGGATTCGAGCAATACGCGCATGTCGGGGGAGATGCCCGACACGCCTGCCAGGCCGGACTCGTGGTAGAGCAGCCGGGTGATCGCGGCGGCGTCCATGTGCTTGTGCTCCATCAGGTAGAGCAGCACGCCGGGGTCGAGACTGCCCGGACGGGTGGCCATCATCAGGCCGTCGAGTGCGGTAAAACCCATCGTCGTGGCCACGCTCTCGCGTGCGCGCATCGCGCACAGCGAGGCTCCCGCGCCGAGGTGGGCGACCACCACGCGCCCGTCGGCGCGCTCATCAAGCAGCGCAGGCAACTGCGCCGCGACGTACTCGTAGGACAGGCCGTGAAAGCCATAGCGGCGCACGCCCTCGTCGGTCAGCGCGCGCGGCAGCGCGAAGGTCGCGGCGCGTGTGTCCTGCGTGTGGTGAAAGGCGGTGTCGAAGCAGGCCACTTGGGGCAATTCGGGCAACTGCGCGGCCAGTGCGCGGATGCCGCGCAGGTTGTGCGGCTGGTGAAGCGGTGCGAGCGGCACCAGCGATTCGAGTTCGGCCAGCACCGCGTTGTCGATGCGCACCGGCGCGGAAAAACGCATGCCGCCATGCACGACGCGGTGACCGGCGGCGACCAGCTCCAGCGCCGCCAGATGCGCGGCTAGCCAGTCGAGCAGCCAGGTCAGCGCCTGCTCGTGCGCATGGTCGGCGTCGGTCGGCGCCGGCAGGGTCTCGTCGAAACGTGTTTCGTCCTTGAGCGCGCGCAGGCGCGGCGTGGTGTCGATGGCATCGATCTGGCCCGACAACATCGCCGGCGCATCCGCCCGCTCGGCCGCGAACACGCCGAACTTCAGGCTGCTGGAACCGGCGTTGAGAACGAGCAGGGCTTTCATGAACTCTTTGCCGCCTGCTGGCGATGCACCAGCAACTGCGCGATCGCGCACGAGGCGGTGCGGGTCTGGGCGTCGTCGGCGCGGCTGGTCAGCACAATGGGTACGCGCGCGCCCAGCAGGATGCCCGTGAGCAGCGCGTTGGCCAGATACTCGAGCTGCTTGGCGACCATGTTGCCCGATTCGATGTCGGGCACGACGAGGATGTCGGCGTTGCCGGCCACGGCCGAGACGATGCCCTTGTTCTTGGCCGCGACCAGCGATACGGCGTTGTCGAAGGCCAGCGGTCCGTCGAGCAGGCCCCCGGTGATCTGGCCGCGATCAGCCATCTTGCACAGACAGGCGGCGTCGATCGTGGACTTGAGCTTGGGCGTGACCGTCTCCACCGCCGACAGGATGGCCACGCGCGGCTGCGGCACGCCCATGGCGTGGGCCAGATCGATGGCGTTGCGCACGATGTCGGCCTTCTCCTCGAGCGTGGGCTCGATATTGACCGCCGCGTCGGTGATCATCAGCGGATGCGGATAGGTGGGCACGTCGGCGACGAAGACATGGCTGATGCGTCGCCCGGTGCGTAGCCCCGTGGCCTTGTCGACGATTGCGGCAAGCAGTTCGTCGGTGTGCAGCGAACCCTTCATCATTGCCGCGGTGCGGCCCTCGCGGCACAGCTCGACCGCCTTGTCGGCGGCGGCGTGGCTGTGCTCGACGTCGACGATGGGGAAACCCTCGATGTCGAAGTCGTTTTCCTCGGCGATTGCTCGGATGCGCCATTCCGGCCCCACCAGCACCGGCTCGATGATGCCAGCGCGTGCGGCCATCACCGCGCCACCGAGCGATTCCTTGTCGCACGGGTGGGCCACGGCCATCGTCACCGGCGCCAGTCCCTCGGTGGCCGAGAGCAGGTGGCGGTAGCGCAGTTCACGGTCGGATACGGTGATCTCGGGCAGGTCGACGCGCGGGCGGCGGATTTTCTCGGCCGGCGCGACCACCTCGGCCGTGCCCTCGATCACCGGGCTGTCGTCCTGATTGCGCGCGGCGCACTCGAGCAGAACGTGTCGGTTGTGCGCGAACTTCTCGCGGCAGGTGACCGTGATCGTCAGCGTGTCGCCGATGGCCACCGGGCGCAGAAAGCGCAGGTTCTGTGCCACGTACACCGTGCCTGGACCCGGGAACTCGGTGCCCAGCACGGCCGAGATCAGCGCGCTGCCCCACATGCTGTGGCCGACGATCTCGCGGAACTGGCCGGAACGTGCGTACTCGGCATCGACGTGGGTCGGGTTGACGTCGCCGGACATCACCGCGAACAGATGGATGTCGGACGGGCGCAGCGTGCGCACCAGCTCGGCGCGGTCGCCGACCTGGATTTCGTCGAACGGGCGGTTCTCGATGAACTTCGGGGCGGGCGTGTGCATGGCGTCTCGATGATCGGGCATACGGAGCATTCTAGACCGTAGCGCGACATCCTTTGTTGCGATGCATCAAGCGGCACCGCTGCCAGGCCCCGAGGGGGCACATGCTAGAATCGCCGCCATCCCCAAGCGGTCCGGAGCGTCCATGGAAGTCGTGATTCTCGCCGCCGGCAAGGGCACGCGCATGCGGTCACGCCGGCCCAAGGTCTTGCAACCGCTGGCCGGCCGACCCTTGCTCGCGCATGCGCTCGATACCGCCCGTGCGCTCGATGCCGCACGCATCTGCTGCGTCATCGGCCACGATGCCGACGCGGTGCGTGAAACACTCGCTTCGCCCGACCTGCGCTGGGTCGAGCAGCACCCGCAACTGGGCACTGGCCACGCCGTACAGCAGGCGCTGCCGGAACTGTCCGACAACGCGATCGTGCTGGTGCTCTACGGCGATGTGCCGCTGACCCGGCGCGAGACGCTGGCCGCGCTCGTCGACGCCGCCGGGACCGAACGCCTCGCGCTGCTCACCGTGACGCTGGATGACCCGGCCGGCTACGGGCGCATCGTGCGCGACGCGGCCGGGCGCGTGCAACGCATCGTCGAACACCGCGACGCCACGGCCGGCGAGCGCGGGATCCACGAAATCAACACCGGCATCCTCGCCGCGCCTGCCGCGCGCCTGCGTCAGTGGCTGGCACGTATCGGCAACGACAATACCCAGGGCGAGTACTACCTGACCGACATCGTCGCGCTGGCCGTGGCCGATGGCGTCGAGGTCGTCACCGCCCAGCCGACGGATGCGTGGGAGACGTTGGGCGTCAACGACCGTCGCCAGCTCGCCGGTCTGGAGCGCATCGTGCAGCGCAACGCGGCCGACGCCCTGCTCGATGCCGGCGTGACGCTGGCGGACCCGGCGCGCATCGACGTGCGCGGCACGCTGGCCTGCGGCGCGGACGTCGAGATCGATGTCAATTGCGTGTTCGAAGGCCGCGTGGTGTTGGGCGATGGCGTGAAGGTCGGCGCGCACTGCGTGCTGCGCGACGCCGTGATCGGTGCCGGCACGCGCATCGCGCCGTTCTCGCTCGTCGAATCCACGACCATGGGCGAAGCCTGCATCATCGGCCCGTATGCGCGCACCCGTCCCGGCACCGTGCTGGCCGACGGCGTGCATCTGGGCAACTTCGTCGAGGTCAAGAACAGCCAGGTCGGCGCGGGCAGCAAGGCCAACCACCTGGCCTATGTCGGCGACGCCGATGTGGGCGCGGGCGTGAACATCGGTGCCGGCGTAATCACCTGCAACTACGACGGTGCAAACAAGCACCGCACCATCATCGAGGACGAGGCCTTTATCGGCTCGGACGCGCAACTCGTCGCCCCGGTGCGCATCGGCCGCGGCGCCACCATCGGAGCCGGCACCACGCTCACCCGCGACGCGCCCGAAGAGCAGCTCACGATCTCGCGCGTCAAGCAGACCAGCGTGCGCTGGAAGCGTCCCCAGAAGAAAACCCCCTGATCCGGAGGCTGCCATGTGCGGCATCGTCACCGCTGTCGCGTCGCAAGACGTGGTTCCCGTCCTCATCGAAGGTCTGCGCAAGCTCGAATACCGCGGCTACGATTCCGCCGGGCTGGCCGTGCTCAACGGCGGCCTGCGCCGCGTGCGCTCCACCGGCCGTGTCGCGGAGCTGGCCGAGGCGTCGGCCGACGTGCACGCCCCGGTAGGCATCGCCCACACCCGCTGGGCCACGCACGGCGCGCCTTCCGAGCGCAATGCCCACCCGCATGTCTCAGGCGGACTGGCGGTGGTGCATAACGGCATCATCGAGAACTTCGAATCCATCCGTGCGCGCCTGTCGGCCGCCGGCTATGTGTTCGAATCCGAGACCGATACCGAGGCCATCGCCCACCTCGTGCACAGCAAACTCACTGAGGCGGGCAGCCTGTTCGAGGCCGTGCGTCTGGCCACCGCTGAGCTGACCGGCGCCTACGCCATCGGCGTGCTGCACGAGACCGAGCCCGAGTGTGCCGTCGTCGCCCGGCGCGGTTCGCCGCTCCTGCTGGGCATCGGCGAGCACGGCGTCTATGCCGCCTCCGACACCGCCGCATTGCTGCAGGTCACGCGCAACATCGTGTATCTGGAAGACGGTGATATCGCCGAACTGAAGCGTGAGGCCGTGCGCATTACCGACAGCGCCGGCGACCCGGTCGAGCGCGCAACGCATGTATCCAGCCTGTCGGCCGACGCCGTCGAGCTGGGCATCTACCGTCACTACATGCAGAAGGAGATCTTCGAGCAGCCGCAGGCGCTGGCCAACACGCTGGAGATCATCGGCGGGGGCGGCCTGCCCATTCCGCAACTGTTCGGCGCCGACGGGCCTGCGGTGCTCGGCGGCGTGCGTCAGGTGCTGATCCTGGCCTGTGGCACCAGCTACCACTCCGGCCTCGTTGCGCGCTACTGGCTCGAATCCATCGCCGGCATACCGTGCACGGTCGAGATCGCCAGCGAATACCGCTACCGCAGCTCGGTGCCCGACCCGGCCACGCTGGTCATCGCCATCTCGCAGTCGGGCGAGACTGCCGACACGCTGGCGGCCCTCAAGCACGCCACCCTGCTCGGCATGACGCGCACGCTCGCCATCTGCAACGTGCCCGAGTCCGCCATCGTGCGCGAAGCCACCCTGCGTTTCATCACCCGCGCGGGCCCGGAGATCGGTGTGGCCTCCACCAAGGCTTTCACCACCCAGCTTGCCGCGCTGGCGCTGTTGACGCTCACCCTCGCGCGCATGTCGGGCCACATCGCCGACGACGTCGAGGCGCGCCACCTGGCCGGCCTGCGCCACCTGCCCGTGGCCGTGCAGAAGGTGCTCGAACTCGAGCCCCAGATCGAGCAGTGGGCGCAGCGCTTCGCGATGAAGCACCACGCCCTGTTCCTCGGCCGTGGCCGCCACTGGCCCATCGCCATGGAAGGCGCGCTCAAGCTCAAGGAAATCTCCTACATCCACGCCGAGGCCTACGCCGCCGGCGAACTCAAGCACGGCCCGCTCGCCCTCGTCGACAAGGACATGCCGGTCATCGCCGTCGCCCCCGCCGACGAACTGCTCGAAAAGCTCAAGTCCAACCTGCAGGAAGTCCGCGCCCGCGGCGGCGAGCTCTACGTCTTCGCCGACGCCGGCAGCGAGATCCCTGAGTCCGAAGGCGTGCACATCCTCCACATGCCCGAACACTACGGCATGCTCTCGCCGGTGCTTCACGTCATCCCGCTGCAACTGTTGTCGTATCACGCGGCATTGGTTAAGGGCACGGATGTGGACAAGCCGAGGAATCTGGCTAAATCCGTGACGGTGGAGTGAGGACTGCCCGCTTACGGAAGCCACTGTTCCGCGCAAATAAAGTCGAAAACTCGCAATTAAAGTCGAAAACTGGACAATAAAGTCGAAAACTCGGCCTTCCGCACGATGGCCCGGATGACTTAGGTGTGACGACAGGGCTTGAAGTGCCTGCTTGGGCGAGGACGGAAGGAAGCGGATCGCCCTGATTGGCCGGAGCAGCCGTTGGAGTCAGCGCCTATGATTGGCCGCTACCGACCCGGAGCTGTCGGTTAGCCTTTTTCCTCCAAGAACACTCGAGCGGCAGCACCACTCTTAAACCTGCCGGACGCCCGAGACGTACTCATCGGTCTGGGCGGCCTGTCGGTGCCCGCTTTGATATAGTCTGCGAACTGCATAAAGCTGCTCTCCGGATGGTGATTCCAATTTGCATAATCGCAGCATGCTTCAAACTCTGACTCTGTCCCAATAAGAACCCGAACACCAAAGGGCTTAACGCTGATGGCAAGCAATAACGGTAGCGCCAAATCCCTCGAATCCTGGATATGGGACGCAGCCTGTTCCATCCGCGGGGCCAAGGACGCGCCGAAATACAAGGACTACATCCTCCCCCTCATCTTCACCAAGCGCCTGTGCGACGTCTTCGACGATGAGCTGAACCGCATTGCCGAGGAAGTCGGTTCGCGCAAGAAAGCCTTTCAACTCGCCAGGGCCGACCACAAGCTCGTCCGCTTCTATCTGCCGCTGCTGCCGGACGATCCCGAGCAGCCAGTGTGGTCAGTCATCCGCAAACTCGCCGACAAGATCGGCGAAGGCGTCACCACCCACATGCGGGCCATCGCCCGCGAGAATCCGCTCCTGCAGGGCATCATCGATCGCGTTGACTTCAACGCCACCACCCACGGCCAGCGCGACCTCGACGACGACCGTCTCTCCAACCTCATCGAGGCCATCAGCACCAAGCGCCTCGGGCTCGACGACGTCGAGGCCGACATCATCGGCAAGAGCTACGAATACCTGATCCGCAAGTTCGCTGAGGGCGGCGGCCAGAGCGCCGGCGAGTTCTACACCCCGCCCGAGGTCGGCACCATCATGTCCCGCGTGCTCCAGCCGGAGCCGGGCATGGAAATCTACGATCCTACGTGTGGCTCCGGTGGCCTGTTGATCAAATGTGAGATCGCGATGGAAGCGGCGGCCAAGGGCAAGAAACGCACCGTCGCCCCCCTCAAGCTCTACGGCCAGGAATACACCGCCGAGACATGGGCCATGGCCAACATGAACATGATCATCCACGACATGGAAGGCCAGATCGAGATCGGCGATACCTTCAAGAACCCCAAATTCCGGAGCAAGGGCAAGCTCCGCAGCTTCGACCGCGTCGTCGCCAATCCCATGTGGAACCAGGACTGGTTCACCGAGGCCGACTACGACAACGACGAACTCGACCGCTTTCCCGCCGGGGCCGGCTTTCCCGGCAAATCCTCCGCCGACTGGGGCTGGGTGCAGCACATCCACGCCAGCATGAACGCCACCGGCCGCGCCGCCGTCGTCCTCGACACCGGCGCCGCCTCGCGCGGATCGGGCAATGCCGGCACCAACAAGGAGAGAACCGTCCGCCAGTGGTTCGTCGACCACGACCTCATCGAGAGCGTCCTCTACCTGCCCGAAAACCTCTTCTACAACACCCCCGCCCCGGGCATCGTGCTGTTCCTGAACAAGGCCAAGCCGCAGGCGCGCAAGGGCAAGGTCTTGCTCGTCAACGCATCCCAGGTCTTCGAAAAGGGCGACCCCAAGAACTTCATTCCCGAAACCGGCATCCAGCGCATCGCCGACACCGTCATCGGGTGGAAGGAAGAAGAGAAACTCAGCCGCATCGTCGACCACGCCGAGCTGAAGAAGAACGACTACAACGTCTCCCCCAGCCGCTACATCCACACCACGGATGCCGAAACCTACCGGCCCATTGCGGAAATCGTCGAGGAACTGGCCGTCATCGAAGCCGAGGCGCGGGAGACGGACAAGGCATTGCGGGGCATCCTGAAACAACTGGGCGTGTCGGCATGAAAAAGAAGCCAGGCATCAAGGAAACTTCCCTCACACGTTCCTCCGCGGCGGAATACCTCACCTTCATCACCGCCAAGGGCGAAGGCGGCGTCGAGGCGATCTACGCGGATGAAGACGTCTGGCTCAGCCAGAAAATGATGGCGGCTCTTTATGACGTTGACGTCAGGACGATCAACTACCACCTGCAGAAAGTATTCAAGGACGGCGAGTTGGCGGAAGAATCAGTTATCCGAAAATTTCGGATAACTGCCGCCGATGGCAAAAACTACGACACCGGCCACTACAACCTTTCCGCCATCATCGCCGTCGGCTACAAGGTTAACTCCGAGCGGGCCGTTCAGTTCCGCAAGTGGGCCACCACCGTGGTCAAGGAATACACGGTCAAGGGCTTCGCCATGGACGACGAACGCCTCAAGGCAGGCGGCACCGTCCTGACCAGACAGTACTTCGAAGAACAACTCCAGCGCGTCCGCGAAATCCGCCTCAGCGAGCGCAAGTTCTACCAGAAGATCACCGACATCTACGCCACCGCCATCGACTACGACCGCAGCGCCACGGCCACCCAGCGCTTCTTCGCCACCGTGCAGAACAAGCTCCACTGGGCCATCCACGGCCACACCGCCGCCGAGGTCATCGTGGACCGGGCCGATGCCGGGAAACAGCACATGGGCCTGACCACTTGGAAAGATGCACCCCATGGAAAAATCCAGAAATTCGATGTCAGCGTCGCCAAAAACTACCTGACCGAACCGGAGATGGCGCAACTCTCCCGCCTCGTAAACGCCTACCTCGATGTCGCCGAAGACATGGCCCAGCGGCACATCCCCATGACCATGCAGGACTGGGAAACACGCCTCAACCGCTTCATCGAAGCCACCGACCGGGAAATCTTGCAGGACGCCGGCAAAGTCACCGCCGAAATCGCCAAAGCCCACGCCGAATCCGAGTTTGAGAAATACCGCATCGTCCAGGATCGCTTGTTTGTCTCGGACTTCGACGCCGAAGTCATGCGGATCGCGAGGAATGATGAGGAAAGCGGGAGCAATGAAGGCGGTGCGGAGTGAGTGCCAAATGGAGCCAAGGGATCGGGGTATGAGCGACTGGCAGAAAACTACCGTTGGCGAGGTCGCATCCGGATTCCTCAGCGGTGGAACGCCATCGACATCGCGGGCTGATTTCTGGGAAGGAGAGATTCCTTGGATCACGAGTAAATGGCTCGGAGAGAAACTTGAGCTCACAACCGGAGAGAAATTCGTCTCCGAAGAAGCAGTCAAAAAGACTGCAACCAAGATCGTCCCCAAAAACAGCATTGAATCAAGCCGACTTTCCCGGAGGCTCGTTGGTTTGAGTCACGCCGTCACGACGGACTCGGCGAGTCTGGCATAGTAATTTCGCTCGGCCTCGGCGGGCGGGATGTCACCGATCGGTTCGAGCAAGCGCCGATTGTTGAACCAATCGACCCAGTTGAGGGTAGCCCATTCGACCTCGTCACGCGTACACCAGGACGCTCGCCGGTGGATCACCTCTGCCTTGTACAGCCC
>JACESY010000077.1 GCA_013911595.1 Azoarcus sp.
CATCCAGCACGTCGACGCCTACGGCGACGAAGAGCTGCTGCCGGTCGTAGCCGCCGCCCTCGACCGCAACCGCACTGCGCTGCTCGGCGGCAAGCAGAGCATCGACGAAGAAGAGCAGTGGAAGGGGCCTGCGGGGGGTGGGGACGCGGGCTGAAATGCTTGCGGTACTGAAATGACAAAGCCGGCGGAGACGCCGGCTTTTGCGTTTAGGTAAGTTGACGGATGAGGCCGTGAGGACCGAATGACAACCATAGTTGCTATCCAAGTCCATAACAACTACAGTTGTCACATGGTCGAACTCATCAAGTCCAGCACCTTTGATGCCTGGTTGCGAGAGCTGCGCGACCGCCGCGCCCGAATTTAGGCGCGGCTGGACCGCCTCGCCGCAGGTAACCCAGGCGATGTCAAACCCGTTGGATCTGGAATCTCGGAACTGCAGATCGACTATGGACCGGGCTACCGCGTGTACTTCATGCAGCGTGGGCCGGTAGTCATCGTATTGCTGTGTGGTGGTGACAAGTCGTCGCAGTCACGCGACATCGAACAGGCCAAGGCCATCGCCGCACTTTGGAAGGACTGAACCATGAACCAAGAGACTTTCAGCCGTTATGACACGGCCGACTACCTCGAGACTGAGGAAGACATCGCCGCCTATCTTGAAGCGGTGATGGAAGAAGGGGGCGATGACCCCGTGTTCGTCGCCCGTGCGCTGGGTGTCGTCGCACGAGCACGTAATCTGTCCCAGCTTGCGCGGGATGTCGGGATGAGCCGACAAGGCCTCGACAAAGCTCTATCGGGGGAGGGAAATCCGAGCTTTGCGACGGTGGCGAAGGTGGCTAAGGCGCTGGGGCTGCGAATCACTTTCAAGCGAACAACTCCAGAAGCGTCGAGAATTTGCATGCGCTGATATCCGAAACAAATTCGTCGCTCAGCAACGTCAAATTCGATGTAATGCATTACATTTATTGAGAATGCGTAATCGATTATAAGATTCCGGTTTTTCGATTTCTTCAATATCTCGATGGGTTGTTCTGAATGAGAAGGGAGGGGCAGTGAGAAAGCGGCCAACGAGTGTAAAACTCAGTCAAATTTATCTTGACCTCGAAAATCCACGTCACGAACCACAAACGACAGAATCGGAGGCCATACAAATTCTGATTCAGAGCGAGGATGTTCGCGCCTTAGCCAAACACATTGTCGAAGTAGGTACGACGAGTCCACTCGATATGATGGCGCTGGTCCCCCACCATAAAGTCGCAGGGCGATATGTAACAGCAGAGGGAAACCGACGACTTTGTGCCCTAAAGCTACTCGCTGACCCAGATAAGGCAGCAAAAGAAATTGATAAGCGTTACTTTCGCAAACTACAGCAAGAAATTGAAGCTCCAATTACTGAGATACTGGCCGTAGTTTTTGACTCCATGGAAGAAGCACGGCCTTGGGTCGAGCTTAGGCACGATGCTCCTGCTGGAGTCGGAACGAAGAAATGGGACGCGAAGGAGAGGGCGCGGTTTAACAAACAAGGAAAGGGGGATAATCCCAATGCGCGGGCGTTGGAAATTATTGACTACGCACGAACGCATAAATTGTTGCCTGAATCTGAGATTGCAAGTCTCGTCATCACAACCTTAACTCGATTTTTGAGCACTCCAGATGTTCGCTCAGCATTGGGTCTAACTTCGTCGAAGTCATTGGAGATTAATGTTCCAACTGAAGAGTTTGAGAGAGCTCTTGTCAAGTTCCTCAAAGACTCACTCGAAGTTGGATCAAAGGTCAATTCTCGGGCTAACTCTGATAAACGAAGAGAATATGCGGAAGAGCTTCGCGCTGAAGGCTATTCTCCAACCACTCGAGGCAGATCAGCACATATTCCGCGGTCCGACGGAGGGGAACCTTCTAGCAGCAAGCCCACTACGGAAGAACCTGGCAAGCCATCCACCGGACAACACCCACAGAGAAAAAGAAGTTTACGCGACCGAGACAAAGACAAGTACGTTGTCCCCTCAGGGTTCATTTCAAAGGTTGACGATCCGGTATTCAGCCGTTTGCTGCGTGAGCTAAGGGGCCTAGAAGCTGAAGAGTTTTCCTTCTCAGCTACATACCTTTTTCGTTCTCTCTTAGAGCAAGCTGCCATCCTGTTCCTCAGGAAGCATCACGTTCAGCCAATTCCGTCCAGCCTGCATCAGAAATTTGGAAAAGTTGCGGACTTACTGCAGCAGAAGGGCTACTCTGGAAAGGGGATGAGCGCCTTGCGAAAGATGGCGAGTGACGTGCATAGTTCGTATTCACCTGATACTATCGGGAACTTTGTCCATGGTGGGCAAATTCCAACTCGTGTCTACGTAATCAAGGCTTGGGATTCTTTTCAACCAATCATGCTGGAAATTGTCAGTCAAATTGGAAAGAAATAGTTTCCAATAAGTCAGGTTCTCTATTTACGGTTTTTATATGCCTGTAACCGATACTCCACTTAGATATCCCGGTGGCAAGTCTCAGCTAGCGCCATTGATAATTGAGATTCTAAAGCGGAATGACTTGATTTATGGCGAGTACGCCGAGCCGTTTGCTGGGGGCTCCGGGCTTGCGATGTCATTGCTGTTAAATGATTACGTATCAAAGATTTACCTAAATGACATAGATCCCGCAATCTATGCATTTTGGTCAGCAGTGTTGAATCACACTGATTCTCTTTGCGATCGGATTGAGACGGTTGAAGTTACGATGAACGAGTGGCATCGGCAACGTCAAATATTCCTTGACGCGTCTCCTAAGAGTGCTCTCGAAAAAGGATTTGCAACTCTATTTTTGAATCGAACAAATCGGTCAGGAATCCTAAGAGGTGGCGTAATTGGAGGGTTGGCTCAAAATGGGAACTATAAGCTCGACTGTCGATTCAATAGAGTGGATTTGGTTCGCAAGATAAGAAGAATAGCGAGCTATCGTGACTATATTGAAATTTCGTGTCTTGATGCAGCTACTTTTCTAGAGGTATTGATACCGAACACAAGCCATTCGACACTTGTTAATCTCGACCCGCCGTACTTTGGCAAAGGTCCAGAGTTATACACGAACTTTTATATGGCGGATGATCACGCGAAACTTGCGATAATGGTCGCAAACTTAGATCGACCTTGGATAGTAACTTACGACGATACTCCGGAAATTCGGTCTCTCTATTCAGAATATCCAATGTTTAGCAGCAGCCTAAATTATTTCGCTCAAGTCAAAAGGATTGGTGTTGAACTGCTAGTTAGCCATCCAGGATTGATACTGCCTCCTCATATATCGAATTCTCCTGTGGCAGATCGTACAGACTGTACAGATCAAGTATTCACCTGACACCGGCTCGGGGCCGGTGTCAGGTGAATACCGTATCAGCACAGTTAGTCGTACCGATTAGTCCCGTAGGGTGGAGGCGATCTCGCCTGCTACCCTCCCCAGCACACCTCATACCCCGTACTCCGCCCGTCACCGGTCTGGACCAGGCACCCCTTACCGACCAGATCAGCCAGCTCCCGATAGGCGGTCGCGCGGCTGGTCTTGTTGAGGCTGGCGTATTTTCGGGTGTTCATGCCGCCTTCGAAGCCACCTTCACCGGCGTCCAGCAGGCGATTGAGTGCCTTGCGCTGTCTTTCGTTAAGCGGGGTTCCCTGATGACGCAGCCAGAAACGAGCCTTGGCGACGACGCGGGCGACGGTAACTTCCGCCTGTTCGCAGGCGAGGGCGACTTCGGTGAGGAACCACCGCAGCCAGTCGGTCACGTCCAGGTCGCCGCGCTGCGTGCGTTCCAGCGCCGTGTAGTAGGCGTCGCGGTTGCGCATGATGCGGGCGGAGAGCGAGAACATGCGCAGCGGCTGCGCTTCGTCGCGGCACAGCGCCATGTCGGTGATGGCGCGGGCGAGGCGGCCGTTACCGTCTTCGAACGGGTGGATGGTGACGAACCACAGATGGGCGAGCCCCGCGAACAGCAGGCCGTCGAGCCCGGCTGGCGGATGCTCGAACCAGTCGATGAAGGCCTGCAGTTCGCGCTCCAGCCCGTCACGCGGCGGTGCCTCGAAATGCACCTTCTCGCGGCCTGCGCCGCCGGACACCACGCGCATGGGCGCGTCACCGCGCAGACTCGCGGTGCGGATTTCGACCAGGCCGGAGTAGCCGGTGGGGAACAGGGCCGCCTGCCAGCCGTACAGGCGTTGCCGCGTAAGCGGGCGGTCGAAGCCACCCGTGGCGTCGAGCAGGACTTCGATCAACCCATCCACCGCACGCGGCGGCCGGGGCAAGCCGGCGGTGGGCAGGCCGAGATGACGAGCGACCGACGAGCGGACGGCGTCGACATCGAAGCGCTCGCCCTCGATGGCGCTGGTGTTGAGGCATTCCTCGATCAGGATCTGCGCCCGCGCCTCGTCGGACAGCCCGGCATCGAGCAGACCCTTCAGGCCCAGCAGCTTGCCCTGCTTCAGGCGTGCCTGGGCGAGCGGCGTGAACAACGCCCGCTCGTCCCAGCGAAACTTGGGCCAGTCGGCCTGCTGCCAGATCCAGTGAGGCATTTACGGGCCTTTATCGCTTCATATTATGAAGCGATTGTGCGCCTCTATCGCTTCATGGACAACATGCGTCGGCACGCAAACAGACGTTTGCAGGAATCAAGCCGTCAGCCGCAATTCCGTATGCAGCCCCGCCCTGGCGGCCAAAGTCAGTAGCATGTCGAGACTGAGGTCTTCCACCTTGCCTTTGATCAGCCGCGAGACTCGGGGCTGGGTAATGCCGAGATGACGCGCGGCCTCGGCTTGCGTCCAACCGCATTCGTTCAGGTGCTGCACGGTGCGGATCATGACTTCGGCGCGCAATTTAATGACGTGCGCCTCTGCTGCGTCGAAACCGAGGTCTTGGAAGACATTGCCGCTGCTCTCGGTGACACGCGCGTCGTTGGGTTCCATGGCTCACCTTTCAGTCGACCTGCTGCGCCAGGAAGTAGAGCGACGCTGCAGAGCAAAGATACACAGATCCGCGCCACTTGTTTTCTCCAACCTCAGCGCGCTTGTGCACTTTAGCCCGGCTCACTCCGCCACAAAGAACGCCCGCTCATGCGCCGCATCCCGCAGCGCGGAGACCTCCGTCCCGTACATCCCCGCCAGCGCCTCAGCCGTGAGCACCTCACCCGCAGGGCCATCCGCCAGCAGCCGTCCGTCGCGCATCAGCATCGCGCGGTCGGCGTAGCGCAGGGCGTGGTTGGGGTCGTGGGTGGTGAAGATCACGCCGAGGCCTTCACTCGCTAGACGGCGCATTTCGCGCAGGACGCGGCCCTGGTTGCCGAAGTCGAGGCTGGCGGTGGGTTCGTCGAGAAGGATCAAGGCGGGTTCCTGCGCGAGTGCGCGGGCGACGAGGGCGAGCTGGCGTTCGCCGCCGGAGACGCGGTGCAGGGGCTGGTCGGCCAGATGTGCGACGCCCATGCGGGTGAGGCAGGTGTGGGCCACTTCACGGTCATGACGCGACGGGGGCGACCACAATCGGCCGTGGGCAGTGCGGCCGAGAAGCACGATCTCGCGCACCGAGAAGCCGAAGGTGGAGGCGGCATGCTGGGGCACATAGGCCATGCGGCGGGCGCGTTGGGTGACGGGGATCTGTGTGAGCAGCACGTCGTCCAGCCGCACTTCGCCGGCCAACGGGGCGATGAGGCCGAGCAGGGTCTTGAGCAGGGTGGTCTTGCCGCAGCCGTTGGGGCCGAGCAGGGAGACGACCTCGCCGGGGCGGATGGCGAACTCGAAACCGGCGCCGATGACGCGGCGCCCGTAGCCGATGGACAGCGCGTGCGCGGCGATCACGTCCAGCTCCGGTGCGCGTGGCGCAGCAGCCAGATGAAGAAGGGCGTGCCGATCACGGCAGTGAGCAGGCCGAGCGGGATTTCCACCGGCGCCATGGTGCGCGCCAGCGTGTCGATGAGCAGCAGGAAACCGCCGCCGAGCACGGCGCTGGCAGGCAGCAGGCGGCTGAACGACGGGCCGACCAGAAAGCGCGCGATGTGCGGCACCACCAGCCCGACCCAGCCGACCACGCCGGCCAGCGCCACGCCGGCAGCGGTGACCAGCGTGGCCGCCACGACCAGTGCGATGCGCAATGCGGTGGTGGGCGCGCCGAGCGCGCGGGCCTCTTCCTCGGGCAGCGACATCACGTCGATGCGGTGGCGCAGCAGCATGAGCAGCGCGCCGCCGGCCAGCACCGGCCACAGCAGCGCGGCCAGATCGCCGGCCGTGGTGCCGGCGAGGCTGCCGAGCAGCCAGAAGGTGATCGCGGGCAACTGGTTGTAGGGATCGGCCAAGTACTTCACCAGGCCAATGCCGGCACCGAGCAGCGAACCGATGACCACGCCGGCCAGGATCAGCACCAGCACCGGGTCGCCCTGTCGCAGTGAGCTGCCTACGGCGTACACCACGCCCACCGCCAGCAGGCCACCGGCAAAGGCCGCGGCCTGGATGCCGAACACACCGAGCGAGAAGAAGATGCCCAGCACCGCGCCCAGCGCGGCGCCGGCCGAGGCACCGAGAATGTCGGGCGACACCAGCGGGTTGCGGAACAGCCCCTGAAAGGTGGCGCCGGCCACGGCCAGCCCGGCGCCCACGGCGAGTGCGGCGACGATGCGCGGGCCGCGGATCTGCAGCAGCACGATTTCCGCGGTGCCGGGCGGCACGTCGTCGGGGCGGGTGAGCCAGTCGCTCACGGCCTGGATGAGGTCGCCGGCACCCAGCCCATAGCGCCCCACCGACAGCGCCACCACCACGCCCAGCGCCAGCACGCCCCACGCCGCGAGCGCACCGAAGCGCATTCAGCCGCGCCCTTCGAGCACGTCGGCGATCTGCGCGTCGCTGGGCTCGACCTGATAGAACAGCGCGTAGAACTCGCGCGTGAGCGCGGCGAGGTCTTCGGGGAAACGCTCGGGATGGACCTTCTGGCCGAGCCAGAACAGGCCCGGCAGGCGATTGACGCTGGGCGGGAAATCCACCCAGCCGAACGGCAGCTTGGGCGACAGGTGCACGCGGCCGTTGCGCACGGCGCTCACACCAGCCCAGATGGGGTCGCGCCGCGCGGTAGCGGCAAAGTCGCGGTCGATGGTGATGATGACCTGCGGGTCCCACCACAGCACTTCTTCCAGCGGTACGTTGGCCAGCCCGCCCGGCATACGCATGCCGAAATGGGTCAGGCCCATGAAGTCGAGAATCTCGACGTTGATCGAGCCGGCCAGCCCGGTCTCCAGCCCGCGCGGGCCGCGGGCGTAATACACGCGCGGTTGTTCGCGCACGTCGACGAGCCCCTCGCGCACGGTGGCCATGGTGCGTTCGGCCCATGCGGCCAGTTGTTCGGCGCGTTCCTCGCGGCCGATCAGGCGGCCGAGCGCGCGGTAGGTGTCGGGAATGGCCTCCAGCCGGCCGTCGAACAGCGCGTAGGGGATACCGGTCTGGCGCTGCACACGCTCGGCCAGATCGACATAGGTGCCGCGCGTGGAACCGCTGTCGATGATGAGGTCCGGCTTGAGCGCCAGCACGGTTTCGAGGTTGGCCGTGCCGCCGCGCCCGGTCAGCCGCCCGACTTCGGGCCGGTCGCCGACGCCGGGCAGCAGATAGGCCAGCTCCGGCGCACGGTTGGCGCGCGGCCAGCCGGCGAGCAGATCAGGTGCGAGGGTGTACAGCAGGATCGCGGCCGGGCCGCCGGCCGGAAACACCAGCCGTACCGGCCCGCTGCGCGTCACGCGACGGCCGGCGCCGTCGGTAATCTCGGCCGCGGCGGCCGCACACCACGGTGCCAGCGCAAGCGCACCGACACCGGCCAGTGCGCGCCGCCGCGCGGGGTTCAACAGCCCGTCAGATCGCTCCGAATCCATAACGCTTGAATACCTCCTGCGCCGCCGGCGACAGGATGTATTCTGCCAGCGCGCGTGCCGCGTCGGGCGCGCCGTCACGCACGCTCATGCCGTAGGTCGCGCCCACCGACAGTTCGGCCGGGATCTCGATGATCTGCAGCTCGGGCAATTCCTTCTGCGCCGCGACGGCGTTGGTGCAGTAGGTCAGGAAAACGTCGGCGCGGCCCCCTTCCATGACCCACGCGTATTGGTTGCGGCCTTCCGGCGCCTTGGCCGAATCCGGCCCGCCGGTGAGTTTGAGCGCCTTGGCGTCGAGCGCGGCGAAGCTACCGGCACGTACCTGCTCGGCCTTCTCGAACAGTGCCCAGGCGTAGTCGCCGGACGGGTCGGCCTTGGGCGTGGAGGTGCCAAGCTTTACGGCCGGGTCGAGCATGACGTCGAGCAGGTTTGCGCTGCCGACCTTCATTTCGGGCTGCGCCATTGCGCACAGGTTGTTGCGCGTGAACACCTCCGGCTGGCTCCATCCGCCGGCATCGGCCAGGGTCTTGGGGTGCTTCATGTTGGCGGAGGCGAAGACCTGCGCCGGCTCGCCCTTCTCGATGCGCCCGCGCAGCAGGCCCGAGGGGCCGAAGGTGGTCGCAACCGGCTTGCCGGCCGTGTCGGCGAAGTTCTTGGAAACCTCGGTGAGCACGCCACGCAGACTGCCGGCGGCATAGAGGCTGATTTCGGGGGTGGCTTGCGCCGAGGCGGCGCCGGAATACAGGCAGATGGCCAACGCGCAGGTGTGCAGGGCGGGGTTCATGGATTCGGCCTCAGTGAAATGGGCCTTGGATGCTAGGCAGACTTATGAAGTCCCGCCATGAGGGCAAGTACGAAATGAAGTGGATTGCATAGGTTCGAGTTCCGCGCCTTCGCTGTTTGCAGCGACGTTTCGGGTCAGGTTCTGAATCCACAGTCAGCAGCGGTCCTCGCGGTCGCGGTAGGTTTCCTTGTTTGCACCGCGTGCAATGCCAGCGAGTTCCTCCGGTTCCGGCGCCGGCATGACCTGCGCGGCACGGTCGGATACGCCGGCTCGGCAATCGCGCCATGCTCTACAATCGGTGACATCGGCATGAGCCGTTTGATGACGCTCGCCGGCAGTGCTCCAGCGGCGCCTGCTCTTGCAGCACCTGACTTCCCTGACACCGGGCGGGGTGACTTCCTTGAAGACGATTCTGATCACGAGTGCGGGAAGTCAGGTCGGGGAAGGCATTCTCGCCGCGCTCGATGAACGCCGGCAGGATCTGCGTGTGGTGGGCATCAACAGCGATGCGCACAGCCCTTCCCTGTACGCGTGCGATCGCGTCCATCTGGTGCCGGAGACCCGGGACGCCGAGCGCTTCCATGCCGGATTTGCCGAAATCGTGGCGCTGGAGCAGCCGGACCTGATCATCCCGGGGCGGGATGACGACATCGTGTTGCTGGCGACGCTGGCTGCGGCCGACCCGCTGCTTGCGCGGCGCGTGCTGGCCGGCGGCCCGTCCGTCAGCCGGACCCTGCGCAACAAGCTGGCGATGGCGCGCTTCGCCCGCTCCCACGGGCTGCCGTTCGTGGATACGATGCCGACAGCCGATCTTCGCATCGATTCGCAAACGAACGCCTTCATCGCCGCACACGGCTGGCCGCTGCTGATCAAACCGGAAGAAGGCCAGGGGTCGCAGGAAGTCTGGCTGATCGAAGACCTGGACAGACTCGAGCAGTGGTGCGGCCGGGCCGGCTACGTCGTGCAGCCCTATCTGGGCTGCACGCAATCGCTGCTTTGCTGGTTGCACGAGTTTCGCCAGGGCGTGCCTCTGCACAGCACTGCCCCGGATGTCGTGCAGGACGTGGTTCAGATCGTGATCGGCCCGCAAGGCGAGTTGCTCGGCGCGTTCGGCATGCGCTCGGAAATGCGGGCGGGCAGAAGCTGCCGCGTCGTCGCCAATGAAGACGAGGCGCTACGTGCGCTCGGCCTGCGTTTCGGCGAGGCCCTGGCACAGCAAGGATGGCGCGGGCCGCTCAACATCCAGACCAAACGTGTCGGCAAGCGCTACGTTCCTTTCGAGGTCAACGGCCGCTTCAACGGGACGACCTCGGCCCGCACGACCCTCGGTTTCGACGAGGTCAGGCTGACGCTCGGGGCATTCCTGGATCTCGACATCGGTCCATCGCGGCCCACATCCGGCCTGGTCTTGCGCAGGCTGCGCGATGCTCCACTGGAGGCACGTCAGGTGGCGGAACTGGAGGCGACCGGGATGTGGGAGACGCCCGTACGCGCGAGCGACCCCGAGTGAATCAGGGGTGCGCCATGCCCATGCGCAGCAAGATGCGCCGCGCCGGGTCATCGAACGCGTTGCGGCCGTGGAGCACGCGCGTGTTGTCCACGATCAGCACATCCCCGCGTCGCCAGCGTATCGGCTGCATGAGTCCGGCAACCAGCCGTTCCGCTTCGAGCAGGATCTCCGCCGGAATGGGCTGGCCGTCGTCGTAGGTGACCCAGCTGAACGGCTGCCCCTCGCAACGCAGCGCCTGCAGCCCGAAGGTCAGCACATTGTTGATGAAAGCCGGCGCACCGCCGCGGCTACGATGCGAAGCGGCGTCCGTGAAGCGCGTCCAAAGGCAACCCTCGTCGTCAAAGCGTGCATCCACCGACATCTGCGCGCAGTACGACCGCAGCACTTCACGATCGGACGTGCGATACAGCCTGCTCCACACCCGTTCGTCCCTGCGCCGGTGATAGGTGACGCGGCGTTCGGCAAGCCCTTCGCGCAGCGCGCCGTTCATCTCGGAGAACACCCGGCAGCCATCCGCGAGCAGGGTTTCGCCGTTGCGCCTCGCCGGCGTCTCGCAATGGAAGAAGAGCAGGTCGGGCCGGGTCTGCTGGTAGTACATCTCGCCGTGCATGGCGATCGCGTACTTGTTGGCGCCGCCGGGCGCGGTCATGATCTGCGCGTCTTCGTCGACCACTTCCCTGCCGTGATTGGAGCCACCGAGATAGGGCAGGAAATCGGTACAGAAGGCGTTGGTGATGCCCAGGTACTCGTCGAATCCGAGCGCCCCGCGAAAGACGATCGCCCCGTCGGCGCGCAAGGCCGCCTCGCCGAGTTCGCGCAGTGCATGAGCGGGTGTGGATGCATCGATGTCGACGATCTTCATGGAGGTGCGCCAAAAGAGGAGGAAGACTCACCGCGTCCCGCATGGAAAGACGCGCACGCCTGCACTCATGGCGCAGGCGGTCACTTCCGGACCATTCTGCCCGAAGCCTTTTCGTGATGTGTGGCCGAACCGGCATGCAGCCAAGCTGCCGATGACACGAGCGCACCGGCGCAGTAAGCTTGAATGCCGCAACACGTGTAGCGCCCCGCGGACTCGCAAACGTGAGAACGGTGCCGACCCCGATGGCACTTCGTCGGCCTGCATCGACACGGACGACCCATGATGAAGGATCCATGCACGGAGCGCCGTCGCGCCTCTTTCACCGCACTGGACCTTGCCACGCGCGAGGATCTGGCCCTCGTTCGCGACGCCGAAGTGGCACTCTACGACGACCTCCCGCGACGCGTCATCGAACAGCTCGAACAGCTCGACCGGGTGCCCAACGGACATCCGATTTCGCAACTGGAGCACTGCCTGCAGGCCGCAACCCGCGCATTCCGGGACGGCCGCAGCGAGGAATACGTCGTCTGCGTCCTGTTGCACGACATCGGCGACGTGATCTGCCCGCACAATCATGCCGCGCTTGCCGCGATGATGCTTAAGCCCTTCGTCGACGAATCCCTTTGCTGGATGGTGGAGAAGCACCCGCATTTTCAGCAGTACTACTTCTACGAGACTCTGGGCAGGAATCCGGACAGGCGCGATGAATACCGCGACAGCCCGTACTACGAGATGACCGTCGAGTTCTGCGAACGCTACGACCAGTGCTCGTTCGACACCGAGTACGAAAGCCTTCCGTTATCGTTCTTCACGCCCATGATCGAGCGCATTTTCGAGAACAAGCACGGCAAATAGCGACACAATTCTGCGGATCGGCAACACCTGGGGGCAGGCTGCGAATCACGGCGTGCCCTGCATTCAACGCCGGCTCCGGCATCGCTCCCACACTTTCCACCCCCACGATTCCACACGGTCCAGCAGCAAGGCGAGGCCTTTGGAGCGCGCGGCGAGCAGTGCAAGCCCGGGAATCCAGAGCAGAAAGCCCGGTAAACCCGGCGGCAACGATGCCGCGAAGCCGACAATGACCAGAAGCAGGCCCGCGGCAAGATATCCCAGCGACGATCGGGACGACCCGCGCGCGGCTTCCTTGCGCCTGCTGCGTTCGTAGTGATCAAGGAATCGACGGCCGGGCTTACCGTCCCTGATGGCTTGGAACTCAAGCTTGATGTTCTGCAGCACGTTCGATTCTTCCACCTTGGGCCTCATCACCCGGATCGTACAGGTGGGATCCTCCCGCTCCTTCAAATTCGCTTTTTGACTGGCACTGGACAACGCTTGGCCCGTGAGTACAAGGGGAGTACTTTGCGCATTCAAGAATCATCGGCGCTTCCATGACATCCCCATCCAACTCATCTGCAGACGAGCCGCAAGCGAGCGTTGCGGCGCCACCCCACCCGAGCTTCCTCGAGGCCTTCCTATGGTGGCTCAAGCTCGGCTTCATCAGCTTCGGCGGGCCGGCCGGGCAGATTTCGATCATGCATCAGGAGTTGGTCGAGAAACGCCGCTGGATCTCGGAGCGGCGCTTTCTGCACGCGCTCAACTACTGCATGGTGCTGCCCGGCCCGGAGGCCCAGCAGTTGGCGATCTACATTGGCTGGCTGCTGCACCGCACCTGGGGCGGCATCGTGGCCGGGGCGCTGTTCGTTCTGCCGTCGCTGTTCATTCTGGCGGGGCTGACCTGGGTGTATCTGGCCTATGGCGACGTGCCGCTGGTGCAGGGCATCTTTGCCGGCATCAAGCCGGCGGTGGTGGCCATCGTGCTGTTCGCAGCGTGGCGCATCGGTAGCCGCGCGCTCAAGAACGAGGTGATGTGGGGCATTGCCGCCTTGTCCTTCATCGCGATCTTCGTGTTTCGTGTGCCTTTCCCGTTCATCGTGCTGGGCGCAGCGCTGCTCGGCATGGCGGGCGGCAAGTTCCTGCCGGGCAAGTTCGCCGTGGGCGGCGGCCACGGCGCGGCCGACAAGAGCTTCGGCGCCGCGGTGATCGACGACGACACGCGATTGCCGCACACGCGCTACAACACCGCTCATCTGGCCAAGCTGCTGGGCGCCGGTCTGGTGCTGTGGGGCGCGGCCATGTGGCTGCTGCCGGCCGGCACGCTGAGCGACATCGGCGAGTTCTTCACCAAGGCCGCGCTGGTGACCTTCGGCGGCGCCTATGCAGTGCTGCCC
>JACESY010000078.1 GCA_013911595.1 Azoarcus sp.
TCGCACACCGGAATGCGGTTGGCGCGCGCGAGCATCGACACCTCGTCGGCGACGACCACGTCCACCGGCAGCGGCACCTCGGCGCCACGCTCGCGCATCATGTCCATGATGGCCTGCGCTTCCTTGACAAGCTCCGGTTCGGCGAGCGATTCGCCGATGCGCTTGCCCGAGGCGAGCAGGAAGGTGTTGGCGATGCCGCCACCGACGATGAGTTGGTCGACCTTGTCGGCCAGGGTCTTGAGGATGGTCAGCTTGGTCGACACCTTGGCACCGCCGACAATCGCCACCAGCGGGCGCTTGGGGTTCTCCGTGGCGCGCGTGAGCGCTTCGATTTCGGCGCCCATCAGCAGGCCGGCGCAGGCGATCGGCGCGAAGCGCGCCATGGCATGCGTGGTCGCCTCGGCCCGGTGAGCGGTGCCAAAGGCGTCGTTGACGTACACGTCACACAGCTTCGCCATCTTGCGTGCGAGTTGCTCGTCGTCCTGGCGCTCGCCGACGTTGCAGCGGCAGTTCTCGAGCAGCACGATCTCGCCAGGCGCGACCTCGAAACCGCCGTCGACCCAGTCGGTGATCAGGCGCACCGGGTGGCCCAGCAACTGGCCCATGCGCACCGCGATCGGGGTGAGGGTGTCATCGGCGCGCACCTCGCCCTCGGTGGGGCGGCCCAGGTGGGACGTGACCATCACCGCCGCACCCTGATCCAGACAGTGCTGGATGGACGGAATCGAGGCGCGGATGCGCGTGTCCTCGACGATGTTGCCGGCCTCGTCCTGCGGAACGTTCAGGTCCGAGCGGATGAAGACACGCTTGCCGGACAGATCGCAATCGCTGAGCTGGTTGACCCTCATGCGCCGGCCTCGGCGAGTACGCCTGCGGCGTCGAGCATGCGGCAGGAATAGCCCCACTCGTTGTCGTACCAGGCCAGTACCTTGACCAGATTGCCGCCCATCACGCGTGTCTGCGTCGCGTCGAACACCGACGAATGCGTGTCATGGTTGAAATCCGACGACACCAGAGCGTCCTCGTTGTAGGCGAGGATGCCCTTGAGGGCGCCGCGCGAGGCTTCCTTCATCAGCGCGTTGACCTCTTCGGCCGAGGTGTCGCGGCTGGCGGTGAAGGTCAGATCCACGAGCGAGACGTTCATCGTCGGCACGCGCAGGGCGAAGCCGTCGAACTTGCCCTTGAGCGCGGGCAGTACCAGGCCGACGGCCTTGGCCGCGCCGGTCTTGGTGGGGATGATGTTGTGTGCGGCTGCGCGCGCGCGGCGCAGGTCCTTGTGGCGCACGTCCACCAGTACCTGGTCGTTGGTGAAGGAGTGGATGGTCGTCATCAGGCCCTTGTCGATGCCGATGGCGTCCTGCAGCACCTTGGCCACCGGCGCGAGACAGTTGGTGGTGCACGAGGCATTGGACACTACGGTCATGTCGGGCGTGACGATGTCGTGATTGACGCCATAGCAGATGGTGGCGTCGACGTCGTCACCGCCAGGCGCCGAGATCAGCACCTTCTTCGCGCCTTGCTCGAGCAGCACCTGCGCCTTGGCCTTGCTGGTGTAGGCGCCGGTGCATTCGAGCAGCACGTCCACCCCCAGCGCGCCCCAGTCGACGCCGCGCGGGTCCTTGGTGGAGAAGAACGGGATGCGGTCACCGTCGACGATGATGGCGGAATCGCCATCGGTCTCCACCGGGAAGCCGAAGCGGCCGTGGGTGGTGTCGTACTTGGTCAGGTGGGCGTTGGTGGCGATGTCGCCCGAGGCGTTGATCGCGACGATCTCGAAGCGATCGCGCAGGCCCAGTTCGTACAGCGCACGCAGGGTGCAGCGGCCGATGCGGCCATAGCCATTGATCGCGACTTTGATGCTCATCCGGAACTTCTCCTTGCTGGAACGGGGTGCCCGGCCAGCGGCCGGGCGGGCATCTGCGGGTTCAGGCGGCGACGCCCCTGACGGCCTCGACGACGGCCTCGGCGGTGAAGCCGAAGTACTTGAACAGATCGCCGGCCGGCGCCGATTCGCCGAAGCGATCCAGCCCGACCACCGCGCCGTCCAGCCCGACGTACTTGTACCAGCCGCCGGTGACGCCGGCCTCGACCGCGACGCGCGGCACGCCGGCCGGCAGCACGGCGGTTCTCCATGATGCGTCCTGGCGGTCGAACACATTGGTCGAGGGCATGGACACCACGCGCACCGGCACGCCGGCGTCCGCCAGTTGCTTCTGCGCGGCCATGGCCAGCGCGACTTCCGAGCCGGTGGCGATGATCACCGCGCGCGGTGCGCCGCCCTGGGCTTCGGACAGCACGTAGCCGCCACGGCGGATGTCGGCGATCTGCGCCTCGCTGCGCGTCTGGAAGGACAGGTTCTGGCGCGAGAACAGCAGCGCGGACGGGCCGTCGGCGCGTTCGATTGCATGCGCCCAGGCCACGGCCGACTCGATGGTGTCGCACGGGCGCCAGACGTCCATGTTGGGGATCAGGCGCAGCGTGGCGGCCTGCTCCACCGGTTGGTGGGTGGGGCCGTCCTCGCCCAGGCCGATGGAGTCATGCGTGTACACGAAGACCTGGCGCAGCTTCATCAGCGCGGCCATGCGCAGCGCGTTGCGCGCGTATTCGCTGAACATCAGGAAGGTCGCGGTGTAGGGGATCAGGCCGCCGTGCAGGCTGATGCCGTTGGCGATCGCCGACATGCCGAACTCGCGCACGCCGTAGTAGATGTAGTTGCCGCCGGCCTCGCGGGTGACGCCTTTGGCGCCCGACCACAGCGTGAGGTTGGAGCCGGCCAGGTCGGCCGAGCCGCCGAGCAGTTCGGGCAGCTTGGGCGCGAAGGCCTCGATCGCGTTCTGGCTGGCCTTGCGCGTGGCGATGGTCTCCGCCTTGGCGACGACCGCCTGCAGCGTGCTTGCGACGTGTGCGTTCCAGTCCTCGGGCAGACGGCCGGCGATGCGGCGCTCGAACTCGGCGGCCAGCGACGGATGCTCGGCGCGATAGGCCTCGAACTGCGCGTTCCACTGCGCCTCGCGCGCGGCACCGGCGGCGGTCGCGTCCCAGGCGGCATAGATGTCGGTCGGAATCTCGAACGGCGGGTGATCCCAGCCGATGTGCTCGCGAACCGCGGCGATCTCGGCGTCACCCAGCGGTGCGCCGTGCACGTCGTGGCCACCCTGCTTGTTGGGGGCGCCCGCGCCGATCACCGTCTTGCAGCAGATCAGCGTGGGGCGCGTGGCATCGGCCAGCGCCTCATGCACGGCCGCGTCGACGGCGTCGGAGTCGTGGCCCTGCACGTCGCGGATGACCTGCCAGCCGTAGGCTTCGAAACGCTTCGGCGTGTCGTCGGTGAACCAGCCCGCGACGTCGCCGTCGATGGAGATCGCGTTGTCGTCGTAGAAGGCCACCAGCTTGCCCAGGCCCAGCGTGCCGGCCAGCGAGCAGGCCTCGTGCGAGATGCCTTCCATCAGGCAGCCGTCACCCAGAAAGACGAAGCTGCGGTGGTCGACGATGTCGTGGCCGGGGCGGTTGAACTCGTCGGCCAGCAGTTTTTCGGCGATGGCCATGCCGACTGCGTTGGCCAGGCCCTGGCCGAGCGGGCCGGTGGTGGTCTCCACACCCGGTGCGTAGCCGTACTCGGGGTGGCCGGGGGTCTTGCTGTGGAGCTGGCGGAAGTTCTTCAGCTCCTCGATGGGAAGATCATAGCCGGTCAGGTGCAGCAGCGCGTAGAGCAGCATCGAGCCGTGGCCGTTGGAAAGCACGAAACGGTCGCGGTCGGCCCACTGCGGGTTGACCGGGTTGTGGCGCAGGTGGCGACGCCACACGACTTCGGCGATCTCGGCCATCCCCATGGGCGCGCCCGGGTGGCCGGACTTGGCTTTCTGCACCGCATCCATCGCGAGGGCGCGGATCGCTCCGGTCACCGGGTTGAACACGGGCGGCTTGACGTTGCGCTCAGAAGACATGGGGCGGGCCGTATGCGTTTGATGGAAAAGGCCGAAATTATGGCTGAAAATGCTGCTTTGCGGTAGGGCAGGCCTGCTGCGCGGGAGTTGTCATGGACGGTCGCGCGGCGGCGAGGCCGTGTCGCAGGCGCTCGGAGGTGGCCTCGCCGCGTGCGCGAAATGACCGCTTGAGGCGGCCTGCGCGCGGCTCACATGGCCTTGCGCTTGGCCTCCATCAGCTTCCAGATCAGCGGCGTGAGGATGAGCTGCATGGCCAGATCGAGCTTGCCGCCCTCGATCACGATGGTGTTGGCGCGCGACATGAAGGATCCGGCGATCATGTTGAGCAGGTAGGGAAAGTCGATCCCGCGCGGGTTGGAGAAGCGGATCACTACCATCGACTCGGACAGCGAGGGCACGTCGCGCGCGATGAAGGGGTTGGAAGTGTCGACCACCGGCACGCGCTGGAAGTTGATGTGGGTGCGGGCGAACTGCGGGACGATGTAGTGCACATAGTCGTGCATGCGACGCAGGATGGTGTCCTGCACGGCCTCGGGCGAGTAGCCGCGCACGTGGGTGTCGCGGTGCAGCTTCTGCAGCCATTCGAGGTTGATCGTCGGAGCCACGCCGATGAGCAGGTCGGCATGGCGGGCAATATCGATGTGTCCGGAGACGAAGCCTCCGTGCAGCCCCTCGTAGAACAGGCAGTCCGTGCCCACCGGCAGGTCTTCCCATTCGGTGAAGGTGCCCATCGGCAGGTCCCAGCGTACGGATTGTTCCTCGTTGTGGATGTAGACGCGCTTGCGGCCGATTCCCGATTCGCCGTAACCGCGGAACAGCGCTTCGAGTTCGTCGAGCAGGTTGGCGTCGGGGCCGAAATGGCTGATGCCGCGCGTGCCGCCGGCCTCGGCCTCGTCGATCTTGTGCTTCATCTCGTCGCGCGTGTAGCGGTGGAAGCTGTCGCCCTCGACGATGGCCGCGTTGACGTTCTCGCGATCGAAGATGCGCTCGAACGTGTCCTTGACCGTCGTTGTGCCGGCGCCGGACGAGCCGGTCACCGCGATGATGGGATGTTTGGCTGACACGGGATGCTCCGTCGGGGCCGCAAACGGCCGGCTGCTTCAACCTGGTAAGTGAACACGCCCTAAGGCGATCGCGCCTCGATCCACGCGTGCCATTCGTCGAACAGGCTGCGATTGGCCGCGGCGATGACCGCGCGCTTGTGGCTCGGGCCGGCCATCAGCGGACCGCCGTCGAGCGCCGCGCCGACGCCGCCGGCCTCGGCCAGGATCAGTTGCCCGGCGGCATGGTCCCACAACATCTGGCCGCCGTGCAGGTAGACGTCGAGCCGGCCGGCCGCGACGAAACACCATTCCAGCGCGCTCGAGCCGAAGTTTCGCTGCGAATAATACGGTGGGGAGTGCGCCAGCTCGTCACCCAGAGCGGGGGCGATGCGCTTGAAATCGACGCCGGCGACCGATTCCGACAGCCCCTTGGAGGCCGGGCGCAGCGGCAATTGCGTGCCGTTGAGCCACGCGCCGGAGCCCTTCGCGGCATAGAAGGATTCGTCCGTGACCGGGTTGTAGACAACACCGAAACGCGGCTCGTGATCGACCAGATAGGCGACCGAGACCGCGAAGAACGGGATGCCGTTGAGAAAGTTCGTCGTGCCGTCGATCGGGTCGATGCACCACAGGCCGCTACGCCCCTCGTTCCACATGTGCTGTTGCGCCTCAAGCGTCATCTCCTCGCCCAGCACGGGGCCGGCAAGCAGGGCCGGCAGTTCGCGTTCGAAGGTGCTCTGGGATTCGAGATCGGCCTCGGTAAACAGCGAGCCGTCGGATTTGCGGTTGCGCGCCGTGCGCAGATGACGCGGCAGGATGACCTCGCGCGCCACATCGCGCACCAGGGATTCGAGCGCGCGGGCGCGGGCGAGACGATGCGAGGGGGTGGTCATGGGCTCCCCGCAGGGTAGTGTCGAACCCATATACTAGCATGATGGTATCGCGCTTCTTCTGCCCCGAGTCCCTCCCCGAGAGCGGCGAAATCCCGCTCCCGGAGCCAGTTTCGCACCATGCCGTGCGCGTTCTTCGTCTGCCCGACGGCGCGCCGCTGGTGCTCTTCGACGGTGCCGGCCGCGAGGTCGCCGCGCGGCTCATCGTGCGTGGCAAGCGGGGCTTCGCGGAACTCGGCGCGTGGAGCGAGCCCGCGCGCGAGTCGCCGCTCGAACTGGTGCTGGTGCAGGCGCTGGCGAGTGCCGACAAGATGGACTGGGTGGTGCAGAAGGCCGTCGAACTGGGGGCGTCGCGCATCGTGCCGGTGCGCGCGGCGCGCAGCGTACTGAAGCTCGCCGGCGAGCGCGCCGACAAGCGCGTCGCACACTGGCGGCAGGTGGCGGTGGCGGCCTGCGAACAGTGTGGTCGCAATCGCGTGCCCGAAGTCGGCGACATCCTCGATTTGCCCGCGTACCTGAGTGCCGAGCGTGACACCGCCGAGTTCGTCATCCTCGACCCGCACGCGGGCGAGCCGCTGGCGTCGCTGGGTGCTCCGCGTCGCGCCTGCCATCTGCTGATCGGCCCCGAGGGCGGATTCGACGAGACCGAACTCGCAGCCTGTCGTGCTGCCGGCGCGCGTGCGCTGCGTATGGGGCCGCGCGTGCTGCGTACCGAGACGGCGGGGCTGGCGGTGCTCGCGGCGATGCAGACCCTGTGGGGAGATTTCTGAGCGCGGCGGGCCAAGCGTGCGTCATCCGCTAGAATGCACCGAAGATATCAACGGGGACCTGCCTTGAGCCGCGAATCCCAAGCCCTCGAAACACGCGTGAGTACCGCCAACGAAACCGCCGCCCAGTTCGTCGCCTGGGTGCGCGGGGCTGCGCCCTACGTCCATGCCTTCCGCAACAAGACCTTCGTGATCGCCTTTGGCGGCGAGGTCGTTGCGGATTATGAGCGCGCCCAGCGCTTCGCCTATGACTGCAATCTGCTCGCCGCGTTGGGCATCCGCCTGGTGCTGGTTCATGGTGCGCGTCCGCAGATCGATGCCGACATGGCGCGGCGCGGACTCGAGCCGCAGTTTCATCACGGCCTGCGTGTGACCGATGCCGCGGCGCTCGAATGCGTCAAGTCCGCGATGTCCGTGACCCGTGTCGAGGTCGAGGCGCTGCTCTCGCAGGGGTTGCCGAACACGCCGATGGCCGGTGCGCACATCCGCGTGACCGGGGGCAACTTCATCACCGCGCGTCCGGTCGGCGTGGTCGACGGGGTCGACTACCAGTTCACCGGCGCGGTGCGCAAGATTATCGATGATGAGATCCGGGCCGATCTCGATCAGCAGAACGTCGTGTTGATCACGCCGCTGGGGTTATCGCCGGCGGGCGAGATCTTCAACCTGAGCATGGAGGAGGTGGCCGAAGCCGTGGCGGTCGCGCTCAAGGCCGAGAAGCTGGTCTACCTGTGCGACGCACCGGGACTGCTCGATGAGGAGGGGCGCGTGGTCGAGTCAGTGACCGGTGACGAGGCGCAGCGCATGTTCGACGCCAACGAAGGGCTCACCGAGGACCTGCACCTGTACCTGCCCGGCGCGATCCGCGCCGTGCGCAAGGGCGTCGGCCGCGTGCACCTGATCGACCACGACAAGGACGGTGGCCTGTTGCTCGAGTTCTTCACGCATGCCGGCGTGGGCACCATTGTCACGCGTGACCCGCTGTTCCTCATGCGCGAGGCGACCTTCGACGACGTTGGTGCGCTGGTTGCGCTGATTTCGCCGATGGAAGCCGATGGCTCGCTGGTGCGGCGCGGACGTGAACTGCTCGAGCAGGAAGTCGAGCGTTTCACGCTGGTCGAGCACGACGGAGTGTTGGTCGGCTGTGCGGCTTTGTACCCGTTCGGTGACGAGGGCTCGGCCGAGCTGGCTTGTCTGGCGATCGCGCACGAGTATCGTCGCGCCGGCCTCGGCGACCAGTTGCTCAAGCGCCTTGAGAAACGCGCACGCTCGATGGGTCTGAACCGGCTGTTCATCCTCACCACGCGCACCGCGCACTGGTTCCGCGAGCGCGGCTTCGTCGAGGCCGGGCCGGACATGTTGCCCCGCCAGAAGCGCGAGATGTACAACTACCAACGCCGTTCCAAGGTGTTCGTGAAGGCGCTGTGAGTCGAGTGGGGCGTGGCGGTACGCTGTCGCACCCGCAGGGCTGCTAGAATGCCCGGCACCAACGTTCGCGAGAGGTAAGTCATGACCCGCATGGTCCATTGCGTCAAGCTCGGCCGCGAGGCCGAAGGTCTGGAGCGCCCCCCAGTGCCGGGCGAACTCGGTAAGCGCATCTTCGAGAATGTCTCGAAGGAAGCCTGGCAGCAGTGGGTGCAGTATCAGACCATGCTGATCAACGAGAACCGGCTCAACCTGATGGACGCCAAGGCGCGCAAGTACCTGGCTGAACAGATGGAGCGCCATTTCTTCGGAGGTGGCGCCGACCAGGTCGAGGGCTACGTTCCGCCGTCCGCCTGAGCGGGTCGGACCCACGAAAAAGGGCAACCCTCGGGTTGCCCTTTTTCGTGTGGTGCGCGCCGCGTCACTCGGCAGGGCGCACGGCTTTTTCGAGTTCCTCGATGGTCTCGTGACGCACGTCACGACCACGCGACATGAATACGACGTACTCGGCAACGTTGGTCGCGTGATCGCCGACGCGTTCGATAGCCTTGGCGATGGACAAGGCGTCGATGGCGCGCAGGACCTTGTCGGGCGATTTCATCATGGTTTGCGCCAGGTCGGCCATCACGCTCTTGGTCACCGCGTCGACATCCTTGTCCTCGCGCGCGAGTTGCGGTGCGGCGGTGATGTCGCTGCGCACGTAGGCGTCGAGCGCGCGCTCGAGCATCGTCGCAACACGCTCGGCGACCGCGCGCAGGTCGAAGTCGGGCACGCTGGACGGCTCGGCCGCGGCGATCTGCCGGGCGGCCTTGGCGATCTTCTTGGCCTCGTCGCCGACGCGTTCCATATCGGTGATCATCTGCATCGTCGTCGTGATCAGACGCAGATCGGATGCCGCCAGCGAGTGCCGCACGATGATCTGCACGCAGCGCTCGTCCAGATCGATTTCCTCGCGATTGACCTGCTTGTCACGCAGGATGACCTGCTCGAGCAGGTCGCGATCCCGGTCTGCCAGGCCGCGCATCGCGTCGCGCACCTGCTGGCAGACTTCCTGGCCCATCAGCACGACGCGGCGGCGCAGTTCGTCCAGATCCTCGTCGAAGCGGCTGAAGGTGTGTTTGTTCGTCATGTACGGCTTCCTCGGTCAGTAGTCGGCAGCCTATCAGGGCGATGTGACCGTTTTGTTGCAGTCATCGCGCGCGAGGCTGCGCACGCCCTGCGGCGTGGCCAGCAGCAGCACGTCGGCACCGCGACGTGCGAACAGTCCGTTGGTGACCACGCCGGCAAGATGATCGAGTTCGCTCTCGAGCGCGACCGGGTCGTCGATCGTCAGATCATGCACGTCGAGGATCAGGTTGCCGTTGTCGGTGATGAATCCGGCGCGCTCGACGACGCGCCCGCCGAGCTTGGCGAGCTGCCGCGTGACATGGGCGCGCGCCATCGGCACCACCTCGATCGGCAGCGGGAAACGCCCCAGGCACTCGACGCGCTTGGATGCGTCGCAGATGCATACGAAGCGCGTCGACACCGCGGCGACGATTTTCTCGCGCGTGAGTGCGCCGCCACCGCCCTTGATCATGCTGAAGCCGCCGTCGATCTCGTCGGCGCCGTCCACATACACCGGAATCGATTCGACCTCGTCGAGCGCGAGTACGCGGATGCCCAGCGCGGTGAGTCGCTGCGTGCTCGCCTCCGAACTCGATACCGCTCCGGCAATCGTCTCGCGCATCGTGCCCAGGCCGTCGATGAAGTGATTGACCGTCGAGCCGGTGCCGACGCCGACGACCGCACCGGGCACGACGTGTTCTAGGGCCGCCAGCGCCGCGCCGCGCTTGAGTTCGTCCTGGTTCATGGTGGTCCTCACATCAGGCCTTCGAAGGGTTGCACCGCAACGCGCTCGCCGGCGCTCACGCCGTCGCATTCATGCGCGAGCACGATGAAGCAGTTGGCCTCCGACATCGACTTGAGCACGCCCGAGCCCTGACTGCCGACCGGCACCACATGAGGCGCGCCGTCGCGCCACTCGAAGCGGGCGCGTACGTATTCGCGTCGCCCCGGACGCTTGCGCAGATCGGCCTCGCAGACGGCGTCGAAGCTCGGTGCCGGCGGCAGCGGTGCGACCCCCTGCAGCGCGAGCAGCGCATCGCGCACGAAGGCGTGGAAGGTCACCATGACCGCTACCGGATTGCCCGGCAAACCGAACATCCAGGCCGGGCCGACGCGTCCGAAGGCCATCGGTCGGCCGGGCTTGATGCCGATCTTCCAGAACGAGACTTCGCCGAGACGATTGACCAGTTCGCGAATGAAGTCGGCTTCGCCCACCGACACGCCGCCGCTGGTGAGGATCACGTCGGCGTTCTCGGAGGCGGCGCGGAAGGCGGCCTCGATCTTCGCCGGTTCGTCGGGAATCACGCCCATGTCGAGCAGTTCGCAGCCCAGGCGGGTGAGCGCGCCGTACAGCGTGTATCGGTTGCTGTCGTAGATCTGCCCGGGGGCGAGCGGATGGCCGATCGAGGCGAGTTCGTCGCCGGTCGAGAAGAAAGCCACGCGCAGGCGCCGGTACACCTTCACCTCGGCGATGCCGAGCGAGGCGATCAGACCCAGTTCCGCCGGGCCGCAGCGCTTGCCGGCCGGCAGTGCGACGCCGTCGATGGCCAGGTCTTCGCCCGCGCGGCGCAGGTTCTGGCCGCGCCGGTGGCCGGCGCCGATGAACACGGCGCGCTCTTCGGTGCGTGTTGTCTCCTGCGCGACGATGGTGTCGGCGCCGGCAGGGATTGGCGCACCGGTCATGATGCGCACCGATTGACCGGGGCCGATCTGGCCGGAGAAGGGTTGGCCGGCGAACGCGGTGCCGACCACGTTCAGTCGCGCTTCGCCCTCGGTCGGCAGGTCTTCGAAGCGTACGGCATAGCCGTCCATCGCCGAGTTGTCGTGTGCGGGCACGTTGCACGGCGCGATCACGTCTTCGGCCAGAACGCGACCGAGTGCGTCGCGCACCTGCACGCATTCGTGCGCGCCGACCGGGCGGATGCGCTCGAGAATGGCGTCGCGGGCGTCCTCGATGGACAGCATGTCTTCGGGCAGGGGATTCATCGTGCTTCCATGTTGCGGGGCAGAGTGATCCCATTATCCCTGATCGGGCACGCGCCTGCAGCCGGGGGCGGTCTACAATCGCGGCGATGAACGCCTCTCTTCACGTTGCCGCGGCCGAGGTGCTTGCGCTGTGCGATCCGCAGGAAAAATGCGCGGGCGTGGTCGACCTGCTCGAGGCGCGCCGCGCCGGTCGGCTGTGCGTCGTTCCGGGGCCGGATGACCGCGTCCCGCTTGCGCGGCCGGGCCGACCGGTACGCCCCGAACTGGTCGCGCCCGGCGAATTGCGCTCGCGCAAGCCGCACTCTCCCGAAGGTCACGCCGCACTGGTGCATGCGATCGCGCACATCGAATTCAACGCGATCAATCTCGCGCTCGACTGTGTTGCGCGCTTTCGCTCGTTTGCGGACGCATTCCACGACGGCTGGTCGCAGGTCGCGGCCGAGGAGGCGCATCACTTCACGCTGCTGCGCGAGCGCCTGCGCGAACTCGGCCACGACTACGGCGATTTTCCGGCGCACGACGGGCTGTGGGAGATGGCGTGCCGCACGGCCGATGATGCGCTCGCGCGCATGGCCCTGGTGCCGCGCGTGCTCGAGGCGCGCGGGCTCGACGCCACGCCGCTGATCATGGACAAGCTGCGCCGCATCGGCGACGAGCGCACGGTCGCCATCCTCGACATCATCCTGCGCGACGAGATCGGGCACGTCGCGCTCGGCGACCGCTGGTTTCGCGTGCTGTGCGCCGAGCGCGGACTCGATCCGGAATCGACTTATCTGGCCCTGATGGATGACTTCGACGCGCCCTACCCACAGCCGCCGCTGCACGAGCGGGCCCGGCTCGAAGCCGGCTTCTCGCCAGCGGAGATCGCACGACTGGCGCGCGGGCGGCGCGGGTAGCAGGGATTTTTCCATCACGCCTGCCAGGCGTAAAAAAGGCCGCGAAACCGCGGCCTTTTCTTCGGGTGCTGCGTGTGCGATCAGTCTTCGACGTGACGCAGGCCGGCAGCGTAGTTCGACACTGCGGTCATTTCCTTGTCGGTCATCTTGAGTGCGATCATGCGCATCATCTCGGCCGGGTCGTTGGCGCGCTCGCCCTCTCGGAAGGCCTGCAACTGGGTCAGCGTGTACTTGGAGTGCTGGCCGGCAATGCCGGGGTATTGCGCCGGGATGCCGCTGCCGGTGGGGCCGTGACAGGCGGCACAGGCGGGCACACCCTTGGAGACGATGCCAGCGCGCCAGATGTTGCGGCCCTGCTCGACATTTTCGTTTTCCTCGGCCACGCCCGGCTCCGCTTCCTGCGACGCGTAGAAGTGGGCAACGTCCTGCATGTCCTCGTCGGACAGGGACGCGACCATCGGTCCCATGATTGCGTTCGGTCGCGCCGGGTCGTTCCCGTCGATCGACGCGAAGTTGCGCAACTGCTTGTAGAGGTATTCCGGAATCTGGCCGGCGAGCTTGGGGTTGTCGGCAATCGCGCTGTTGCCGTCCGCGCCGTGACAGCCGGCGCACACACCTGCGGCGATGGCCTTGCCCTTTTCGAGATCCGGGGTCCGGTCCTGGGCCTGCAGGCCGCCAGCGACCAGAAGCAGCGAAAGCAAAAGGGAACGCTTGATCATGGGTGTCCTCTGAAAGTCCTCGGAAAGCTGTGAGCGTTTTCGCAAACGCTGTATTCTATATGAAGTCGCCGGGTCTGAGCGAAGCCCCGAATGAATCCGAACCCGGGTCGCTCGCCGCGTCCCCCGCCCAATGCCCATCTTCCGCAACGCTCGTTTCGAAATTTCCATCGCCAAGGCCTCCGGCTTGCCGCCCCCGAACGGGGCCGAAGTCGCGTTCGCCGGGCGGTCCAATGCCGGCAAGTCCAGCGCGATCAATACGCTGGCCGGTCACACGCGCCTGGCCTACGTGTCCAAGACGCCGGGCCGCACCCAGCTGATCAACTTCTTTCGCCTGAACTGCGGCGCCGTGCTGGTCGATCTGCCCGGCTACGGCTACGCCAAGGTGCCGCCGGACG
>JACESY010000079.1 GCA_013911595.1 Azoarcus sp.
CGATGGCGCGATCGACGCCATGGGCGGCGAGCTGCAGCAGCTTGTCACGCATCGACGCCAAGCGTGTCGGGGCGGTTTCGGGGGAGAAGTACTCGCGCGGGTGCGGCTCGAAGGTCAGCACGGTTGCGGCCGCGCCCAGCGCCCGGGCCCGCTCGACGAGCAGCTCGAGCAAGGCCTGATGGCCGCGGTGCACGCCGTCGAAGTTGCCGATGGTCAGGACCGACGGCTGCGTAGCCCGCTCCGGAATCCTCCGAAGAACCTGCATAAGCGCCTGAAAAAGGCGCAATTATACGGTATCGAAGGCGTTCTGCGTGATGCGCGCCGGTCAGTCGATGGCGCGCGCGACCGTCGTGCGCCGTGCCGGGGCGCCGGTGTCGAGGTATTCGCGGATGCCGCCGATGATCGCGTCGGCCAGCTTGTTCTGATAGGCTCCGTCGTTCAGGCGCCGTTCCTCGTCCGGGTTGCTGATGAAGGCCGTCTCGACGAGGATGGACGGCACGTCGGGCGAGCGCAGCACGGCGAAGCCGGCCTGTTCCACCTGGGGCTTGTGCAATCGATTGATGCCGCCGAGCTGGCCCAGCACCGACGAGGCCAGCTTGAGGCTGTCGTTGATCGTGGCTGTCTGGGACAGGTCGAGCAGGGTGCGGGCCAGATGGCCTTCCTGGCGCGTGAGGTTGACGCCGCCGATCAGGTCGGCCTCGTTCTCCTTCTGGGCGAGCCAGCGCGCGGCTGTACTGGTCGCGCCGCGCTCGGAGAGCACGTACACGGAGCTGCCGTTGGCCTGCGGCTTGACGAAGGCGTCGGCGTGGATGGACACGAACAGGTCGGCCTTGGCGCGGCGCGCAATCGCGACGCGCTGGTACAGTGGCACGAAGTAGTCGCCGTTGCGCGTGAGGACCGCCTGCATGTCGGGCTGGGCGTCGATGCGCGCCTTCAGGCGCTTGGCGATCGACAGCGTGACGTTCTTCTCGTAGGAGCCGCGTCGACCGATGGCGCCCGGATCCTCGCCGCCGTGACCAGGGTCGATCACCACGGTGTGGATGTGCGGCCGCGCCGCTTCCGCCGAGGCCTGTTGCCCGCCGTCGCGGGGTTGTTCGAGAAACGCCAGGATCGGGTCGACCGGCTCGCTCGGATACAGATCCACGACCAGCCGGTGACCGTAGCTTGCGATGGGGTTCAGCGTGAAGATCTGCGGCTTGATGCCGGCCTTGAGGTCGACCACCACGCGCACCACGCCGGGGCGGTTGATCGCCGCGCGGATGCTCCGGATCAGCGGGTCGGATTCAAGTACCTTGTCCGGCAGTGACTGCACGACGGCGTTGAACTCGATGCCCTTGAGATCGATGACGAGTCGATCCGGGTTGCTCAGCATCATCTGGCTGAACTCGACGCCGCGCTCGCTCTCGAGCGTGATGCGGGTGTATTCGGTGCCGGGCCATACGCGCACGGCCACCAGGCTGGTGGCGGCGGCGAAGCCGACGGGGCTGACGAGCAGGGCGAGGGAGGCACCGGCGAAGCGCAGCAATTCGCGTCGCGTGATGCCCGCCGGAGGATTCAGGACGGGCAGGCTTGCAGGGTCGACATCATGATGTGAACGCATCTTCGTCCGGTTTCCGTCAGTGCTTCGACCTCGATGTCCCTGCCAGGGGCGCGGACGCTGAGGCGAACTTCGATGTCGGCATTGGCGATATACGGTTCGGCCTTGCCGGGCCATTCTACAAGGCACGCGCCCGATCCGGAGAAATATTCTTCCAGCCCTGCTTCCAGGAATTCTTCCGGAACGTTGAACCGATAAAAATCAAAGTGATATAAGTGTAATCTAGAAACTACATAAGGTTCAATCAAGGTGTACGTCGGGCTTTTTACTTTTCCGGTGTGGCCGAGCCCGCGCAGACAGCCACGAACCAGTGTCGTCTTGCCTGCGCCGAGGTCGCCGACGAGGTAAATGACCAGCCCTGAAACCAGCCCCTCGGCCAGTGCCGCGCCGGCGCGCTCGGTATCCGCCTCGTCCGCCAGGTGTGCGGAGAAGCCGCTGCCGGTATCATCGTTAAGGTGAATGTCCTGAATCATGCTGAAGCCTCCGACGGCCCCGTCGATGCCGACGGTGCCGCCTTCGTCGCGCGCATCCGCGCCTGGGGCGCGGAGCTGGGTTTCGATGCGGTCGCGGTGACCGGTGTCGATCTTGCCGACGCCGAGCCGGGGCTGGCCGCGTGGCTGGCCGCGGGTTTCCACGGCGAGATGGATTATATGGCGCGCCACGGCATGAAGCGCGCCCGCCCGGCCGAACTGCTGCCCGGCACCGTGCGCGTGATCAGCGCGCGCATGAACTACTGGCCCGACGCAGCCGACGCCGAGGCCGCACTCGCCGACCCCGCACGTGCCTATGTCTCGCGCTATGCGCTGGGGCGTGACTACCACAAGCTCATGCGCGCGCGCCTGGCCAAGCTCGCCAAACGCATCGAGGCGGAAGTGCCGCACGGCCACCGCGTTTTCGTCGATTCCGCGCCGGTGCTCGAAGTCGAACTGGCCACGCGCGCCGGCCTGGGCTGGCGCGGCAAGCACACCCTGCTGCTCAACCGCGAGGCTGGCTCGACCTTCTTCCTCGGCGAGATATTCACCGACCTGCCGCTTCCGGTCGACGCGCCGCAGGCCGAGCACTGCGGCACATGCACGGCCTGCATCGATGCCTGTCCCACCGGCGCCATTGTCGCGCCCTACAAGGTCGATGCACGCCTGTGCATCTCGTATCTTACGATCGAACTCAAAGGCGCGATCCCCGAAGATCTACGCCCGATGATCGGCAACCGCATCTACGGCTGCGACGACTGCCAGCTTGTGTGCCCGTGGAACCGCTTCGCGCGCATCACCGCAGAGCCAGACTTCGCCCCGCGCAACGCGCTCGATGCGGCCACGCTCGTGGACCTGTTCGCGTGGACCGAAGCCGATTTTCTCGAACGCACCGCCGGCAGCGCGATCCACCGCATCGGCTTCGAACGCTGGTCGCGCAACCTCGCCGTTGCGCTGGGCAACGCCCCGACGACGCCCGAGATTGTCACGGCGCTGCGCGCTCGCGCGGACGACCCCTCCGCGCTGGTGCGTGAGCACGTGGTCTGGGCGCTTGCCCGGCATCTGGATCCGTACTGAACAGAGAGTGGGTCGCTCGACCGCAGCGCATGTGACCCCACGGCCACTCAGGATTTGCGCGATACGATTATCGCCAACCGAGCTTGCCCCTGAATGGAAAGCTTGCAATGGGACTGGACTCCAAAGCGACGTGCTAATCAAATACAGGGAGGCGTCGCCTGACCTGGTCATACAGACTTTGCGACCAACATCTCAGTGGCGCCTTTTTGAAAGCGGTAGCTCACCTCCTGCAGCGAAACATCAATGCCATCTGCGGATAGTGCCTTCATGACCGAATCCAAATGCTTCGAGGTCTCTCCTTCCAGAGCGATAACCGGAAAGACGCGAACCTCGGAGGCAACTCTGCACAGCTCCCGCATCGATGCTAGGTGAGCCACCCCATCTATGTGGGCGCTGTAGAGAAAAAGGTAATGGGAGCAGAGAGCTAGATCGAAACCAGCGTCAGGGAATGGTAGTGTAGGCAATGACGCAGATATATATCGCCCTTGGCGACAACCGGTATCAAAGTCAGAAATAAACTTCGACATGGCTTTCATCCGCACGGTGCCAAGCTCTTCAACGCTGCCCAGTGAGTCCCAGATATAGCCGTCCGCCCCCTGTTTCATCTTGGCCATGATCTCCGGATACACTTCATCAATCCGGCGACGTATCTCCTTCGTCTCGAACTGATACACCGGATCACAAGAGGTGATTTGGATCCCGCGTTTCGTCGCCTCCGCGTTGAAGCTCGCTGGGCCATCACCACAACCAAGAATCCGCTTTTTCAGGTCATCTTCTGATAATCCGAACATTTCTTTGTATTCTTCAAAAGACCGTCCCCATGGGACTACGTTTTCTAACTCCAATTCTGACGCTCCCTAGTCTGTATAACGCGAAGCTAAGCGGCAGCCTGTCAGGGGCGTCCGGTGGACGGCCGTCAGGCCGGGAACGTACTTAAGCGCCTGGTTAGCTGCCAATTGGGGCATTGCACACCGGGCAGTGGCGGAATTTTGTGTTGATGCGGGTAGTCGATGACTTCATTCGTTTAGAGTCCCAGCAAGCAGGGCAGTATGGAGTGGTATCCCCCTCGAATTGATAGCAGCCCCACTTTCTCCCCGTAGGCTTTTCGTCCGAAGGGGATGCGGTTTTCTTTAACAACGCGTTTTCTTCCTGCAGCGCTGCGATCTGGTCTTTGAGCGAGGCCGCTTCCAGTTTCACATCAGACAACTCACTCGATAGGTCTGCGAGCAGATTCTTAAACTCAGCATCTTCGATGTTCTTTGAGATCTCACGCAGCCTTCTAGCCAAGGTGATCGACGTGCTAATACCAGAAATTATGTCCATATGACCTCTCGTGATCCTTACCAGCTAACAGTGACTGGACTGCACGCGGCAATATCGAATCAACGTGCGTGCGTCGTTATTGATTTGTAATGGGCATACTGTTTCACAAAAACACCATATGTGCCAGCGCTTTACGTTCGCGTGATGGATCGCGCAGGTGCTTGCTTGACCGCAATGGGTGCGGGGGCTGCAACTGATCCGGTCTTCGTGAAGAAAGGGCGTTGATCGACCAGGGGCTGGGCGGCGCGTGGGGTTTTAGGTGTATGCCGCTGCGGTTGCACAAGGAGGTGCGCAACGGACCATCCGGCGGGATGCGCTGCGCTTATTCCGCCCTACGAGGGCTACACCCAGCACTACACCGCCGCCGATCGCACACACATCGCGAGCACGCCGCTCAGGCGCACTCACGAACAGGTCCTGGATGCGCTCGGACGTCCCGCGCACGAGACCTACTCCGGCCTCGCCCCGCTCAATTACGAGCGCGATGCACGCGGCCGCCTCACACGGGTGCTGGCCGGGGCGTCGTCCAAGCGCATCACCGACTTCGCGTGGAGTGAGGCGGGCTATCTGGCCTCGATCACCGACCCGCTCGATCGCATCACGGCCTTTGACTACGACCCGGTCGGCCGCGTCACCCGCCAGACCTTTCCCGACGGGCGCAGCGTCGAATTTGGCTGGGACGCCAACGGCAATCTCACATCCGTCATTCCGCCGGGCCGTGACGCGCACCTGTTCAAGTACACCGAGGCCGACCAGCCATTCGAATACGACCCGCCCGAGCTCGCCGGGCTCGTCACCGTCACGCGCCACACCTACGATCTCGACAAGCGACTGACCCGCATCACCCGCCCGGACGGCGAGCCCATCGACTTCGCGTACGACGATGGCGGTCGGCTTGCCACCGTCACCACCGATGTCGGCGAAACCGTCTGGACCTACCGTGCCGACACCGGCCAGCCGGCTTTCGTCACCGCCCCCGACGGCCACCGCCTCGACTTTACCTGGGACGGTTTCCTGCCGATCACCGAGACCGCCACCGGCGAAGTCGCCGGCAGCATTACCCGCAGTTGGGACGACAACTTCTGGTTGCGCTCGATCGCGGTCAACGGCCAGCCAATCGCGCTCGACTACGACGCCGACGGGCTCCTCACCGAAGCCGGCGCGCTGCAGCTTGCGCGCGACGCGCAGAACGGTCTCATCACGCAAACCACCCTGGGCACGGTCGCCACGGAACACGACTACAACGCCTTCGGCGAGCCCACCCTCGACACCGCCACGCTCGGCGCCACCGAAGTGCTCCAATTCGCGTACACGCGCGATGCGGCAGGCCGCATCACTGCCCGCACCGAGACCCTGTCCGGCGCCAGCGCCACCGACGCGTACGCCTACGACGCCGTCGGCCGCTTGGTCAGCCACACCCGCGGCGGCGTTGAGACCACGTGGAGCTATGACGCCAACGGCAACCGCAGCCACGTCAACGACGTGCCCGTGGCCACCTACGACGCCCAGGACCGTCTGCTCACTTACGGCAACAGCAGCTACGACTACACTGCCAACGGAGAGCTCCAAAGCAAGACCCAGTCGGGCGCGACCACCACCTACGACTACGACGCCCTAGGCAACCTGCGTCAGGTCACCTTGCCCGGCGACGTGACCATCGACTACCTCATCGACGCCCGCAACCGAAGAGTCGGCAAGCAGCTCAACGGCACCCTGACGCAGGGCTTCCTGTACCAGGACCAGCTCAACCCCATCGCCGAACTCGACGGCGCCGGCAACGTCACCGCCCGCTTCATCTACGCCGACAATGCCCACGTGCCCGCCTACATGCAGAAGGGCGGCGCCACCTACCGCATCATCAGCGACCATCTCGGCAGTCCGCGTCTGGTCATCGACACCGCCACAGGCGACATCGCCCAGCGCCTCGACTACGACCCCTGGGGCCGCATCACACTCGACACCAACCCCGGCTTCCAGCCCTTCGGCTTTGCCGGTGGGCTACACGATGTGCATACCGGCCTCGTGCGATTCGGGGCGAGGGAATATGATCCGGAGACGGGGCGGTGGACGGCGAAGGACCCGATACTCTTCGATGGAGGGGATGCGAATTTGTATGGGTATGTGCTGGGCGACTCGATCAACTACATTGATCCGTATGGCCTGCTTTTCACGGGAGTGCATGCCTTCAGTCGAGGTGTCACTACACGACAAGCAATGCAGGCTGGAGAAGCGGGAAATGCAGCGGCAGTCGCTGGTGGCGTTGCTGCAGCCGCAACTACCGGCGCTGCGGCGGCAATCCTCTCTGCGCCTGTGGTTGCTGCTACAGCCAAGGCGGCTGGGGTGGCCACAGTAACCCACGCTCAGCAAGCGGCGATTTTGTGCACTACTGTGGCCGCAAATCCGAACGTGCAAAATGCAGTGATCGACTTTGTCTCAGGTTTTACGGTTCCAGGACCTCCCCCGATGTCATTGCCCGGTGTCCTTGGTGCACAAGTAAACCATGCGATTGGGCGGCTTGTGCCAGCGCGTTCGGCGCAGTAAATGCGGCGCAATCTTGTAAGGAGTTCGTCGATGAGAAGGTTTTGCGCCCTGCTAGCGGTGACGTTCGGAGTGGCACTATTCACCTGGGCAGTCTATCAATTCGTCGGATTCGGTTTTCTTTCGGAGAGTAAATATTCTCCGTCTGGGCGTGAAAGTGGAAGCATGTTGGTCGCAGCGTTGATTGGACTCTGTGCGTTTGTCTATGGTGTCTGGGAGATTGTCGTGTTTCGATGCAGGAGAAAATGATTAGAATCAATAAGGTCAGTGTCATTGATTCTGCAGCATGTATAGATCAAATGTCCATCTGACATCGGCCCTTGGCCGGTGTTGTTTTATGCGGCTTAGAAGATCGTCTTCTGGATCAATGCAGCGATGACGGGGTTGTGCGCTTGGCGACGAGCGGCCGCCTGTTAGCGAGTTGCCACTTCCGACGGCGCGTCGTTCGGCTCAGCATCGGCGATCGTGACGTTGTAGGAGCCGAATACCGCTTGTACCGTACGAGAGTCTGGAAGAACGTAGATGATCGCCCTGCCTTTCGCGAAGATCGGACTCACGTAGGTTTCGTAGAAAGCAACCGGGACATTGATGCAGCCGTAGGAGATTCGGTTGTCGTTCGGTGTCGGGGAGGCGAGGCGTTCGAGGCGTTTCTCGGCCGGGTTGTTGGGGCGAACGCGGTGCATGGAGACGGCCGCGTCGTAGTCGACCCAGATGATGTCCTCGCCGTTCAGGTTGCGCCCCGGTTCGGCGACGAAACGACCGGCGGGTGTGGTGCGCTCGTGCGGCAGGATGTCCTGCATCGGGCGCAGGCCGATGCCCTGCACGGAATAGTCGCCCGGCGCCAGGCCGAGCAGAACCGGACTGACCGCGCGCAGGCGCGCATCGGCGCCGAATACCCAGGCGCGGGCGTGGAGCTTGTCCACGACGATGAAGGGTGCGCCTTGGTTGTCACCCGAGTCGGCGATCCAGTTGGCCACATGCAGCGTATCCGCCGACGGTTCGGCCGCAGCGAAGTCGGCAGTGCGGGTGGGGCCCTGTGTCGAATGCACGGGCACTGCGTCTGAGGTCGGCGGGGCGGCGCTCGCGTCGAGTGCGAGAAACGCGACTGCTGCAAGAGCGAGTGCGCAATAGCGCGCCCCAGTCATGCAAGCGGGTGCAATGGCGCGTGTGAGGGCGAGCGTGTTTTTCATGAGATACGTTTGACGCAGACAAAAGCCATCGCCTCGCATGCCGCTCTCGATTCTAAGCGAGAGCGGCATGCGAAACCGAGGATGCCACCTCTCATGGTGGTCACGGGATCAGTTGCGGTCCGCGCGTGCGAGACGCTCGTTGCGCATCTGCTGAGTGGAGCGCAGCGTGTTGTCGCGGTTCTGGGCACTGGGCGGGTAGAGGACGACATTGCCGCTACCGTCGCGGTAGGTGATGTTGCCGCTGCTGTCACGATAAGCGATGTTGCCGGCAGCATCGCGATAGGTGATGTTGCCCGACGCGTCAGGAGTCGCAGCGGCAGCAGCTTCACGATTGAAGCGCATGCTGTTCTCGCGCTCGGCGTCGGTCTGGCCCTGATAGCTCTGCGCGAAAGCGGCGCCGCTCAGGCCCACGATGGAGAATGCGGCGGCGGTTGTCATGATGATTCGTGAAATTCTCATTTTCGTACTCCTGATCTCGTATGTTTTATTGCTGTACCGGACGGTCCGGACAAGAAGCAGATTAGGGGATTCATTTGCACATATCTGTGCGCTGGCAAACAATGGCCATTCACACGTCGTCCTGACGTCTGATGTTGGTCTGTGCGAGCGTTTGCTGGGCGTTGCTGCTGATCGCCCGCTAGAATCGGCGGCTTTCTTACGGGGGATATATGGCGCAAGTTTCCGGCGCCATCGGTGTGTTCGATTCCGGCATTGGCGGGCTGACCGTGGTGCGGGCGCTGATGGATCGTTTGCCGTTTGAGGACATCGTGTACTTCGGCGATACCGCGCGCGTGCCCTACGGCATCAAGTCGGTCGCGACGATCCGTCGTTTTGCAGGCGAGATCGCGCGTTTCCTGAAGCAGCGCGAGGTCAAGATGCTGATCGTTGCGTGCAATACGATGGCGGCCGTGGCCGACGACGTGGTGCGCGAGTGCGCCGGCGACGTGCCGGTGATCGACGTCATCGATGCCGGTGCTCGGGCCGCGGTCTGCGGGTCACGGAGTCGGCGTGTGGGCGTGATTGGCACGCCGACGACGATCAACAGCAATGCTTACGCCGAGCGCATCCACGCGCTCGACCGCGACGTGCGCGTGTATTCGGCAGCCTGTCCGCTGTTCGTGCCGCTGGTCGAGGAGGGGTGGCTGGACCACCCGGTCACGCGCATGACTGCGCGCGAATATCTGAAGCCGGTGATGGCCGAAGAGGTCGATACGCTGGTGCTGGGCTGCACCCACTATCCGCTGCTCAAGCCGTTGCTGCAGCGCGTCGTCGGGCGTCGTGTCGCGCTCGTCGATTCGGCGGCGACCACCGCCGAACTTGCGGCGGCTGAACTGCAGCGTCGCGATCTGGCGCGCGCAGACGGAAAGCCGTCCAATCGCTTTTACGTCACCGACGTGCCGTTGCGGTTCGAGACCATTGGCGAGCGCTTCCTCGGTCGTGCGCTGGGACCCGTGGAGAAGGTGGATTGGTCGGCCGACTAGCTCAGGCCGGCCCGGTCGCGACCGGGCGAGACGGATCGGCGCACCACTCGCTCCACGAACCCGGATACAGGCTCGCGCCGGAAAGGCCGGCAATCTCCATCGCCAGCAGATTGTGGCAGGCGGTCACGCCGGAGCCGCACTGGTGCACGACCTCGGCGGGGTTGCGTGAGCCGAGCAGGGCGAGGAATTCGGCGCGCAGTTCGTCCGCCGGGCGAAAGCGGCCATCCTGCAGATTGTCACGGAAGAAGCGGTTCACCGCGCCGGGGATGTGTCCGGCGACCGGGTCCAGGGTCTCGTTCTCGCCTCTGAAGCGGTCGGGGCTGCGCGCGTCGATCAGCAGCACCTCGTCGCGCTCCAGCGCGCCGCGCAGCGCCTGTGTGCCGATCGCCGCGACCGAGCCGGGATGCACGCCGTGTGTGGTCGGCAGGGCCTCGTGGATCTGCGTCTCGACCGGATGGCCGGCTTCGCACCAGGCGCGCCAGCCGCCGTCGAGCACGGCCACGCGATCGTGGCCGATCCAGCGCAGCATCCACCACAGTCGCGCAGCGATCGCGCCGCCGGCGTCGTCGTAGGCCACCACCTGATCGTCGGCGCGGATGCCGCGCCGGCCGAGCCGCGCGGCGAACTCGTCGGGGTCGGGCAGCGGATGGCGGCCGTTGCGTCCGTCGCGCGGACCGGACAGGTCCTCGTCCAGGTGCAGGAAGCGTGAGCCGGGGATGTGGCCTTCGGCGTAGGCATGCCGGCCGGCACCCGGGTCGGAAAGATCATGACGGCAGTCGATGACGCGCAGGCCTTCCTCTCCAAGATGGGTGGCCAGCGTACCGACGTCGATGATCGTGTCGTAATCCTTCATTCGATGGACTCGGTAGGCGTTTCGATCCAGGCCAACGCTTCGGCCTCGTCGTTGAAAACCAGCACCTGGCCGTCGACGAAGAGTTGCGTGACCCATGCGCTCCAGGTGACCCACTCGCTTTCGGTGAGCACTGCGATGCGGCGGAAGTCCTTGCTGTGCTGGCGGGAGAACTTGATGTCTTCCCACGCCACGTCGACCGTGAAGCCGGCCATTTCGCGCAGATCGATGAACAGGTCCACCGGGCCCTTGAAGCGGTGCGTGTAGTTGAAGATTTCCTCGAATTCGCGGTAGTCGGCGAGCGTGAATTCGCCGAACACGGCGATCGAGATGCGCTGGTCGCTCTGGTCGATGGTGATCATGTTGCTCTCCGCTTCGATTGCGTGAAGACCACTATAGAGCGCTAAGCGGGGGGCGTCGAGAGGGGCGCACGCTTGCCGCTTCCCCTGATAGGCTTGCGTACCGATGCCGACCACGGAGGCCGCGATGACCTGCCTGCTCGCACTCGATCAGGGCACGACCAGCTCACGCGCGATGGTGTTCGATACCGATGGACGGGTGCGCGGGGCATCACAGCGCGAGTTTCGCCAGCACTACCCGCAGCCTGGCTGGGTCGAGCATGACGCGCACGAGATCCTGACCACGCAGCTCGACTGCGCGCGCGCGGCGATCGCCGGGGCCGGCGTTGCGCCGTCGGACATCGCCGGGCTGGGTATCGCCAATCAGCGCGAGACGACTATCGTGTGGGAGCGCTCAACCGGGCGTGCGATCGCGCCGGCCATCGTCTGGCAGGACCGTCGCACCGCGCCCGACTGTGACCGTCTGCGCGCGGCCGGCCATGCCGAAGCGATTCGGCGCAGCACCGGGCTGGAACTGGACGCCTATTTCTCCGCCACCAAGCTCGCCTGGATCCTGCGCGAGGTGCCCGGCGCGCGCGAGCGCGCACGGCGCGGCGAGCTGGCCTTCGGCACCGTCGATGCCTGGCTGATCTGGCACCTGAGCGGCGGGGCGCTGCACGCGACCGACGCCGGCAACGCCTCGCGCACGATGCTCTACGACATCCACCGCGGACAGTGGGACGACGATCTGCTCGCGCTGTTCGACATCCCGCGGTCGATGCTGCCGACGGTCGTCGACAGCATCGGTGTGTGCGGCCACACGCGGCGCGACGTGCTCGGCTCGGAGGTGTCCATCGCCGGCATCGGCGGCGACCAGCAGGCGGCGACCTTCGGTCAGGCGTGTCTTGCGCCGGGCATGGCCAAGCAGACCTATGGCACGGGCTGCTTTTTGCTGATGAATACCGGCGAACGTGCGGTGGAGTCGGCCAATCGGCTGCTCACGACGATCGGCTGGCGGCAGCGGGGTGCCAGCACCTACGCGCTCGAGGGGAGCATCTTCGTGGGCGGTGCGCTGGTGCAGTGGCTGCGCGACGAACTGGGGCTGGTGCGCAGATCGGAAGACATCGAGGCGCTCGCCGCCTCGGTCCCCGACAGTGCTGGCGTGGTGCTGGTGCCGGCCTTCACCGGGCTGGGCGCGCCGTACTGGGACGCCTATGCGCGCGGCACGCTGTTGGGACTCACGCGAGGTACGACGCGTGCGCATATCGCACGCGCCGCGCTTGAGGCGATTGCGTTGCAGACGGTCGATCTGGTCTCGGCGATGGACGCGGACGGCGCCGGTGCCTTGCGCGAACTGCGCGTCGACGGCGGGGCCGCGGCCAACAACCTGTTGATGCAGATGCAGGCCGACCTGCTCGGCGTGCCGGTGGTGCGTCCCGAGATGCTCGAGACCACGGCCTTCGGCGCGGCCTGTCTGGCTGCGCTGGGGGTCGGTGTGTGGGCAAACGAGGCGACAGTGGCCTCGCACTGGCGGGAGGCGGCGCGCTTTCAGCCGCGCATGTCGCGTGACCGGCGTGAAGCGGTCATCGCGCACTGGCATCGCGGTGTAGAGCGCGCGCGCGACTGGGCGCAGGAGTGAGGCACGCGGTTCAGCGCATGATCATGTTGTCGCGGTGGATCAGCTCGGGCTCGTCGATGTAGCCCAGCAGGGCCTCGATGCGGCTGCTGGGCTGGCGGGCGATGCGCCGGCTCTCGGTGCTGCTGTAATTGACCAGACCGCGCGCGACTTCCTCGCCGGCGCTCGTGCGGCAGGCCACGACTGCGCCGCGTTCGAATTCGCCGCGCACCTCGACCACGCCCACCGGCAGCAGGCTGCGGCCGGTGGCCAGGGCCTTTGCCGCGCCTTCGTCGACGACGAGGCTGCCGGCCAGTTGCAAGTGATCGGCCATCCACTGCTTGCGCGCGGCCAGCGGGGTGCTGGTGGCGTACAGCAGCGTGCCCAGCGGCTCGGCCGCGGCCAGACGAACCAGTGCGTCCGGTTCGGCGCCGCTGGCGATGCAGGTGTGTGCGCCGCTGCGCGCGGCCCGCTGTGCAGCGCGCACCTTGGTGATCATGCCGCCCTTGCCGATGCCGGTGCCGGCGCCGCCGGCCATCGCTTCCAGGCTGGCATCCTCGGCCGCAGCCTCGCCAATCAGGGTCGCGGTCGGATC
>JACESY010000008.1 GCA_013911595.1 Azoarcus sp.
ATGGATTCGCTTGACGCAGCGCAGCGCGCCGCCGCGCAGGCGTTGATCGACGGCCCGCGCAAGGGCGTGAAGGGGCCGTTCATCCCGCTGCTGCGAAGCCCCGCGTTGCTCGATGCGCTGGCGCGCGCCGGCGAGACGCTGCGATTCGCGTCGGTGCTACCCAGGCGCGTGACTGAATTCGTGACGCTCATCGTGGCGCGCCACACCTCGAACCAGTTCGAGTGGGCCATCCACCATCCGCTGGCGCTGGAGGCCGGCAGCGCGCGCGAGACGCTCGACGACCTTGCCGCAGGGCGCTGGCCGTGTGCCATGTCGGCCGATGAGTCGGCCGCCTGGGACTTTGCACGCGAGGTGCTCGACCATCACGGCGTGTCGGATGCGACCTACGCCAACGCCCTCGATCGCTGGGACGAGCAGGGTGTGGTTGAACTCGCTGCACTGATCGGCTATTTCGCGTGCGTGTGCTGGATCATGAACGTGGCGCGAACACCGGCTCCGAGTCAGCCCGAAGGGGGGGCGTTGCGACCGTTTCCGGCTTGATCGTCGCGCGCGGGGCGCATCAGGTGGGGGCGCAAAGTTCCCATACGCCGGCCGGTGGCGTGTTGGCCCATACCGACATCCGTCGGTGCCAGCGCAAGCCGGGCGGGGCGCGAAACGGCGCGCGTGGCTGGTAGGTGAACTGCACGAGACGGCGCTGAGGGTCGGCGAGCAGGAAGCGGCAAATGCTGGCGATCGTCTCGCTGCGCACCGGAAGCGGCAGCGAGCGGAAGGGCAGGCTGGACACAAGCACCACCGCGCCCTCCGGCTCGCCGAGCGCGTCGATGACCTGATCGGCCGGGGCGAGGCGTACGTCGGCTTCGGGAAAGCGCCGTTGCAGCATCTGCGCCAGATCCGGCTGCAGTTCCACCGCGATCAGCGGTACTCCGGGCATTTGCTCGAGCAACGCGCGCGTGACCGGACCGGTGCCGGCGCCGAGTTCTACGATCAGGTCGGCACCGATCGCGGTTCGCGCCATGGCGGTGGCCAGTGCGCGCGAAGAAGGCAGGACGGCGCCTGTCGAGGCCGGCGCGCGCAACATCGAGAGCAGCAACTGGACGGGCATTCGCGTGGACGCGCCGGGAAGACCGGGACGCCGGAGGTGACTTACGAGATTCGCAGCATACCCGTTCAAGGCCGGTCGGTGCCAATCGGAACCACGGTGATGTGTCGGTGCTCGTACTTCAGAGGCCCAGTTCGCGGGTCAGCCGATCGAGACGCATGGCGGCGTCGATGCGGTCGTCGCGCAGACGGTCGCGCTTGCGTTCCAGGCTGCGAATGTCGACCCACAGGCGGGCCCGGTCGCGTTCGTCGAGCTTCTTGGAGGTGGCGAGTTGGCGCTCGCGCCAAGTCAGGTCGCGATCGATGGATTCGATCTCGCGGCGCGTGTCGGCGAGCTGACGGGCCGCGTCGTGCAGGCGTGCGAAATCGGCGTCATCGCACACGCCGGCGTAGCGCCTGCCGGCCAGGCCGTGCTCGATGGCGTTGGGCAGTTGGCAGTACTCTGGCAGTCCAAGCTGGCGGCCGGCTTCCCAGGCCGGCGCGTCGGGCACGATGCCTGCCTGCGCGCAGGCTTCGGCGTGGCGTTCGATGCGCGAGTGCGGGTAGCCGTCACGCCCGTCTTCGACGCCCAGCGCGTGCCAGTCGGTGCGTGCGCATTCTTCGGACGGGATGGTTGCGCATCCCGCGATCAGCGCGACGATCAGGGTGACAGGCAGGGTGGTCCTCATGGGGTGCTCTCCAGGTTCGGCGTCGTCGCCGCATCTTGTTTGGCCTTGTGTGCCAGCGTCTCGGCATAGAAGCCGCGGATGCGCGTCGCGAAGGCCTCGACCGAATGGTCGGCGGCGAAGCTCACTGCATTGTCTGCCATCTCGCGGCGCAAGGTGTCGTCGGTGAGCAGTTCCACCACGCGCTTGCACCAGCGCGCGTGGTTCTCGGGCGTCTTGAAGCCATTGTGGCCGTCGTGCACGACGTCGTCGATGCCGCTCGAGCGCACCGCCACCACCGGCAGTCCGGCCGCCATCGCCTCCAGGATGACCATGCCCTGGGTCTCCGACTTCGAAGCGAATACGAACACGTCGCCCAGCGCGTACCACTTGGCCATGTCTTCCGGCGGTACCGCGCCGACCAGCGTGAAGTGCTCTCGCAGCCCCAGATCGTCGATGCGCCCTTGCAGACGACGGCGCTGGTGACCGTCGCCGATCATCAGCACGCGAAACGGCGCCTCGCACTTGCGTCGCAGACGGTCGGCCGCGTCGATCAGGAAGTCGATGTTCTTCTCGTTTGACAGGCGCGACACGCTGATCAGCACGCGCGCGTCGCCGATGCCCAGTTCGCTTCGCAGGCGGTCTACCTCGTCGCGGTCGACTTCGCGGAAGCGCGCGTACTCGATGCCGGTTGGTTGCACCAGGCTGGGAGTGGTCACGCCGATCATGCGCAGGTATTCCTCCGTCGAATAGGTCGGCACGACGACGCCGTCGCAGCGGTTGGCGAAGCGCCGGATCAGCGCGTGCGAGATCAGGTTGCGGAACAGCGCGACGGGCAGTGGCACGAAGTGGGCGTAGTGCTCGAGCCGCGTGTGATAGGTGTAGATCACAGGCACCTTGAGTCGGCGTGCGACGAACACCCCGAGCGAGCCGAGCCAGAACGGGTGATGTACGTGGATGATGTCCGGCGCGAACTCGCGCACGCCACGTCGGATCGACGGCAGGAAGGCGTTGGCGAGCCGGAATTCGCGCTTTTCGCCAAGCGCGAGCAGCGAAGGCACGCGCAGCACGTCGGCCTCGCGTTCTGGCTGCTTGCGGTAGCGCGGCGCGACCACCATCACCGTGTCGCCGAGTGCGACCAACCCGGCCTTGAGGCGCGCAATCGAGATCGGTACGCCACCGATGAAAGGCAGGTAGTTGTTCGTGAACATCGCCACGCGCAACGGACGATCCAGCCACGGCGTGGCGTCGACGTCGTAGTCCGGGTAGTAGTCGCGCCCGACGAACACGGCGCGATAGAGCTTGATCGCCAGCCCGGCCAGAACGGCGACGATCAGGAAGAAATTGACGTAGCCGACGTAGAACAGCGAATAGACGAAGAACCACAGGCTCTCGACCTGTTTGAGCAACGGATGCTGGCCGACTTCGAGGGGCTCGACGACGTGGCTGATTGAGCCGTCCGCGTGCTTGTCCACGCGCACGTAGTGATAGAAGCTCTCGGCGTCGTTGAGTACCAGGCCGCCGGCTCCGCCGGTCACGACAAACAGCGTGTCGCCTTGCCGCTGCTCGTCATGGATCGAGAGGTTGGCCGAGAACACCATGTCGATGCGATGGCGCTCGACGGCGGCGAGCAGCGCGTCGCGGAAATCGTCGGGCAGATAGTCATTGTCGGTGGCGAGCATCGGCTCGTCGACGGGACGCAGCGGCGGCTTGCCCACGAACACGAAGCGCGCGCGGGTGGTGTCGTTCTCGAGCAGATCGTCCATCCAGCGCAACTGCCAGCGCCACGGCGTCTTGCCCGTACCGTCGAGAAAGATCAGCCGCGTGTCGCCGAAGCGCAGGCTGTAGAAGTGCGGCCCGAAGTGCTCGTAGAAACGAAAGCTGCCGAAATTCTCGTACTCGTTCGCTCCGAAGGTCAGCAGCCAGGGCACGGTCAAGCGGCCCAGCGTGCCCTCGAGCGCACGGTACTTGTCCTCCCCGCCACCACTGACCGCGTTGCCGGCGGACACGACAAAATCCACCCCGGCCTTGTTGAGCCTCGGCAGGATGCGCCGCTCGAAGATGCCCACCGAGTTCTCGATGTTGCCGACGACCGCAAAACTGAAGGATTCGCGCTCTGCGAGCACGTCACGGATGCGTTCGACCTGCGGCGTATGCAGGGCCTTGAGGTCGGGCAGCACGAAGTTCAGGTACGCCTTGTAGCCGAGCATCAGCATCACGACCGCAACGCAGGCGTAGAAGGTGAAGCGGGAGTGCAGCAGTCGTTTCACGGTTGAGTCCTCGCCGTGACTGCGAGCCGCCGGCCGAGCAGCACGAGGCCGATCAGCATGCCCAGATGGATGGTGAGAAAGCGCCAGGCGAGGGTTACCAGCACCAGTTGTTCGGGGCCCAGTATGTCGGTGAAGAAGGCACCGAACACGCCCTCCGAAATGCCGGCGGCGCCCGGCGTCGGTGCGAAGTACATGGCGAAGGTCGTCACCAGGGCCAGTCCCGACGTGGTCAGCCACGCTGTGTCATGGCCGAGCCCCCCGACCAGTAGCGCCGGGAAGCTGAACAAACAGCCCAGGAACAGCAGCGTGCTGGCCACCGACAGCGCGATCAGGTGCGGCGGGCCCGACAGATACGCGCCGAAGCTGCGTGCAAAGCGCAGCACCTCGCGTCGCAGCGCGAACTGCATCCGGCGATGGCGTCGCGCGCCCACCAGCCCGACGCGACGCAGCCCGGCCAGCGAACCGCCCAGCGGCGCGATCAACCAGCGCGTGCGTAGCACGACGACCGCGAAGAACAGCACGTACAGCGTCACGAGCACCGCCAGTACCGGCGCGATGCGCCCCAGCAGCGCGTGACCGTCGGTTGAAGCGCCGAACACTAGGAAAAGGGGCGTTGCCACGAAGATCACCGCCGTGGCCAGCACCGTGCGCAGGGTCGTCGCGGCGGTGGCGCGGCCGACCGGCACGCCATGTTCGCGCAGGAACCACACCTGCGCGATGCCGCCACCGGTAGCCATCGGCGTGACGTTGGAGAAGAAGATGTTCACGAATACCAGCCGCCCCATCGCTGCGGCCGGGATGCGGTGGCCCAATGCGCGCAGCGTGTAGTGCAGGCGAAGTCCGTCAGCCAGAAAATAGAGCGCGAGCAGGGCGCCCGCCGCTGCCAGCACCGGAGGAGCCAGCAGGCGCCGGTCGAAGGCGACGCTGCGCCCGGCGAACTGCTCGAAGACCGCCCACACGCCCGCAGCGGTGAACGCGACGAATAGCAATCCGAACAGCACCAGTCGGCGTCGCGGCGAGGAATCGGGCTTGTGCCCCGTCGGCATGTCCATTGCCTGCATCATACCGGCGCCGGGAGCGCGGCATCCGGGTTACAGTGCGCAGCTTCCCGCCGGTACTTTGCGCATGAGGCACGCCATGAGTCCCTTGTTCACCCCGCTGGCCCTGGACGGGCTGCAACTGGCCAACCGCATCGTCGTTGCGCCGATGTGTCAGTACTCGGCCGAGGACGGCTGTGCGACCGACTGGCACCTGATCCATCTGGGCAATCTGGCGTTGTCCGGTGCCGGGTTGCTGATCCTCGAGGCGACCGCGGTGCGGCCCGAGGGGCGGATTTCGCCAGACGATCTGGGGCTCTACGACGACGCTACCGAAGCCGCGCTCGCCCGCGTGCTCGGAGCGGTGCGCCGCTATTCGGCGACGCCGCTGGGCGTGCAGCTCGCGCATGCCGGGCGCAAGGCATCAAGCGCGGCACCGTTTCGCGGCGGCGCGCTGATCACGCCGAGCCAGGGCGGCTGGCGGCCGCTCGCACCCTCGCCGCTCGCCCATGGCCGTGACGAGCCGCCACCGGAGGCGATCGACGCGGCCGGTCTGGCGGATATCCGCGAGGCCTTCGTTGCGGCCGCGCGTCGCGCCGCGCGCCTGGGCTTCGATCTGCTCGAACTGCACGCTGCCCACGGCTATCTGCTGCACCAGTTCCTGTCTCCCTTGGCCAACCGCCGCAGCGACGCCTACGGCGGTTCGCTCGAGAACCGTATGCGCTTTCCGCTGGAGGTGTTCGACGCGGCGCGCGCGGTTTTCCCGGCCGGGCGGCCGGTGGGGGTGCGCATCTCGGCCACAGACTGGGTGGACGGCGGCTGGGACGTGGCGCAAAGCCTTGAATTCGCCGCGGCGCTGCAAGCGCGCGGCTGCAGCTTCATTCACGTATCCAGCGGCGGGCTGTCGACCGAGCAGAAGATTCCACTGGCGCCGGGTTACCAGGTGCCGTTCGCAAAGCAGGTGCGCCACCGCGTGAACATGCCGGTGATCGCGGTCGGCCTGCTGACCGAACCGGAGCAAGCCGAGGCCATTGTTGCAAACGGCGAGGCCGATCTCGTGGCGCTCGCGCGGGGCATGCTGTGGGACCCGCGCTGGCCGTGGCACGCGGCGGCCAGACTGGGCGGTACGGTGAAAGCTCCGCCGCAGTACTGGCGCTGCGAGCCGCGCGAATACAAGGGCGTGTTTGGCGACACGACGACCGGCCAGAGGTAGAAACGAAAAGCCCCGGAAATCCGGGGCTTGTTGCTTTGGAGTCGACGCTGCTTCAGCCGCGCAGGCTGGACGTGATCTGCGCCAGATCCACGGTGCGTGCGCGCTCGGCGATCTGGCCGGCGTACTGCTGCTGCAAGCCACGCGCCTGGCCGAACCATTCCGTGAACTCGGCCTTGAGCGCGGCGGTATCGAGCTTGCGGCCACCGCCGTAGTAGCTCACCGCGATCTTGCCGATGGCGTAGGTGGTGGCGAACGAGAAGGCCGCGCCGGTGGCGGTGCCACCGACCCCGCGTCCGAGTCCGCCGAAGACCTTGCCGAGCAGGCCGCCGACGAGCTTGCGGCCGATCTGTTCGACGTACTGCCCGGTCATGCCGACGCCGGCCGCGGCCAGGAAATCCGTGATGTGGCCGCGGTCGAGCTCGTAGCCGTGGGCCTTGCCGACGCGATACACCAACCGCAATTGCAGCGGAATGATGGCCATCGAGGCCATGGATTGCGGCAGCAGTTCGAGGGCGCCATTGAGGATGGAGGCGTTGAGGATCATGCGGTCGAGCTCATTGCGATCCGGCGCGGGGGCGGTGCCTGTTCCGGCGGCCACGGCGACCGGTACGACTTCTGCCGGAAGGCTGCCGGCGACCGGCGCTTCGGCGACTTCCTCGGCCTGGTGCACGGTGGCTTCGGCCTGGCCGTGGTCGAGTTTCAGCGCGGCTTCCAGCCGCTCGAGGTATGCGGTTTCGGCCGCGTCGTGGCGGCCGTCGGCTTCGACCACGCCGACGGCCATCTCGAAGGCGAGCTGGCGCAGTTCCAGGGTGTCCAGTTCGGTGGCGGCTGCGTCAAGGTCGGCGCGACCGAGCAGCACGTCCTGATAGAGCTTCATGAAATCGAGGTCACCGTCGTCACCGAGTGACTCGGCGACGCGGCGCACGTGTTCGCGCTCGGTGCTGTCCTTGCGTCCGTCTGCGAATGCGGCCATCAGGCAGATCGTGATGATGGCGCGGGCCTGTTGCGGGTTCATCGAACCTCCTTTGCGGTCTGGGACAAAATAGTGTGAATGGGGGAACGTCAGTTTTTCGTTCGTTCAGCTCGTGCGCAGCAGGCTGGCCGGCGACATGCGCAACTGGCGCATCAGCCAGTGCGCGCCAAGCGCGAGCGAGCCGGTGGCCACGATTACGGCGACCAGCGCGCCGGGCCACCAGGCGATGTCGCCCTCCAGCCCGATGCGCAGGCGCAGCAGCACCGTGGCCAGCACACCACCGGCGACCGAGGCGAAGATCGAGGTGAGCAGCGCGAGCAGCAGGTATTCCAGATGCAGGCTGGCGCGGATGACCGACAGGCGCGCACCCAGCGTGTGCAGCAGGGTGGCGAGATAGACTTGGCGCATGCGGTTGGCGGTGATCACGCTGACCAGCACCAGAAGGCTGGCGGCCAGCGTGACGGCGCCGATCGCGGCCAGCCCCGCGGCGGCACTGCCGAGCAGGGTGCGCGCCTCGCTCAGCAGCTCGGCCGTGCGTACCGTCACGACGTTGGGCTGGTCCGTGGCGAGGCGATTTTGCGCGGTGAGCGCGTCGTCGGCGCTCATCCACGCCATGCCGACGTAACGCGTGACGAAGGGGTCGAGCACGCCGTCCGGGAAGATCGCTTCCAGCCAGAGTCGCGACTGGAAGCGCCGCTGACCATAGATGGCGACCAGTTCGGCGGCAAGGTCTCGACCACCGATGTCGAAGGTGAGCCGGTCGCCTACCGCGAGACCCAACTGCTCGGCTTCGCGGTCTTCCATCGCGACTACCGGCGGCCCATCGTAATCCTGAGGCCACCATGCTCCCTCGCGTAGTACGACGTCGTCGAAGTTGTCCTGCAGATGGCTCATCTTGTGTTCGTCGCGCGCCTCCATGCGCCGGTGCGCATCCGTGCTGTCGGCCAGCGCCTCATCACCGACGCGCGCGAGCCGCCCCAGTACCAGCGGCGCCAGCGCCAGCCGTTCGAGGCTGGGGGCCTCGCGTACTAGCGTCTCGAAGTCCTCGCGCTGTGTCGGAGCAACGTCGTAGAAGACCAGGGCCGGAGCATTGTCCGGCACGGTTTCGTCGATGGTTTCGAGCAGCGCCAGCACGACCAGGGTCGAGGCTACAAGCAGCGACATCGCCGAACCCAAGGAGAGCAGCGTCGGGCGTAGCGGAGAGTCGCGCCGATACAGGCCGGACAGCGCGAGCCGTGCGGCGAAGCGTCCCGCCAGCGCCGGATGTTCGGCCAGCCGGCGCGCGAGCATGCGCAGGGCGCGCACCAGCGCCTCGAGCAGCGCCAGCATGACCAGCAGTGCAAGGATGAAGCCGGCACCGAAGCGCGCATCGGGCATCGCGATCACGACCAGTGCGGTGAGCGCGATGCCCGATGCTGCGGTGAGCGCGCGCCAGCGCGCAGGCAGATGGGTCTTCGTCCCTGCGAGGCCGCGAAACAGCGCGGCCGGGCTGACGGACAGCGCGCGCCCCAGCGCAGGCAGGGCGAAGGTCAGCGCAGTGAGCACGCCGAAGCACCAGGCCAGTGCGAGCGGTCCGGGCAGCGCCGCAGCGCTGGCGGCAAGCGGTAGACGTTCGCCGATCACGCTGGCGCCGATCAGGGCCAGTGCGCCGCCAACGATCACGCCCGCGAGGCTCGCCGCGCCGGCCAGCATGCCGACCTGCAGCAGCACCATCGCGGCCAGCCGACCGTCGCGCAGGCCCACCGCGCGCAGCGTGGCGAGCGTGCCGAGCTTGCCCTGCAGCCAGGCCTGCACACTGTTAAACACGCCCAGGCCGCCGATGAACAGCGCCGAGAAGCCGATCAGCAAGACACCCGAGCCGAGTTGGCCGAGCACTTCGCCCAGGCGGGCGTTGCGTTCGATGAAGGTGCGCAGTTCGGCTTCCGAGTCGCGATGGGCGCTGACGAAGGCTTCGCGCCATGCGTCGGGCGGCCGGTCGGTGACGACGCGGTAGTGGTACTCGGGGCGCGCTCCGGGGACCAGCAGTCCGGTATCGGGCAGGGCCGCATCGAGGATCAGCACCGGCGGGCCGCGCCAGTCCGCGCGCAGGCTGCGGTCGGGCTGGCGCAGCGTGATCGCGCGCACCTGCATCGCGGTGAAGCCCACCTCGATGGAGTCGCCGACGGTCAGCCCGAGGCGGCTCGCGACGGCCGGATCGATGGCGATGCCGTGCACGCCATCGCGCGGTGCCAGCGCCTCGGTCAGTTGCCCTGCCGGTTCGAGTTCGATGTGGCCCACCAGCGGGTAGGCGTTGTCGACGGCCTGCAGCTCGACGAGCTGGGCGTCGCCGGCCTGGCCCATCAGCATGGTGCGGAACTCGACCATGCGCGAGACCGTGCCGTGCGCGTCCATCCAGGCGCGCACGTCGTCCCCTAGCGGAGCCCGGCTGCGCACTTCGACATCGCCGCCGAACAGCGCGCGCGTGTCGGCCAGCAGCGCGTCGCCGACCTGCCGATAGACTCCGCCGCTGGCCGCAATCAGGGCCACGCCGAGGGCGAGGCAGGCGCAGAACACCCACAGCGTGCGTCCCGCCCCGCGCAGGTCACGCCAGGCCAGTTCAAGCAGCATGCGCACGGCTCACGGCTCCGGTTTCGTCGTGGAGTCGTCCGTTGCCAAGGCGCAGCACTCGGTCGCAACGGCGCGCCAGCGCCATGTCGTGGGTTACCAATACCAGTGTGGTGCCGGTTTCGCGGTGCAGATCGAGCAACAAGTCGGCCACGGCCGCGCCGGTGCGATCATCCAGATTGCCGGTGGGCTCGTCGGCAAGCAGCAGTCGGGGCTGGTGCACCAGCGCGCGGGCGATCGCGACGCGCTGTTGCTCGCCGCCGGAAAGCTCCGTGGGGTGATGGTGCAGGCGTTCGCCCAGGCCCACCGTGTCGAGCATCGCACGGGCGCGTTCGCGTGCGTCGCGCCGGCCGGCGATCTCCAGTGGTAGCGCGGCATTGTCGAGCGCAGTGAGACTGGGTACGAGGTGGAAGGACTGAAACACGATGCCCATGCGGTCGCGACGCAGGTCGGCCAGCGCGTCGCCATCGAGCGCATCGAGTGCCACACCGTCGAAGAACACGCGGCCCGAGGCAGGCCGTTCCAGCCCGGCGAGCAGCAGCAGCAGCGAGGTCTTGCCCGAGCCGGACGGCCCGGCGATGGCGATGCGTTCGCCCGCGGCGATGTCGAGGTCGACCGCGCGCAGTATGTCGATACGCGTGGCTTCCATCATGTAATGCATGGACAGGTTCTGCAGCCGGATCATCATGAGTCCCTGAATGGCACCGGAGAGGGACTACTTCACGGCTGGATGGTTCTCTGCACGGCTTTGCCGGATTGGCCGCGCCTTGCTTTCGGCGGATACTGATTGTCATGTCAGCGTGCGTTAACTCATGAGCATCGAGCCCCTTCCCGACGCCTTCGATCATGCCGCTCCGGCCGCGGGGCGCAGGCTTGCTCCACTGGTGCGCCGCGTTGCGATTGCCGTGTGCGCGTTGATCGTGGCGCTGGGTGTGCACTGGAGTCTGTTGCTGCGCGGTCACGCGGAGCAGCAGGCCAACGCCGAGGCCAGGGTGCATCAACGCAGTGCCCAGCTCGCGCATGCGCTGGCGCTGCAGGTGGGCACACTGGTGACCGACATCGACTACATGGTGCGGACCCTCGCCGATACGCGCGCAGCAGGCAGCGAGCGCGAATTCCTTCGCACCCAGCGCCTCGTAGAGAAGGGCCTGCCGGATGGCGCCGTGGTGCAGGTTGCGGTGGCCGACGCCCGTGGACTCATCGTGCATTCGAGTCTGCAGGCCGAGGTCGGCGAGCCGGTGTCGATCGGTGACCGGGCGCACTTCCTGTTCCACGTCGATGGAGTGGGCGAGCGCCTGTTCATCAGCGAGCCGGTGCTCGGCCGTGTCTCAGGTCGCTGGTCGGTGCAATTCACCCGTCGCATCGAGCGCGAAGGCGTCTTCGATGGCGTGGTGGTGTTGTCGATCGCGCCCGAGTACCTGTCGAGTTCGTTCCGCGACATTTTCCCCGACCCGAGCGACACCGTGCTGCTCGCGCGTGAGGACGGCGTGTATCTGGCACGCTCGCACCGTTTCGACGAGATCGTCGGCGGGCGTGCGACGACCCACGCATTCATGCGCGAGCCCGATGCGCGCGAGGGGCTGTCGCGCGCTGCCAGCGTGGTCGACGGCACCGACCGCTTCTACGCCTTCCATCGTGTCGACGGCTATCCGCTGGTGGTCAGCGTCGGGCTGGATGCCAGCGGAGAGCTCGACACGGTGCGCGATGCCATCGCGTCGTCGCGCAGCGAGAACGCGGTGGCCACTGGCGTGATGTTGCTGGCCGGGGTTGCGCTGGCGTGGATGTTCCTGCTGCGCGAGCGCAATACGGCGGCGCTGGCCGACAGCCGCGAGCGCCTCGCGCTGGCGCTGTCGGGGGGCGAACTGGGTACCTGGGACTGGGATGTTCCCAGTGGCCGGACGCGCTTTGACGAGCGCTGGGCCGGAATGCTCGGCTACCGGCTCGACGAGCTCGAGGAGAGCGTCGCGACCTGGGAAAATCTCGTGCACCCGGACGACTGGCCGATCGTCGATGCGGCCCTCGCCCCGCACCTGGCCGGCCGGACGCAGCACTATGAGACCGAGCATCGCATGCGTCATCGCGATGGCCGATGGATCTGGGTGCTCGACCGCGGACGCGTGGTCGAGCGCGCACGCGATGGCTCTGCGGTGCGCATGACCGGCACGCATCTGGACATCACGCCGCGCAAGCTGGCCGAGGCGGCCATCGCCGAGTCGCGCGAGCGGCTCGAGAAGCTGGTTGCCGAGGTTCCCGGCGTGGTCTATCAGTTTCTGCTGCGACCTGACGGCAGTTCCTGTTTCCCGTACGCGAGCCCGGGCATACGCGCGGTCTATGGCATTGATGCGGACGAGGCGTCGGCGTCGGCGCAGAAGGTGTTCGAGATCATCCATCCGGACGACTTCGAGCGCGTGGCGGCCTCGATCCGGGAGTCGGCCGAGCGGCTCTCGCCGTGGCGCTGCGAGTACCGCGTGCGTGATGCCGACGGCGGCGAGCGCTGGTTGGTCGGGCATGCGAACCCGCAGCGTCTGGCAAGCGGCGCGACGCTGTGGCATGGCTACATTTCCGACGTCACCGAACAGCATCAGGCCGCGGCCGAACTGGAAGCCGGTCGCCAGCGTCTGACGGCGCTGCTCGAGCGTTTCCCCGGCGGGGTGCTGATGGAAGATGCGTTCGATGTGGTGGTGGTCGCCAACGACTCCTTGTGCGAACTGCTCGGCCTGCCGGTGGATGGGGCCGGCCTGATCGGTCTGGGCCATGCCGAACTGGCCGTTCAACTCGGGCCCGAGCGTAGCGGGTGGCTGCATGAGCCGGGCAGCCCGGAGGGCCGTGAGAACCGGCGTACGATCGAGGTTGCCGCCGACACGGGACGTGCGCTGGAGGTCGACTGGGTGCCGATCACGCGCGACGGCGAGCGGCTGGGGCGTGTGTGGCTGGTGCGCGACATCACCGAACGCAAGCAGCGCGAAGCTGCGCTCGAGAGGCTGGCGGCGACCGACACGCTGACCGGCCTGCCCAACCGGCGCAGCTTCATGTCCCGTCTGGCCGCCGCAACGCGGGAAGCGCCTCACCGCGCCGGCGGCGCCGGCGTCGTGATGATGCTCGACATCGATCACTTCAAGCGCGTCAACGATACCTGGGGCCATGCGGTCGGCGACGAGGTCTTGCAGAATTTCGCCGAGGTGGTACGCCTGAGTCTGCGTCGCGGCGACGCCGCCGGCCGCCTGGGCGGGGAGGAGTTTGCCGTGCTGCTGCCGGGCACCGGACTCGAGGACGGGCGGATGTTGGCCGAACGTCTGCGCGAACGCATCCAGGCGCAGGCCGCGGCCACTTCCGTGGGTGACATCGCGGTGACCGTGAGCATCGGCGTCGCGACGCTCGGCGACCACCCGGAACAGGCGCTGGGCCTGGCCGACAGCGCGCTCTACCGAGCCAAGTCGTCGGGACGCAACCGGGTGTGCGTGGCAGACCCCGTTGGGGTCGTTCAGTAGATTCGCCCGCCGGCGTCGCGATAACGTTTGAGCAGAGTCCGCGCCTTGTCGGCGAGACAGTCGCGGTGCACCGAGATGCCGCGATCGATGAGCGACGCGACCCAGTCGGGCGGCTTGGCCCCCTCGTCGAACCCGATCGCCTCGGCGTCCGCGCCATCGGCGCCGTACACCAGTGCGCGCACACCGGAAAACGGGATCGCGCCCAGACACATCGCGCACGGTGCGCAGGTCGAGACCAGCGTGTGCGGCCCGCAGGTGGCCAGATCGTGTGTGCCCAGTCGCTGCTGAGCGCGCATCAGCGCGACCATTTCCGCATGCAGGCAGGAAGCGTGACCGGGGACCACGCGGTTGATGCCGGCGGCAACGAGCCGGCCGTCGGCGTTGAGCACCAGCGCGCCGAATGGGCCGCCGCCGTCGTCAATGTTGCGCGCGGCCGCGTCGAGCGCAAAGCGCATGGCCATCTCGGTGGAGTCGAAATGCCTGGGCGCCGCGTCGAGTTCATCGAGCCAGTCGGGGAGGGTCAGCGCGAACTGCATGGACTGCCTGCCGGGCCCGTTCAAAAACGACGAATAAGGCCGATATGCCAGCTTCGCACCTCGGGGCGATCGCTGATCAACTCGACGGCGCTGCCGTCGGCAAGCCGCGAGGTGTAGCGCAGCGAGCCGTAGCGGATTTCCCGGAAGCCCAGACGGGCCGACCAGGCCTGACCCAGGCGCAGGTTCACGCCGGCGCCCAGCAGCGTGCCGCTGCGCCAGCCGGACTCGTTGTAGGCGCTGCTCGACGGGGAGGACTTCTTCTCGCGCAGATGACCGTAGGAGAAACCGCCTTCGGCATACACCGAGATCGCGTCGCTCAGGTGCAGCGTGGGCTGCACGGTGATCGCGGCGGCATAGGGGATGTCATAGCGGAAGGAGGCGGGCTCTTCGGGAATGGACAGCGTGAAATCGGTGTCGCTCGCGCTGGCGCGCGCCTCGACGGCGATCGAGAAACGATTCGCGGCTTGCCAGCGATGTCCGAGCACGAGGCTGCCGGCATTGCCGCGCGCACGATCGGTGAAGCTGCCGTCGGGCACACCGTCTAGTGTGAAGTAGTGCGGCTCGAAGGTGATGCGTTCGTGCGCCCCCTCCAGACCCCAGTAGAAGCCGCCGGCCCAGGCGTGGCCGGCAGCCGGAAGCGTCGCGGCCAGCGCCAGGACGCATGCGCGGATGCGGATCATGTCGGTTCTCCCCGTTGCGCTGCGTCTGCGATGATAGGGGCGCGCGCCGCGCGCTGTCCATCGCCGGGTCTGCAAGCACCGGGTCACGGTCGTGCGTGGGCCGCGGGTGTGGCGCAAGCGTCGTCAAGACTTCGGAGGGTGCCGGTCGATACCTGTGCTATCGAATCAAGCGATCGCGAGAGTTCTTATCAAACGCGGTCTTTGCCTTTAACATCTGCGCGGAGCGATTTCTTCGCGCACGTTCCGGCCCGGTGCCGGAGTCGATACGCGCGGCGGGTGTGACCGACGACACGGTTCCGGTATGCATCCGTTCGGCAGGCGGTCCGTGTTTCGCCCCCGGTTGATGCAGTCGGGGAGCGAGCCATCGCGCGCTGCCGTCGGGTTGCCGGAATGATTCCGGCGCCCGTTTTTTGGTTTTGAACCGTATATGGAGATTGACATGGCGAAAATTGGATTCATTGGTCTGGGCATCATGGGCGCGCCGATGGCGGGTCACCTGCAGGCTGGGGGTCACGAGTTGTTCGTGCACGACGTCAAGGCGCCGCCCGCGGATCTGATCAGCGGCGGTGCCAAGGCTTGCGCCAGCGGTGCCGAGGTCGCCAAGAACGCCGACATCATCATCACGATGGTGCCGGATACGCCGCACGTTGAGTCCGTGCTGTTCGGCGACGATGGCGTCGCGGCAGGCCTGTCCAAGGGCAAGATCGTCGTCGACATGAGTTCGATTTCGCCGATCGCGACCAAGGAATTCGCCAAGCGCATCAACGAACTCGGCTGCGAGTACGTCGACGCGCCCGTTTCCGGTGGTGAGGTCGGTGCCAAGGCCGCTTCGCTGACGATCATGGTCGGCGGTTCCGAAGCGACCTTCGAGAAGGTCAAGCCGCTGTTCGATCTGATGGGCAAGAACATCACCCTGGTCGGCGGCAACGGTGACGGCCAGACCACCAAGGTGGCCAACCAGATCATCGTCGCGCTCAACATCCAGGCCGTGTCCGAGGCGCTGCTGTTCGCGTCCAAGGCCGGTGCCGACCCCGCCAAGGTGCGTCAGGCGCTGATGGGCGGCTTCGCCTCGTCGAAGATCCTCGAAGTCCATGGCGAGCGCATGGTCAAGCGCACGTTCAACCCGGGTTTCCGCATCGAGCTGCACCAGAAGGACCTGAACCTTGCGCTGCAGGGCGCCAAGTCGCTGGGCGTGTCGCTGCCGAACACCGCGATGGCCCAGGAACTGATGAACGCCTGCGCCGCTAACGGCATGTCGGGCCTGGATCACTCGGCGCTGTGCCGTGCGGTCGAGATGATGGCCAACCATCAGATCGCCGAGGGCTGATCTTCGCGACCCGCCTCATGCGGGCGGGTCGTGGGACAACGGGGTGCCGCCGCGTGCGGCGGGATTCCGGATGCCGGCCGCCTTGTTGCGGTCGGCATCGAATTTTGTAGAAGTGGAAGACCGGGCCGCAGGGCGCCGGTCGGGCCAATCCGGCGCGTTACGGGTGCCCATCGCAGCCGTAGGCGTACATCAGGGCGTAACGATCGTCGCGTAGTCTGTACGACCAGTCACCGGATTTTGAGTAGTCATCGTTTCATTCAGGACAATAAAATGCGACGCGAACGTAATGCCCGCATCATCGCCACGCTCGGCCCCGCAAGCTCGAGCCCCGAAACCATTCTTGCGCTGTTCGAGGCCGGGGCGGACGTGTTCCGCTTCAACTTCAGCCACGGCACGCACGAAGACCACAAGGCGCGCTACGACATCGTGCGCGAGGTCGAGCGCAAGATCGGTCGCCCGATCGGCATCCTCGCCGACCTGCAGGGCCCGAAGCTGCGCATCGGCCCCTTCGCGTCCGGACGCATCGTGCTGCAGGCCGGTGCCGAGTTCACGCTCGATAACGATACTGCGCCGGGCGACGAGAACCGCGTGTGCCTGCCGCACCCGGAGCTGTTCGAGGTGGTCGAGGCCGGTCAGTCACTGCTGCTCGACGACGGCAAGCTGCGCCTGCAGGTGCTCGACAGCAACGGCACGCAGATCCGCACGCGTGTGGTCACCGGCGGGCCGCTGTCTGACCGCAAGGGCGTCAACGTGCCCGACGCGGTGCTGCCGATCCCGGTGCTGACCGAGAAGGACCGTCGCGACCTGGATTTCGCGCTGTCGCTTGGCGTGGAGTTTGTTGCGCTGTCCTTCGTGCAGCGTCCCGAGGATCTGCACGAGGCGCGCGAGATCATCGGTGATCGTGCCTTGCTGATGACCAAGCTCGAGAAGCCGCAGGCCCTCGATCATCTGGACGAGATCGTTCGGCTGTCCGACTCGGTGATGGTCGCGCGTGGTGACCTCGGCGTGGAACTGCCGCCCGAGCGTGTACCCAGTGCGTCCAAACGCATCCTGCGTGCCTGCCGCGAGCATGGCAAGCCGAGCATCGTCGCCACGCAGATGCTCGAGTCGATGATTTCGGCGCCGACGCCGACGCGTGCCGAGGCTTCGGACGTCGCCGGCGCCGTGTATGACGGTGCCGATGCCGTGATGCTGTCGGCCGAATCGGCCAGCGGCGCCTTCCCCGTGCAGGCAGTGACGATGATGGACCGCATCATCCGCGAGGTCGAAGGAGATCCGGCCTATCGCACGATGATCGACGCCCAGCATCCGGAGCCGCTGGCCTCGCCGGCCGACGCGATCTGCGCCGCACTGCGCGGCGTGACCAAGATCGTCGGTGCCACCGCGACCGTGACCTATACGACGTCCGGTACGACCTCGATGCGCGCTGCGCGCGAGCGTCCCACCGCGCCCATCGTCAGCATCACGCCGAGCCTCGACACGGCGCGCCGCATGGCCTTCGTGTGGGGCGTGCATGCCAAGGTGGTCGAGGACGTACATTCGGTCACCGACATGGTGGCCGTGGGTTGCAAGGTCGCGCTTGAGGAAGGTTTCGCCAAGCCGGGTGACATGGTTGCGATCACCGCGGGCATGCCTTTCGGCATGCCGGGCAGCACCAACCTGCTGCGCATCGCCACCGTCGAAGGCTGAGCGCCGACGCAGTGAATGACGAAGGGGCCGCAAGGCCCCTTTTCATTTGCTGCGCCGAACGTTCAGATCTTTCCCTGATGCTTGAGGCGACTGAGTGTCTCGGACGAGATGTTCAGGTAAGAGGCCAGTTCCTTCTTCGGAATACGGTCGAACAGGTCGGGCTGCTTACGCAGGAAACGGTGCACGCGTCCCGGTGCGTCGAGCAGGTGAAGCGTAATGGTGTGAGCCATGATCTCGCTCATCAGGCGCATTACTTCATGCTCGAAGTTTTGCTTGAGCGCGGGAAAGTCGTCGATGAAGGCGGCCCATTGCTGCATCGGCAGCTTGGCCACGCGTGCCCGGGTGACGCACACGATGCTGTACGGTGTGGGTGTGCCCAACTGCCAGGCGGCGTAGCTGGTCTCCATGTTGCGCTCCTCCGTGAAGCGGAGGATCATCCTCTTTCCCTGCTGATTGGTGACGACTCGCTTGAGTACGCCGTCCAGCACGAAATATTGCTCCATTTCGTGCACGCCCTGATGCAGCAGGAAGTCGCCCTTCTGGCAGTCGACCACGGCGAGATGAGGCTCCAGCGCGGCCATCTCGGCCTCGCCGAGTTCCTTCAGGATCTGGTTCTGCCTGAGCTGGACGCGGATGATGTTCTTTTCCGGGTGTTTCTCGACTGGAGACATAGATGACCGGTGTTCCGTCGCCCATACGACTAAGGGCGTATTCTCCCGTTAAAGTTGACCGGGGTCAATGATCGTGGCAAGGGCCCATCGCTATGATGCGCTCGCTTCATAGGTACGGGTATCTCCCAGACAATATCCGTCGGAGAACGCTGGCGTCCGGCGCTTCCCGCCGACACGTGAAGACGTGCAGGCGACCCGCGGGCAGGCCTGCTCAACCCCGATCCGGGGTGCAGTGATCGCCCGCACAGCCAGCCACGCTGCTCAACCTTTATCGACATACAACGACGAGAGCATTCACCATGAACACGACAAGCGACACTCAATCCGAGGGTTTTCACATGCAATCCCAGGAAATGACCGACGGCTTCAATCTGCTGATCGATGCCCTCAAGGCCAACGATCTGAACACCATCTACGGCCTCGTCGGCATTCCGGTGACCGACCTTGCGCGTCTCGCGCAGGCCCGTGGCATGAAGTTCATCGGCTTCCGTCATGAAGCGAACGCCGTCAATGCCGCCGCGATCGCCGGCTACATGACGCAGAAGCCCGGTGTTGCGCTGACCGTGTCCGCGCCCGGCTTCCTCAACGGTCTGGTCGCGCTGGCCAACGCCACCGTCAACTGCTTCCCGATGATCATGATCTCCGGCTCGTCCGAGCGCGAGATCGTTGACCTGCAGCAGGGCGACTACGAAGAGCTGGACCAGCTCAACGCCGCCAAGCCGTACGTCAAGGCCGCTTACCGTATCAACCATGCCGAGGACATCGGCATTGCCGTCGCGCGCTCGATCCGCGCTGCCGTCTCCGGTCGTCCGGGCGGTGTGTACCTCGACGTTCCGGCCCAGCTGCTCGGCCAGACCATCGATGCCGTGCGTGGCGCCGAGTCCATCGTCAAGGTCGTCGATCCGGCCCCGGCTCACCTGCCTTCGCCGGACGCGATCCAGCGCGCCGTCGACGTGCTCAAGTCGGCCAAGAAGCCGATCATCATGCTCGGCAAGGGTGCCGCCTACGCGCAGGCCGAGAAGCAGATCAAGGAACTGGTCGAGAAGACCGGCATCCCGTACCTGGCCATGTCGATGGCCAAGGGCATCCTGCCCGACAGCCACCCGCAGTCGGCCATGGCCGCGCGTTCGCTGGCGCTCAAGGAAGCCGACGCCGTGCTGCTCATCGGTGCTCGCCTGAACTGGCTGCTGGCCCACGGCAAGGGCAAGACCTGGGGCGGCTCGCCGGATCGCGAGTTCCCGGCCAAGAAGTTCATCCAGATCGACATTTCCGCGATGGAGATGGACAGCAACGTGCCCATCGATGCACCCATCGTCGGCGACATCGTGAGTTCGGTCGAGGCTCTTAACGCCGCCATCGGCAAGGACTTCCCGAAAGTCTCGAAGGAGTGGGTCGGTACGCTGATGTCCAAGCGTGAGCAGAACGTCGCCAAGATGGCTGCGATGCTCACCAAGGACACCACGCCGATGAACTTCCACAACGCGCTGGGCACCATCGGCAGCGTCATCAAGGGCCGCGACATCCACCTGGTCAACGAAGGTGCGAACGCGCTCGACTACGCCCGCGCCATCATCGACATGGAAAAGCCGCGTCGTCGTTTCGACACCGGTACCTGGGGCGTCATGGGCGTTGGCATGGGTTACGCAGTCGGTGCGGCCGTCGAGTCCGGCGGTCCGGTCGTCGCGATCGAGGGTGACTCGGCCTTCGGCTTCAGCGGCATGGAGCTCGAAACCATCGCCCGCTACAACCTGCCGGTGGTCTCGATCATCATGAACAACAGCGGCGTGTATCGTGGTTGCGACCCCAACCTCAACCCGAACAACCCCAGCGACGTCCCGGTCACGGCCTTCGTCAAGAACGCGCGCTACGAGAAGCTGATGGAAGCGTTCGGCGGCGACGGCTACTACGCCACGACCACGGCCGAACTCAAGGACGCGCTCGAGAAGGCGCTGGCCTCCGGTCGTCCGACCGTCATCAACGCCATCATCGACGAGACGGCAGGTACCGAGAGCGGTCGTCTGACCAGCCTCAACCCGCAGTCGGCTGTCAAGAAGTAAGCTTCGCGCTCGATACGAGCCGGACGATGAAACATTGATCGTCACGGAGACCGGGCGGGCGGGACAACCCGCCCGCCCGGTTCTTGGTATCCGGGCCGCCCGGCTTGACTTGGGCTGCCGCCTGCCAATAGTATCTACGGTTGAAATGGACCCTCCCCCATGCCGGGGCCGCTCCATTGGATCCCGAACGAAGAAGCTTGGCGCCCTTTAGAGGCGCAGTCCCTGCGCCCCACAGGGCTCAAAACAAACCCGTTTAAAAAAGGAAGATTTCTGACATGAGCAAGCCGCTTGAAGGAATTAAGATCATCGACTTTACCCACGTTCAGGCCGGTCCCGCGTGCACCCAGTTGCTCGCCTGGTTCGGTGCCGACGTGATCAAGGTCGAGCGTCCGGGTGCCGGTGACGTGACCCGCGCCCAGCTGCGCCACGTCAAGGATGCCGACGCGCTGTACTTCACGATGCTGAACAGCAACAAGCGTTCGCTGACCCTGAACACCAAGACCCCCGAGGGCAAGGAAGTTCTGGAAAAGCTCATCAAGGAATCGGACGTCCTCGTCGAGAACTTCGGCCCGGGCGCGCTCGACCGCATGGGCTTCTCGTGGGACCGCATCCAGGAACTGAACCCCAAGATGGTCGTTGCTTCGGTCAAGGGCTTCAGCGATGGTCACCACTACGAAGACCTGAAGGTCTACGAGAACGTCGCCCAGTGCGCCGGTGGTGCTGCCTCGACCACGGGTTTCTGGGACGGCCCCCCGACTGTTTCGGGCGCTGCGCTGGGTGACTCGAACACCGGCATGCACCTGGCCATCGGCATCCTCACCGCGCTGATGGGTCGCGAGAAGACCGGCAAGGGCCAGAAGGTCGCTTGCTCGATGCAGGACGCCGTGCTGAACCTGTGCCGCGTCAAGCTGCGCGACCAGCAGCGTCTGGACGCTCTGGGTTATCTGGAAGAGTATCCGCAGTATCCGCACGGCGAGTTCTCCGACGTCGTGCCGCGTGGCGGCAACGCCGGCGGCGGCGGTCAGCCGGGCTGGGTGCTCAAGTGCAAGGGCTGGGAAAACGACCCCAACGCCTATATCTACTTCACCATCCAGGGCCATGCCTGGGCCCCGATCTGCAAGGCGCTGGGCAAGGAAGAGTGGATCGACGATCCGGCCTACAACACGGCCGAAGCCCGTCAGGACAAGATCTTCGACATCTTCGCGTTCATCGAGGACTGGCTCAAGGACAAGACCAAGTACGAAGCGGTCGACATCCTGCGCAAGTTCGACATTCCGTGCGCTCCGGTGCTGTCGATGAAGGAGCTGTCCGAGGACGAGTCGCTGCGTAAGAGCGGCTCCATCGTCGAGGTCCCGCACAAGAAGCTGGGCAAGTACCTCACCGTCGGCAGCCCGATCAAGTTCTCGGACCTGAAGGTCGAGATCACCGGTTCGCCGCTGCTGGGCGAGCACACTGACCAGATCCTGACCGAGCTGGGCTACAGCACGGATCAGATCAAGTCCTTCCGCGAGAACAAGGTCACCGACGTTTGACCTGCGCTTCTGCGTAAGAAAGAAACGACGCCTGCGGGCGTCGTTTTTTTTGGCGTTGCCGATCCGGGCAGCGGCCGGTCGCGGATGTTATAGTGAAAAACTTGGCTTCCGAAGGAGTTGCGGATGAGTCATGACCTGGATTTCCGGCAGTTGGTCGCCGCCGCGGGCGATGCCATCGTCGTCAGCGACGCAGATGGTCTGATTACCTACTGGAACGCTGCCGCCATGCGCATCTTCGGCTTTGCCGAAGCAGATGTGCTCGGGGTGTCGCTCGACATCATCATTCCAGAGCGACTGAGGGAGCGGCACTGGGAGGGATACCACAAGACCATGGCGACCGGACAGACGCGCTACGGTTCGGATTTGCTCCGAGTGCCCGCGCTGAACGTTCATGGCGACACCTTGTCGATCGCGTTTACGGTGTCGCTGTTGTCCGACAGAGAAGGGCGTGCGACGGCAATCGTCGCGATCATCCGCGACGAAACCGAGCGATTTCGCGAGGAACGGGCACTGCGGGCGCGTCTGGCTGAGTGTGAACGCGCGGCTGCCGATCCCGCCGGGTCGTGATCCGACGTGGCATTTTCGAAGTCGTTGACTCGCGTCAATTTTTCGGCGCGAGCCAATGTGTCACAATTTGATCGTTTATTGGTCCGAGCATGGCGATCGACCGCCCTGTGCGGGCTTGGGGCCGATCCGGGCCCAGCGTGCATCCGTGTGGTGTCCGTTGCGGTCGTCGGTGCCTATGCAATCGAAGACCTATTGCAAAGAGTCGAATCCTGTAATGCGTTTGCTGATTAGGAACAGAACATGAACCAGAAAGTCATCCCGATTACGGTGCAAGGTCCCACCAAGCAGCGTCGGCGAATGGCGCCCAAGGGCCGCCGCGTCGACCCCAAGGCCCTGACCGAAGTCCAGGCGTTGCTCGGCCACGAGTCGCGCCAGCCTGATCTGCTGATCGAGCATCTGCACAAGCTCCAGGATCACTTCGGTTACCTGTCGTCCGCACACATGGCGGCGCTGGCCCAGGAGATGAAGATCTCCCAGACCGAGGTCTACGAAGTCGCGACCTTCTACCATCACTTCGACGTGGTGCGCGAGGGCGAGGAGCATCCGGCATCGCTGACCATCCGCGTGTGTGACGGCCTGTCGTGCGAGATGGCCGGTGCGCAGGATCTGCTCGAGAAGCTGCCGTCCATTCTCGGCAAGGACGTGCGTGTCATCCACGCCCCCTGTGTGGGGCGCTGCGAACAGGCGCCGGTTGCTGTGGTGCACCAGAATCCCGTGCCCAACGCGACGGTCGAAAAGGTCGCGGCGCTGGCTGAAGAGAAGGAAATCTGGCATCAGCCGGACCAGTACATCGATCTCGAGGCCTACAAGGAGCGCGACGGCTACAAGCTGGTGCAGGAGTGCTACGGTGGCCTGCGCGATGTCGAGTCCGTGCTCAAGATCATGGAAGACTCCGGCCTGCGCGGCCTCGGTGGCGCAGGCTTCCCCGCCGGGCGCAAGTGGCGCATCGTCAAGGGCTTCGACGGCCCGCGCCTGATGGCGATCAACATCGACGAGGGCGAACCCGGTACCTTCAAGGACCGCTACTACCTCGAACGTGATCCGCACCGCTTCATCGAGGGCGCGCTGATCGCGGCCTGGGCCGTCGGCATCGAGGAAATCTACATCTACCTGCGTGACGAGTATCACGGCTGTCGCGCCCTGCTCACGGCGGAAATCGAGAAGCTCGAAGCCGAACCGCCGGTGTCGAACATGCCCAAGATTCACCTGCGCCGTGGTGCGGGTGCCTACATCTGCGGCGAAGAGTCCGCGATGATCGAGTCGATCGAAGGCAAGCGTGGCATGCCGCGTCTGCGCCCGCCGTACGTTGCCCAGGTCGGCCTGTTCGGACTGCCGACGCTCGAGCACAACATGGAAACCCTGCACTGGGTGCGCGACATCGTCGTCAAGGGTGCCGACTGGTTCGCCTCGCACGGCGCGCATGGCCGCAAGGGTCTGCGCTCGTACTCGGTCTCCGGTCGGGTGAAGAACCCCGGCGTGCATCTCGCGCCGGCCGGCACCACCTTGCGCGAGCTGGTGGAAAACTACTGTGGCGGCATGCTCGACGGGCACAAGCTCTACGGCTATCTGCCGGGCGGTGCGTCGGGCGGCATCCTGCCCGAATCGCTGGCCGACGTGCCGCTGGACTTCGACACGCTGCAGGAATACGACTGCTTCATCGGTTCGGCCGCGGTCATCGTGCTCTCCGACAAGGACACGGCAGTCGATGCCGCGCGCAACATGATGCGTTTCTTCGAGGACGAATCCTGCGGCCAGTGCACGCCGTGCCGTGTGGGCACCGCGAAGGCCGTGCAGCTGATTCAGAAGGACACCAAATGGGACGTCGACGCGCTGGCCGACCTGTCGCAGGTGATGCGTGATGCGTCGATCTGCGGTCTGGGCCAGGCAGCGCCGAACCCGGTCGATTGCGTGATCAAGTATTTCCCGCAGGAACTGGCCTGAAGCGCCACGCTCCCGAACAGACGCTGAGGAACAGAGTATGAACGCGATTACCAAGAACGAAGTGGCCCAGTCGGAAGCAGCGATGGTCACCTTCACGCTCAATGGCCGCGAAGTGAGCGGCCGCGAAGACGAGACCATTCTCGACGTCGCCAAGCGCGAGGGCATCCCCGTCCCGCACCTGTGCTACATGGACGGGCTCGAAGCGGTCGGCAACTGCCGCTCCTGCATGGTGGAAATCGAGGGCGAGCGTGTGCTCGCACCCTCGTGCTGCCGTCACCCGTCGAACAACATGAAGGTCGTGACCGACAGCGAGCGTGCCGTCAAGTCGCAGAAGCTGGTGCTCGAACTGCTGCAGTCGGACATGCCCGAAGCCGAGTACACGCGCCACAACGAAGTCGATTTCTGGTCGCAGAAGCTGGGCGTGGGCAAGCCGCGCTTCGCGCCGCGCGAACAGCCGGCAATGGACCTGTCTCACCCGGCCATCGCGGTGAACCTGGATGCCTGCATCCAGTGCACGCGCTGCCTGCGCGCCTGCCGCGACGAGCAGGTCAATGACGTCATCGGTCTGGCCTTCCGCGGCAACCACGCCAAGATCGTCTTCGACATGGACGACCCCATGGGTGCGTCCACCTGCGTGGCCTGTGGCGAATGCGTACAGGCCTGCCCGACCGGTGCGCTGATGCCGGCGCGCGACGTTGCGCTGACCGTGCCCGACAAGCAGGTCGAGTCGGTGTGCCCGTTCTGCGGCGTAGGCTGCCAGCTCACGTACAACGTCAAGGACAACAAGATCATGTACGTCGAGGGTCGCGACGGCCCGGCCAACGAGAAGCGCCTGTGCGTCAAGGGTCGCTACGGCTTCGACTACGCCCACCATCCGCAGCGCCTGACCAAGCCGCTGATCCGTCGTGAAGACGCGCCCAAGAGTGGCGACTTCCTGATGGATCCGGACAACGTCATGGATATCTTCCGCGAGGCGAGCTGGGAAGAGGCGCTGGAACTGGCTGGTGGCGGTCTGCGCAAGATCCGCGACGAGCACGGCAAGAAGTCGCTCGCAGGTTTTGGTTCGGCCAAGGGCTCGAACGAAGAGGCCTATCTGTTCCAGAAGCTGGTGCGTACCGGTTTCGGCTGCAACAACGTCGACCACTGCACGCGCCTGTGCCACGCCTCGTCGGTCGTGGCCCTGCTCGAGGGGATCGGTTCGGGTGCGGTGTCCAACCCGGTGATGGACGTGGCCAAGGCTGAGGTCGTGATCCTGATCGGCGCCAACCCGATCGTGAACCACCCGGTCGCAGCGAGCTGGATCAAGAACGCCACGAAGGCCGGCACCAAGCTGATCGTGATGGATCCGCGCCGTACCGACATCGCGCGCTATGCGCACCGCGTTCTGCAGTTCAAGCCCGACATGGACGTGCCGCTGCTCAACGCGATGATGAACGTGATCGTCACCGAAGGGCTGGTCGACAAGGACTTCATCGCAAGCCGCACCAGCGGTTACGAGGAGATCGAGAAGAACGTCGCCGAGTACACGCCGGAGAAGATGGCCCCGATCTGCGGCATCGACGCCGAGACCATCCGCTATGTCGCGCGTATGTATGCCACCTCCAAGGCTTCGATGATCCTGTGGGGCATGGGCATTTCGCAGCACGTGCATGGCACGGACAATGCGCGCTGCCTGATCGCGCTGTCGCTGATGACCGGCCAGATCGGTAAGCCCGGTTCCGGCCTGCATCCGCTGCGTGGCCAGAACAACGTGCAGGGTGCATCCGACGCCGGCCTCATTCCGATGGTCTATCCGGACTACCAGAGCGTGGCCGATGCCGGGATTCGCTCGAAGTTCGCCAAGGCCTGGAACGTGTCGGAAGACTCGCTGGATCCGAATCCGGGCCTGACCGTGGTCGAGATCATGCACGCCATCGACCGTGGCGAGATTCGCGGCATGTACGTGCAGGGCGAGAACCCGGCGATGTCGGACCCGGACGCCAATCACGCGCGTCACAGTCTCGCGTCGCTCGATCTGCTGGTCGTTCAGGACATCTTCCTGACCGAAACGGCTTACCTGGCCGACGTGATCCTGCCGGCCTCGGCCTTCCCCGAGAAGGACGGCACATTCACCAACACCGACCGACTGGTGCAGATGGGCCGTGCCGCCATCGACACCCCGGGCGAAGCGCGTCAGGACCTGTGGATCATTCAGGACATCGCCAACAAGCTCGGCTGCGGCTGGGACTACAAGCACGTCTCCGAGGTGTTCGACGAGATGCGCAAGACCATGCCGAGCATCGGTGGCATCACCTGGGATCGCCTGGAGCGTGAACACGCCGTGGTCTATCCGTGCGAGAAGGAAGGCGATCCGGGTGATCCGGTGGTCTTCGTCGACGACTTCCCGACCGAATCCGGGCGTGCGCGCTTCGTGCCGGCAGACATCATCCCGGCTGCCGAGCAGCCCGATGCGGAGTACCCGATGGTGCTGATCACCGGTCGACAGCTCGAGCATTGGCACACGGGTTCGATGACGCGTCGCGCATCGATGCTCGATGCCATCGAGCCGGATCCGACTGCGCAGATCCACCCGCTCGACATGGCCGAGATGGGTGTCAATCCGGGCGATCTGGTGACGATCGAGTCGCGTCGCGGCAAGGTCTCCATGTGGGCGCGCGCCGACGAGGGCACGCCGCGTGGCGCGGTGTTCGTGGCCTTCGCGTACTACGAGGCGGCGATCAACACGCTGACCAACGCTGCGCTCGACCCCGCAGCCAAGATTCCCGAGTTCAAATACTGCGCGGTGCGCATCACCTCGGGTGGTACGGAGCCGGTGCAGTCGAGCTACGGTGGCGGCAAGCTGCTCGAAGTCGCGCTCAACTGATCGCGTCCTTTGCTGATCGACGGCCCGGGGTGACCCGGCCCGTTGAACAAAAAAAAAGCCCGGACCATGGTCCGGGCTTTTTTGTCGTTGGCGTCGAAGTCAGGCGTCGGCGACGGTGAGCACGATCTTGCCGATGTGCTGGCTCGATTCCATCAGCTCGTGGGCCTTGGCTGCTTGTTCGAGCGGGAAGGTCTTGTAGACCACCGGCTTGATCTTGCCCTTGTCCATCAAGGGCCAGACGTGATCCTTGAGCTTTGCCGCGATGGCCGCCTTGAACTCGTCCGAGCGCGGACGCAGCGTCGAGCCGGTGACGGTCAGGCGCCGGATCAGGATCGGGCCAAGCGGTACTTCGGCCTTGCCGCCGCCGAGCAGCGCGATGAACACCAGCCTGCCGTCGTTGGCCAGACACTTGATCTCGCGTGGGACGTAGTCACCGCCAACCATGTCGAGAATGACGTCTACGCCCTTGCCGCCGGTGGCCTGCTTGACCACGTCGACGAAGTCTTCGGTCTTGTAGTTGATGCCGATCTCGGCGCCCAGCGCGACGCATGCCTTGACCTTCTCGTCGCTGCCGGCCGTCGCGAACACGCGGTGACCGAGCGCATGCGCGATCTGGATCGCCGTGACGCCGATACCCGACGTGCCGCCCTGAACGAGCAGGCTCTCGCCTTGAGAGAGCCTGCCGCGATCGAATACGTTGCTCCACACCGTGAAGCAGGTCTCCGGCAGGGATGCGGCTTCGACCGGTGAATATCCCTGAGGGATCGGCAGGCACTGGCCCGCGTGGGCCAGGCAGTACTCGGCGTAGCCGCCGCCGTGTACCAGCGCGCAGACCATGTCACCCTTCTTCAGTCCGGTGCCGCCCAGTTCGCCGTCGACGATTTCGCCGGCAACCTCAAGGCCGGGCAGGTCGGAGGCGCCCGGTGGTACCGGGTAACTGCCGGTTCGCTGCAGTACGTCGGGGCGGTTGACGCCGGCCGCATGTACGCGGATCAGGACTTCGCCCGCACGAGGTTGCGGCACGGGTCGTTCGCAAAGCTGCAATACCTCGGGGGCACCGGGCTGGGTAATCTCGATGGCGCGCATGAAGTGTCATCCTCCTGCTGTGGGTTCGGTGTCGCATCTCTGGCGACACGGGAAGCGCTTTTGTAGCGCCGAATGTGCGATTATACCGCCCCGGCCCGCGCGGCCTCGGGTTGCCCGGACGGCCGAAGTTGACGTGCCGGTTGCGCCCAAACTATGTTGAACGTTTGCAGTTGCGCGTTTTTTCAAGCGAATCAGCCTGCTGCTGCGCAGTCGCGGCATGCCTTCGACATGCGCGGTGTCCGTGATAGGTATAATCCGGACTTGTCAGATTCGCCCTGCTACGAACCACGTTTTATTGACCGACGTCATTGATGGTGTTCTGACGCCATCGCTACCATGCGAGCCTTTGCGTCCGCATGACGGGCGAGGAGCGCGCGACCAGCGGCTCCGACAGGATTTCTGGCACAAGCTACGGGTAAGAGGAGAGTTCCATGAGTAAAGCGCTGGAAGGCGTTCGCGTCCTAGATTTCACCCATGTTCAGTCTGGCCCGAGTTGCACGCAGCTGCTGGCGTGGTTCGGCGCGGACGTGATCAAGGTCGAGCGTCCCGGAGTGGGCGACGCGACCCGCGCGCAGTTGCGCGACATTCCGGGCGTGGACAGCCTCTATTTCACGATGCTCAACCACAACAAGCGCTCGGTCACGCTCGATACCAAGAACCAGAAGGGCAAGGAAGTCCTCGAACGTCTGATCAAGCAGTGCGACGTGATGGTCGAGAACTTCGCCCCGGGCGCGCTCGATCGCATGGGTTTCACCTGGGAGCGCATCCAGGAACTCAACCCCAAGATGGTTCTCGCGTCGGTCAAAGGCTTCGGCCCCGGCCCGTACGAAGATTGCAAGGTCTATGAGAACGTCGCCCAGTGCACCGGTGGCTCGGCCTCGACCACCGGCTTCGAGGACGGCCCCCCGATGGTCACCGGCTCGCAGATCGGCGACAGCGGCACCGGCCTGCACCTTGCGCTGGGTGTGGTGACTGCGCTTTACCAGGCCAAGGTGACTGGCCAGGGGCAGAAGGTGCTCGCACCGATGCAGGACGCGGTACTCAACCTTTGCCGCGTCAAGCTGCGTGACCAGCAGCGCCTCGAGCGCACCGGCACCATGAAGGAGTATCCGCAGTACTCGAACGGAAAGTTCGGCGATACCGTGCCGCGTGCGGGCAACGCTTCGGGTGGTGGTCAGCCGGGCTGGATTCTCAAGTGCAAGGGCTGGGAAACCGACAACAACGCCTATATCTACTTCATCACCCAGGCCGCGGTGTGGGCACCGATCTGCAAGATCATTGGCAAGGACGAGTGGATCGACGACCCGGAGTACGCGACGCCGGAAGCGCGCCTGCCCAAGCTCGAGTCGATCTTCGCGACCATCGAGGAGTGGACCAAGACCAAGACCAAGTTCGAGGCCATGGACATCCTCAACAAGTTCGACATCCCCTGTGGCCCGATTCTGTCGATGAAGGAAATCGCCTATGAGCCGTCGCTGCGTGCCACCGGCACCATCGTCGAAGTCGATCATCCGGAGCGCGGCAAGTATCTGACCGTCGGCAACCCGATCAAGCTCTCGGGCAGTCCCACCGAAGTGACCCGCTCGCCGCTGCTTGGGGAGCACACGGACGAGGTGCTTGCCCAGCTTGGCTACAGCGCCGACGAGATTCAGGCGATGCGCGCCGAGAAGGCGGTCTGAGGACCTCCTTGCAGCTTGTTCCGAATCCCGGCCCGGCGCGCCCGCAAGCGTTACGCCGGGCCGGTGTGTGTCCGGAGCCCGTCGGCGGTTTCGGAGCGCATGCGATAATCGCCCCCTGGCGACGCCCGGACAGGCCCGCACGATTTTGTTGAACTGCAACCGGACCGACCATGGATCATCACGAATTCGTCGAAGCTTACAAGAACGACACGCTCAACGCCTTCGTGTCGCAGAAGGTCGCCGCGGACTATCTCTCCCGCCGGCTGTGGCTCCCGCTGATCAGACTACCGATGGTCGGTGGTGCCGTCGCGCTGGCCCTGATCGGCTGGCTGATCACCGGCATCATCCTCTTCGTGCTGGCCTTTGCCATTCCTCACCTGATCAAGAAGAATTCCGTCGCGATCGTGATGTATCAGGCGCTGCACGACGCGGAGACCTATCACGACCTGCGTGAATCGGGCGTGCTCGAAGTATACGAATGAGCGCCCCGGGTCCTCTACGCAGCCGCGGGATTGGCCCGTGAGTGGCGAGAAGCGTGGTTTCGCGACCTGCCCTCCGGCAGAAGAGGGCTCCGGCCCGTGGAACCCCGGACTCGGTCCGGAGTTGCCGCGTCACCTGCTGCCGCTGTCGACCATCTTCCGACCCGAAAACGTCTTCAACAGCGTCGAGCACGCACACGAGGCGCGTGACTTTACCGGCCTTGAACTGCAGGAGCTGGTTGTGTTCCGCCCGCAGCGCCTCGTGCTGCATGAATTGCTCATCCGCATCACATCCGATCTGTCGGTGCCCGCCGGGAGTCTGTACGAAGAACTCGGCATCAACTTCCGCAAGATGGCCGATTGCATCGATCAGGGCTGGATCGCTCCGCGCATGGAAGACATCGTCGGCGAGTACGAGCGCATGCGCGCGGAACTCGAGACCTTCATCGACGAAGAACTGGGCGCCACGATCTTTCGCCCTGCTCCCGCAGAGCCGGAGCGTGGCGGTTTGTGGGCGGGCGTGTCCCGTCTGTTCGGCCGCGGCGAGGCAGCAGTGGAGGCCGACGATGCCGGTCCTGAACACGAGGAGCGGGTGCGGCGCGAATGGGGGCGCAAGGCCTGTGCCGAAGGCGACCCGATGCGGCGCGCGGCGTACCGGGCCCTGTCGCGCGCAGTCTCGGCGATGCACATCAAGCACGGACGCATGTGGGCCGATCGCGATGTGCTGACCCGGCTGGCCGTCGGCATGGCAGCCAATGACTATTGCAGCGAGGCGATCGGCCGGCTGATCGAGCCGTGGATCGAGGATGCCGCGACGCAGCTCGGCTACGTGCGCCTGCCCGCTCAGGCGCGCCCGATCGTGCTAAACACCAAGGGTGCGTCGGCATCGGGCAAGAGCACGCTGCGCCCGATGCAGGAACGTCTCGTCGATCGCATTGGCGAGCGTTGGGTGGATTTCGCGCTGATCAGCCCCGACATCTGGCGCAAATACCTGCTCGACTACGCCTCTCTGGGCCAGGCCTATATGTATGCCGGTGCGCTCACCGGGATCGAACTCGAGATCATCGACCACAAGCTGGACCGCTACATGGCGCGCAAGGCCGAGGGTGGCGAGATGTCGCATCTGCTCATCGACCGCTTTCGTTTCGACAGCTTCGCGCTCGATTCCGATCAGGCGGGCAGCAACCTGCTCACGCGCTTCGGCCACCTGATCTACATCTTCTTCATGATCACGCCCCCGCACGAGACGGTCGAACGCGCCTGGCTGCGCGGTCTGCAGTTCGGGCGCTTCAAGTCGGTCGAGGATCTGCTGGCGCACAACATCGAGGCCTATTCGGGCATGCCCGAGATCTTCTTTACATGGGCTCTGCGCACGACCAAGTCGGTGCATTACGAGTTTCTCGACAACAGCGTTCCCAAGGGCGAGACCCCGCAGACCGTGGCCTTCGGTTGGAACGGCGACATGAACGTGCTCGACGTAAAGGGCCTGGTGGACGTCGAGCGCTATCGCAAGATCAACGTGCACGCCGGCTGCCCGGAGGCGGTCTATCCGCCGCCCGAACAGATGGCGGTCGAACAGAACACGCTGTTCCTGTTGCAGTGCATTCGTCGCATCCCTAACGTCAATTTCGTGCATCGCGCGAGCGGCCGCATCTATGCGCGTTTCGAGGCGGCCAAGCTGGCCTGGGTCGATGCAGCAATGCTCGAGTCGGCGTTCGAGCAGCCCGAGGTGCGAGAAGCGCTGACCGCCGTCGCCCCGGAAATCGTGACCCGACCGCGCGACGATCCCGCCGCCGCGCAGCAGCAGCGCGAAGCCCTGCAGGCGGCGCGCTTCCATACGCTGGGGCGGTGGGGCGAGTAATCGAACTTTTTCGCCGGCGCTGGTCCTAGGGCCTGTGATTCGGCCCGAAGGCGGGCCGCGCAGCGACGGTCATGACAATCCGGAGAAGCAATGAAGCAGTTCTCGATCGAAATTTATTCCGACATCGTGTGCCCCTGGTGCTACGTCGGCAAGCGCTACATCGACAAGGCGCTCGAGCACTACCGCCGACTGTATGCAAAAGAGCGCCAGCCCGAGGTTTCGTGGCTGCCGTTCCAGTTGCACGCCGCGCTGCCGCGCGAGGGCGTCGATCGCAAGGAGTATCTCAAGCGCCGCTATCCGGGCAAGGCCAACGACCCGACGATGTTCGCCGATGCTGAACGGGCTGGTCGGCAGATGGGCATCGAGTATCGCTTCGACCGTATCGAGGTCCAGCCGAATACGCTCGACGCCCATCGTCTGCTGCGTTTTGCTGAACGCGCCGGATTGCGCGAAACGCTCGCCGAGCCGCTCTACCGTGCCTATTTCATCGAGGGCCGCAACCTGTCGAGTCACGATGAACTGATCGCCATCGGTGGTGAGTGCGGACTCGAGGTCGAAGCCCTGCGTGCGTATCTCGACAGCGATGTCGACGTCGACTGGGTGCAGTCGGTCGACGCCCGGGCAAAGGGCCTCGGAATCACCACCGTACCCTTCATCGTTCTCAACGGCCGACGCGGCATGTCGGGTAATACGCAGCCGGCGCGCATCCTCGAAGCCTTTGAATGGGCGCGGCGTGACTATGCGCGTCCGAAATGGTTGCCGTCGTTCTTCTAGCCAGGATGGCGAGCGGTGTTCCCCGCTCGCCACCCATCGCTTTCTTTATACGAAACGTAAGCACCCCGTAAGTCCAGGCTTTGCGGGGTGTTGCGACCTTCCCGCCGAACCGGCTCGATCGAGTTCGTTCAATCTCCCGCGCATAAGCACATCGGCATCGTTCGAGTCGATTGTCATTCAGGGGCGTGCTGTCCACATCGCGCTAGCGTTTACCCGAATTCCCTTGTGTGGCCGAGCATGCGACCTTGCGAACCGTGTCGTGGCGAACTTGCGACGACGCCCAGAGAATGTTGACCGCGGTCAACATTTCCCGGACGAAGGGCTTGCCAGCTACGCAACATCCTTTATCCTTGGATCAACGAGGTTTATAAAAGCCTCGATAAATAATTTTATTGAGACAAGCCGGTTCCCCATCTGTTTCACGGGGCTCCGGCGATCGAATCGGAAGTGCCGGGAGAATTTCCGGAACGTCCGGTAATCACCTAAGGAGGATCATCGAATGAAGTCTCGCAACAAGACCATCCCCGTCCTGACCACGCTCGCCGCCGCTGTCGCGCTCGGCGCCCCGCTGACCGCCAGCGCCTGGGAACCGACCAAGCCGGTCGAGTGGATCGTCCCCGCCGGTAGTGGTGGCGGTGCCGACCAGATGGCGCGCTTCATCCAGGGTGTCATCGTCAAGAATGACCTGATGGAGCAACCGATCGTCGTCGTCAACAAGTCGGGCGGTGCCGGCGCCGAGGGCTTCCTGTACGTCAAGAACGCCAAGAACGATGCTCACAAGCTGATCATCACGCTGTCGAACGTGTTCACGACGCCGATGGCTACGGGTATTCCGTTCAACTGGAACGACCTGACGCCGATCAAGATGCTGGCCCTCGACCAGTTCATCCTGTGGGTGCACTCCGACACGCCGTACAAGACCGCTGCCGATTACACGGGCGCCGTCAAGGAAGCCGGCCCGGGCAAGTTCCGCATGGGCGGTACGGGCTCCAAGCAGGAAGACCAGATCATCACGGTCGCCCTGCAGGAATCGACCGGCGCCAAGTGGACCTACGTCCCGTACAAGGGCGGTGGTGCGGTTGCGACCCAGGTGGTCGGCAAGCACATCGACTCCTCGGTCAACAACCCGCTGGAAGCGGTCTCGCACTGGCGTAGTGGTTCGCTGCGTCCGCTGTGCATTTTCGACAGCGAGCGTAGCGTCTACGACACCAAGGTCACCGAGACCATGTCGTGGGCCGACATCCCGACCTGCAAGGAAGGCGGCGTGGATGTGACCTACCAGATGCTGCGCGGCGTGATGGGTGCGCCGGGCATCTCGCAGGAAGTCGTCGACTACTACATCGACCTCTTCAAGCGGGTCAGCGAAACGGAAGACTGGAAGAAGTTCATGGCGACTGGCGCGTTCAACCAGACCCAAATGACGGGCGACGAGTTCGTGGCCTGGCTGAAGGATGCTGAAGAGACGCACCGCAAGCTGATGGATGCCGCAGGCTTCCTCGCGAAGTAAGGCGCTGCAAGGCCCCGGCCCGCGACGGGTCGGGGCTGTATTCGTTCTACGCCAGAACTACAAGAACAAGCGTGCGCGTCGCCGGAAACAAGGGCGGCGCGTTGTTATGTACGGCCATCACGGCCGATGTTTGAGTCAAAACGAGGGTAGTTATGGAGCAAGATAAAGCACCACCGGGCGAAGACAAGGCTCTCGTCTCGGTCCGCACCATGGAAGTGGCTTTTGGTCTTTTGATCGTCGCCGTCGGTATCGTCGTAGTCTGGGATTCGATCAAGGTCGGCGCTGGCTGGGAACCGGGTCTCGGTCCGGGCTCGGGTTATTTCCCGTTCTACATTGGCCTGCTCATCATCGGTTCCGGCGCGGCGAGCACCATCGCGGCTCTCCTGCCAGGTGCGAAGGCGTACGGCGATGCTCCGTTCGTCACGCGCAGCAAATTCAAGGCTGTGCTGCAGGTGTTCATCCCGACCGCGATCTATGTGTTGCTGATGAATTACATCGGCCTGTACGCTGCGGCGGCGCTGTATGTCGCGGGCTTCATGATCGTCAACGGCAAGTACCCGGTCGTGAAGACGCTGCCGTACGTGATCATCCTGCCGGTGCTGCTTTTCGTGCTGTTCGAACGGTGGTTCCTGATCTCCCTGCCCAAGGGCCCGATCGAGGCCATGCTCGGCTTATAAGAATTCAGGCCCGAACGGCCGCGCGACGTACCGGCGTCGCGGGATAAGATCAACAGGAGAAAAAAGTGGAAGAACTCAACTCATTGATGGCGGGTATGGCGGTTGCGCTGACCCCCATGAACGTCCTCCTGATGTTCGTCGGGGTGTTCCTCGGCGTTCTGATGGGGGTGCTGCCGGGTCTCGGCGGCGCAAACGGCATCGCCATTCTGCTGCCGCTGACCTTCAACATGGACCCGGTTTCCGCGGTCATCATGTTGTCGTGCATCTACTGGGGCTCGCTGTTCGGCGGTGCCATTACCGCGATCGTATTCAACATCCCTGGATGTTCCTACTCGGTCGCTACCACCTTCGACGGCTATCCGATGGCCAAGAAGGGCATGGCCGGTGAGGCGTTGACGACCTCGTTCACCGCTTCGTTCTTCGGCGCGCTGTTCGCGATCCTGCTGATCACGTTCATCGCTCCGACGATCGCTGACTTCGCGCTGAGCTTCGGCCCGCCCGAGTTCTTCGGCATCATGGTGCTGACCTTCTGCGCCTTCCTGTCGATCGGCAAGGAAGCGGCGTACAAGACGCTGGCGGCGATGATGCTCGGTTTCGCCCTGGCGTGCGTCGGTATCGACATCATGACCGGCGCGATGCGCCTGACCTTCGGCACCGTCGAACTGATGCGCGGTTTCGAGTTCCTGATCGTCGTCATCGGCCTGTTCGGTCTGGGCGAGATCCTGGTCGCGATGGAAGACGGCCTGAAGTTCCAGGGGGTCACGGCCAAGATCGACCCCAAGATCGTGCTCAAAACCTGGAAAATGCTGGGCAAGCACTGGGCCAACTTCGCCCGCTCGATGTTCTTCGGTGCCTGCCTCGGCGTGGTGCCGGGTGGCGCGACGCCGGCTTCCTTCCTGGGCTACGGCATCGCCAAGCGCTTCTCGAAGGAGGGTGACAACTTCGGCACCGGTGCGATCGACGGTCTGATCGGTCCCGAGACCGCCAACAACGCTGCCGGTACGGCCGCGCTGCTGCCGATGCTCACGCTGGGCATTCCGGGTTCGCCGACCGCCGCGGTGCTGCTGGGCGGCCTGATGATCTGGGGTCTGCAGCCGGGTCCGCTGCTCTTCGCCGAGCAGCCCGACTTCGTCTGGGGCCTGATCGCCTCGATGTACCTGGGCAACCTGGCCGCGCTGATCCTGTGCCTGACGACGGTTCCGCTGTTCGCGGCGATCCTCAAGGTGCCCTTCACCATCATCGCCCCGATCATCCTGACCGCGTGCTCGATCGGTGCCTATACCGTCGCGAACGCAATGGGCGACGTGTGGTACATGCTGATCTTCGGCATCGTTGGCTACGTCATGAAGAAGCTCAAGTACCCGCTGGCCCCGATGGTCCTCGCAGTGGTCCTCGGCGGTGGTGCAGAGAACGGCTTCCGTCAGGCCATGCTGATGTCCAACGGCAACCTTGGCATCTTCTACTCGAACCCGATCGTCGGCACCATCATCACGCTGGCACTGATCCTCGCGTTCCTGCCGCTGGTGATGCTGATCTATCGCAAGGTTTTCGTTGCACGGAAGCTCGCGGCCGAGTCCTGATCGACTCCCGCACTTGCAGTGAATCAAACGGCCCGCATCCGCGGGCCGTTTTTTTTGTGTCATGCTGCCGCGGTGCGAAACCAAGGGGAGCCAGGCCGTGCCCGTCATCGCAATGAATCAGGAAATGGCGTCACTGGGGAAGGATGTCGCGCAGGCGCTCGCCGAAGAGCTCGGGCTTGCGCAGGTCACCCACGAAGTGGTCGATCACGTTGCCCACAAGATGCACGCGCGCAAGAGTCTGATCCGACGGGTAATGGACGGCAAGGCCGGCATGCTCGATCGCATGCGCACCGATTCGCGCAGCGTGTCGACCTACGTCGCCGAAGAGGTCTTCGAGCTTGCCGCCCGGGGGAACATCATCATCCGTGGTTGGGGTGCCACCTATCTGTTGCGAGCCATCCCTCATGTACCGTGCGTACGGGTATGCGCTTCGATCGAACGAAGGGTAGAGTGGTTGACGTGCCGACTCAACACGGACGATGAGGACGTGATTCTCCACGAGCTTCGACGTAGCGATGCGGCACACGCGCACAACATGCGCCAGAGATTCGGTGTGAGCTGGGGCGACCCCCTGCTCTATGATCTGGTGCTCAACACGGACCGCTTATCGGTCGGCGGATGTGTCGATCAGATCAAGTCGCTACTGTCTCTTCCCGAGTTCAATGAAACGCCTGAATCGAGGCGCTTGCTCGCGAACGCCGCGCTTGAGGCGCATGTTCGCGCTGCACTCAAGGCGGCCAAAGATACCGAGCATGTGAACATCGCGGTTAGCGTGGATGATGAGTGCGTCGTGCTCGACGGCATTGCAACAGACCACGCGGAGCGCGAGGCGGCAGAGCGGATCGTGCGCAAGGTGAGTGGTCAAAGAGAGATCGAAAACCGGCTCAAGGTGATCAGGACCTGATGCCGGTAATGATCTGATGGAGCGACCTAGGCCGGGCGGCGCCCGTGATCAGCGGTACCGATAAGGCGTGGGATCGGGAATGCCGCTGACTTCGAATCCTTCGCGCCGAAGCCGGCATGCATCGCACATGCCGCAAGCGGTTCCGTCTTCGCTGGCCTGATAGCACGAAACGGTGAGTGAATAATCGACGCCGAGGGTGCTGCCTTGCCGAATGATCTCGGCCTTGGGAAGATTCATCAGCGGGGCATGGATGCGCAGACGGGTGCCCTCGGTTCCGGCACGCGTGGCGAGATTCGCCACGGTCTCGAACGCTGCGATGAAGTCCGGACGACAATCGGGGTAGCCGGAATAGTCGACCGCGTTGACCCCGATGAAGATGTCACCGGCCCCAAGCACCTCTGCCCACGCCAGGGCCATCGAGAGCATCACCGTGTTGCGGGCCGGCACATAGGTCGTGGGCACGCCCTCGGAGGGGCCGGTGACCGGAACCTGGAGTGCCGAGTCGGTCAGGGAAGAGCCGCCGAACTGGCCAAGATCGACGGTGGCAACGCGATGTTCGCGAACACCGAACTCACCTGCGATGCGACGCGACGCGTTCAGCTCGGCCGCATGGCGCTGCCCGTAGGCGACTGAAAGCGTATGGCATTCGTAGCCGGCGTCTCGCGCGATCGCCAGACACGTGGTCGAGTCGAGGCCGCCTGACAACAGGATTACGGCACGGCGAGGCACGACGGTGGAGGGCAAATCGGACACGGTTCAGCGCCCCTGGGCGTCAAGCCACAGGATCTTGTGGAGCTGCGTCTGGAAGCGGACCGGCAGACGATCACGCACGATCCATTCTGCGAGCCTGGCCGCGTTGAGACGCCCATGCACTGGCGAGAGCAGTACCGGGCAGCGGTCGGCGAGTCCATGCTCGGCGATGCGTTCGCGAGCCCAGGCGTAATCGGCTTCGTCGGCGAGAACGATCTTGAGTTCGTCGTCGGAACGAAGATGCTTGAGATTCGCCCAGAGATTGCGCCCGACTTCACCCGAACCCGGCGCCTTGAGATCGACGATGCGCGACACGCGCGCATCGACGCCGGAAATATCGAGCGCACCGCTGGTCTCGAGCGAAACCGAGAAGCCCTCGTCGCACAAGCGAGCGAGCAGATCCAGGCAGCCTCTTTGCGCCAGCGGCTCTCCACCGGTGACGCAGACATGATGCAGGCGGTGCGCTGCGACTTCCGCTACGAGATCATCCACATCGCGCGAGCGTCCGCCATGGAAGGCGTACTCGGTGTCGCACCAGACGCAACGCAGGGGGCAGCCGGTCAGCCGCACGAACACGGTGGGCAAGCCGATGCGCGAGGTTTCCCCCTGAATTGAAGCAAAGACCTCGGTGACACGCACCGAGGTCTTTGTTCTTGACTCCAGCTCCTGCACGGGCGCCACTACTGCTCGACGCGCTGGCGGGCGACCTGGGCTGCCGAACTGTCGGGATGCTGGGCGATGATGCGTCCGAGGGTGTCCTGCGCAGCACGGCGTTCGCCCAGCAGCAACTGGCTGTTGGCCAAGCCGAGAAGCGCGTCAGGCACGATGTCGTTGTCGGGCCAGGTCGTCACGATGGTGTCGAACATGGCCCGCGCAGCGGCGACCTCCTTGGCCTGCAGTGCGGCATTGCCTGCCCAGAAATGCGCGTTGGGCAGGAAGCCGCTTGCCGGATAGTCGGTAATGAAGGCGCGGAAGGCTGACAGGGCCTCGGCATGCTTGCCGTCCTTGAGCAGTTGAAGCGCCGCCTCGTACGCGCTCGCCTCGACCGCCGGGTCAGGCCCGCTGCGCTGTTGCGCGGCGACCGATTCCTTCGAGGCCGTCTCGAGCTTGAGTACCCGGCCGTCCAGATCGACGTAGAAGTCGTGCTGACGGGCACGCAATGACTCCATCTCGTGCGTGAGCACTTCGAGCTGGCCGCGCAGGCGAGCGACTTCCTCCTTCAGCGCGGCGTTCTGATTGAGCAGATCGAAGTGCGCCCGACTGATGGTGTTGAAGCGCGTATTCATCTCTTCGCGCAGGCTGTTCACCTGGCGCGAATCCGACCCGAACACCTGTGCTTGGGCCGAAGACGCGCTCAGGACTGCGAACAACAGCGCTGTCGACAGGCGACGCAGCATCAGAACTCGCCGGTGTAGAGCATGTCGGAGCGACGATTTTCGGCCCAGCAGCTCTCGGTCGACTCGGTGCAGCGGGGCTTCTCTTCGCCGAGGCTGACCGATTCGATCTGCGATTCCTCGACGCCGAGCAGCACCAGCGACCGCTTGACCGCTTCGGCCCGCTTCTGGCCCAGCGCGACGTTGTACTCGCGACTGCCGCGTTCGTCGGTGTTGCCCTGGATCATCATCTTGATCTGACCGTGATCCTTCAGGAAGGAGGCATGGGCCTCGATCAGTTCGGCGAACTCGGGACGGATCACGAAGCTGTCGAAATCGAAGTAGATCGTGCGCTGCGACAGGATGTGATTCGGATCGGTCAAGGATGCGATGCTGCCGCTCGCCGAACCGTCAGTCGCAGAGGTGCCGGAGCTGCTGCCGTCGCCAAGTGCGCCCATGTCGTTGCGCGAAATGCTGGAGTCCGTGACCGCAGCCGTCGTCGTATCCGATCCGGAGGCCCCGGAGCCGGCCGAACCAGCCGTGCCGTCGGCAGCCTGATCCCCGGTCCCACTGCAAGCGATCAGCAGCGAGGCGAGAAGTGCTGGCAGGAGAACTTTCTTCATATCGATTCCCTTGAAAATGGAAAAAACCGACAAATCTTCATTGCCGGGGGATTGGACCCCAGGCTGGCTCGCGGATCTCCGCCGCCTGGCTTGTAAGGCGCTGTCGCACGCGGCCGTCCGTGGATACGGCCGACAGCACGCCGCGACTCGCGCTACCGGAAGCATAGAGGATCATGCGTCCGTTGGGGGAAAAGCTGGGTGATTCTACACCCGGTTCGCTGGTCAAAATGACGCTTCGACGCGACGAAAGATCGAGCAGCGCTACCTGGAAGCGTCCTTCCCTGCGGGTGACGTAGGCCAGACTGCGCCCGTCAGGCGACGCGCGTGGTGTGACGTTGTAACTTCCTTCGAAGGTGATGCGTTCGGCATCGCCGCCGTTGGACGGGACTCGGTAGATCTGGGGACTGCCGCCGCGGTCGGATGTGAAGTAGATCCAGCGGCCATCGTGGGACCAGGCGGGCTCGGTATCGATGCTTTCCGAGAAGCTGATGCGCTTGAGGCCCGAACCGTCGGCGTTGATGATGTACATCTGCGACGGGCCGTCCTTGGTCAGCACCACGGCGAGGCGCTTGCCGTCGGGCGCCCAGGCCGGCGCGGAGTTCGAGCCGAGGAAGGCGGCCACCTGCTGACGCTGTCCGGTCGGCAGATCGTGGATGTAGATGATGGGCTTCTTCTTCTCGAACGATACATAGGCCAGGCGCTTGCCGTCCGGCGACCACGACGGAGAGATGATCGGTTCGCGTGAGATGAGCGCGGGCTGAGGGTTCATGCCGTCGGCGTCGGCGATCTGCAGCTCGTGACGCGCGCCCCTGACCACGACATAGGCGATACGCGTGGAGAAATAGCCCGGCTGGCCGGTCAGCTTCTCGTAAACGAAGTCTGCGATGCGATGGCCGGTGACGCGGTTTTGCTTGGCGCTCATGTGCAGGGACAAGGCCCCGAGCTCGACTCGTCTGATGGTGTCGAACAGGCGTACCCGGATGCTGAAGCGTCCGTCGGTCAGCGCTACGACGGTGCCCGTGAGCACCGCGTCCGCGCCGCGTTTGCGCAGCGCGGGCAAATCCGGGATCTGGGATTCGGGGTAGGTCTGCAGACCGGTGTCGACCAGTCCGAACAGGCCGCTGCGTTCGAGGTCTGCCCGGATCACGTCGCTGACGCTGTCGGGCAGGCGGTTCTCGTTCTCGAGGGTCGGGATCGCAAGCGGAAAGCGGGTGGCGCTGGCACCCGTAATCTCGATCGACAACTGGGCATGCACGACCGTTGCGAAGAGTACGACCCAGCAGGCGAACAGAGCGCGCAATGGGAGCTTCATAGTCATATCGGGCAAAGGACTCCGCAAATTATAGCCGGATCGACACGTGTTTCGGGCCGCTCCGGTCGTGGGTGGGTCCGCGACTCCGCCAAGTGCGGCTCGGCGGAGTCGGGAAGTGCGGCCGGATTGCCGGGCCGGATCATGGGGCCTCCAGCGGGCGGAATGTGATGGTCAATTCCCGCTTGAAGAGTGATTTGTCTTCCGGCAAGGGTAACGGGCTTGCACGCTGGATGGCGCGTTCGATCGCGATATCGAGCTGTGCGTTCCCCGACGATTGCAGCAATTCCACTTTCGAAACGTCACCGTTGGGGAGTTGGGTCACCTTGAACATCGCCTGCGGATTGCCTTGCAGGCCGGGTGGGATGATCAGCCTGCTGCGCACGTGCAGCCGCAAAAGATTCTCGTACGCGGCCAGTGCGGCCGGGTCCGCACTGGGCGAAGTGCGCGCGCGTGCCATCTCCTGCGCCAACCGATCCGACAGATAGTCCGGCACCTGGGGCGATGGCGCAGGGGTCGGTGCCGGCGGCGTCGGAGGAC